>WTFZ01000146.1 GCA_011523835.1 Synechococcus sp. CO36386bin_29 | reverse complement strand
AGAAATGGGCCGGGGTCCAGACCATCACCAGAGCGAACAGCCACCAGCCCCCCAGCCCGATATGGCCGGTGGCCGCGGCCGCCCCCACCAGAGGCGGGATGGCTCCAGCGACGCCTCCGATCACGATGTTCTGGGTTGTGCGTGGCTTCAGAAGAGCGGTGTAGAGGAGCACATAACTGCAGAGGCCGAGCAGGCTCAGGCCGGCTGCCAGACAGTTGACGCCACTCACCAACAGCATCGCCGCCGCCAGGGTGCAGGCGATGGCACCGATGAAGGCGCTGGTAGGCGAAAGCCTCCCCGATGGCAAAGCCCTGCCGCTGGTGCGCTTCATGCGTCCATCCAGATCCTGCTCCCAGAGGCAGTTGAGGACGCCGGCAGCGGCCGCGGCGAGCGCTCCCCCTCCCAGGGTGCAGACAAGACGCGGAGAGGAGAGCGGCCAGCCCTCGGTGAGCGCCATCCCGCCGAGGGTGGTGGCGAGGAGCAGAGGAATCAAGCGGGGCTTGGCCACCTCCAACCAGGGTGGAAGCTTGATTCGTTTCCGGGACGGAACCACCTCCTCACGCGTGGGAGTCGTTGCGGTCGCTGAACTAGCCATGACAGGGCTCCAGAGAGGACTCGTCGAGAACGACGGGCGTAGAGGGGAACGGCACGTCAGGACGACGCACCAGAAGCGAGGCGAGCAGTGCCACCATCAGCGCTGCCACGAGCTGATGGGCGACAGTGACCAGAGGCTGCGACAGGCCGAGCCGCAGCGTCCCGACTCCAAGACCCACCTGACAGGTCACAAGAGTTGCCAAAGGAATCAGATACGGCCACTGCCGGCGACTCCATCCACCCGCCAGAAGCGCTGTGAACACGAAGAACAGCACGAGGGCGGCGGTGGGCGCAGCGGCATTGCGGTGGAGGATCAGCCAGCGGCAACCGTCCCCCGCGGCAAGACAACGCTGAGCGGCCCAGGAGGTTGCCATCAGAGCCCCCAGCAGGGATTGCGCCACCACAGCCAGCAGGGCCGATCCCGCCAGTGGAGACCACCAGGCGGGTGCAGCTTCGGCACCTGGATGGAGCAGCCTCTGGGTGAGACCGCTGAGCAGAGCCACCAGGGTGAGGGCCATCGCCAAGTGAGCCGTGACGATGCCGGACGGCAGCAGGTCCAGCACGGTGAGAGCACCGAGCCCACCCTGAAGCGCCACCAGAAGCACCAACCCCATCGCCAGTGCTGGGAGCCATGCCGGAAGCTGACGCCTCCTCAGGACAGCGACAATGGCCATCACAAGCAGAGCGACGCCGACAACGAACGCGTCAAGGCGATGAAACCACTCCAGAAAGACCTGGAGATTCATCTGACGACCGGGCAGCAGGGTGCCGAAGCACAGGGGCCAGTCCGGACAGGCCAGACCGGCTTCCATCACGCGCGTCGCTCCACCGATGACGACGAGAGCGACAAGGGCGACAACCAGATGAGCCGCGAGAAATCCAAGACGCCGACGAATCGGAGACATGCTGGAAAGAGTCACTGATGAATCTCCATCCGAAACATTCACCAACGACACATCCGGACCGTAGCGATCTGTCCGAAAGCGTCACGTTTTGTGGACGACTACAACATCAACAGCCCTTCATCGATCCACTTTTGCTGACAGGAAATGATCCAAACCTGGCACCTTCGTGTGGCATTGAACAATTTTCATCCACGCTTAACAATCCATCCATGGAGATACCGGCCGGCCTCCATACGCTGAATGAAGTCAGGGTCCAGATGGGTGCAGATCCCTTCCGCCATCGTCACTCTTGTGATCGGCATGATCCTTGTCCTCGCTGGGATATGGATCGGGCATAACTTCAATCTCCTGCCCGTTGACGCGAGCGCAAATGCCCCGATCTACGACGAACTTTTTCAGGTTTTGTTCACGATTGGGACCATCCTGTTCATCGGGATCGTTGGACTACTTGTGTTCAGCTTGATTCGCTTCAGGCGTCGTCCAGGGCAGCTGGGAGATGGCATTGCCATGGAAGGCAATTTGCCGCTTGAGATCTTCTGGACTGCGGTTCCGGCTGTTGTCGTTCTTTTTGTCGGCCTCTACAGCTACGACATCTACGACCGGATGGGCGGAATGGTTCCGCTTGCCCACGACCACATGGCCATGTCAGGCGCCGCATCGGGTGAGGAGCGCATCTGGGGCGGCATCAGCTCCGGCTCCATCGAAGACACGGCGACGGCAGCTGCCGCTCTTCCCATCGACGTCACGGCAATGCAGTTTGCCTTCCTCTTTCACTACCCGCAGGGAGACATCATTTCCGGAGAGCTTCATGTACCGGCAGGGCGCCCGGTGACACTGCGGATGGAAGCCAAGGATGTCATCCACGCCTTTTGGGTTCCTGAGTTCCGCCTCAAGCAGGACGTGATCCCCGGCCAGCCGACTCAGCTGAGCTTCACAGCGACACGCCCGGGCCGCTACCCGATTGTCTGCGCAGAACTGTGCGGCCCCTACCACGGAGGGATGCGTTCCACCGTGGTCGTTGAGGAGTCCGATGCCTGGGAGGCATGGTTCAGCAGCAACGCCAAACCCGAGACCGACGTCACCCCATCAGTCGCCAACGCCTGACATGACCGTTGCAACCCCTTCAGAACCCCTCATCTCCCCCCCGCGTCTGCAGCCAACAGGATGGCTGCGTTACCTGAGCTTCAGCGTCGACCACAAGGTGATCGGCCTGCAGTATCTGGTATGCGGATTCCTTTTTTATTTGGTCGGAGGAGCCCTCGCTGGTGCCATCAGAACGGAGCTCGCCAGCCCTGTTTCCGATTTCATGGCACGGGATGTCTACAACCAGGTGCTGACCCTGCACGGAACGGTGATGATCTTTCTCTGGATCGTTCCTGTGGTCAACGGTGCCTTCGGCAACTACCTGATTCCGTTCTATGTGGGGGCCCGTGACATGGCCTTCCCCCGGCTGAATGCTGTGGCCTTCTGGCTGATCCCACCAGCTGGACTGTTGCTGATCACCAGTTACTTCCTCACCGGGGCAGCCCAGTCGGGCTGGACCGCCTACCCCCCGCTGAGCATCACAACGCCAGCCACAGGTCAGATCATCTGGATCCTGAGTGTTCTGCTGCTGGGAGGCAGCTCAATCTTCGGGGGTATCAATTTCATCGCCACGATCCTGAAGCTGCGCCGGCCGGGTTTGAAATTGATGCAACTGCCGATGTACTGCTGGGCCATGCTGGGAACCAGCATCCTGGTGGTCCTTTCAACGCCAGTTCTGGCAGGGACTCTGGTGCTTCTGAGCTTCGACATCGTCGCTCATACGGGATTTTTCAATCCAACACTGGGGGGGAATGTTGTGGTTTATCAGCATCTGTTCTGGTTCTATTCCCATCCCGCCGTTTACATCATGGTTCTGCCGGCTTTCGGCCTCGTGAGTGAGATCCTGCCGGTTCACGCCAGAAAGCCCCTGTTCGGCTACGTGACGATGGTGTACTCGATCATGGCGATTGTGGTTCTCGGGCTGGTCGTCTGGGCCCACCACATGTTCACGAGCGGCACACCACCATGGATGCGCCTCTTCTTCACAATCGCTACCGCCTTCATCGCCGTTCCGACGGGAATCAAATTCTTCAACTGGCTGGCAACACTTTGGGGGGGAAGGATCAACCTCAACAGCGCCATGCTCTTCTCCTGCGGCTTCATCGTGAACTTCGTGCTGGGCGGAATCACCGGAGTCGCCCTGGCCCAGGTGCCGTTCGACATTCACGTCCACGACACCTACTTCGTCGTTGCTCATTTCCACTACATCGTCTTCGGTGGATCGGTGTTCGTGATCTTCGCCTCCATCTACCACTGGTACCCGAAATTCACAGGACGCCTCCTCAATGAGGACCTCGGGCGTCTGCATTGCGCACTGACCTTCATCGGCTTCAACCTCTGCTTCGGACCGCAGCACTGGCTGGGGCTCAACGGCATGCCGAGACGTGTCGCCGAATATGACCCGCAGTTCACCCTGATCAATCAGATCAGCTCTGTGGGAGCGCTGTTGATGGCCATCAGCACCCTGCCGTTCCTGTGGAACGTGATCCACAGCGCCATCTCCGGCCCCGTGGCCGGGGACAACCCATGGAACGCTCTGACTCCCGAATGGCTCACCAGTTCGCCACCACCGGTCGAGAACTGGATTGGGGAAGCACCTCTTGTGGAGGAGCCCTATGGCTATGGAGTCCCAGCCGAGCAACTTGACCTGGCCGCCACCACCGGCCGTGACCTCTGGAGCAGCGGCAAATGACCACCACCCTCCCCAGTGAGAACAGCAGCCTCGAGCAAGAGGGCCATGGCCATGAAGGGCATCCCGACCATCGGATGTTCGGTCTGGCGACCTTTCTGGTGGCGGACGGCATGACCTTCGCTGGCTTTTTCGCGGCTTATCTCACGTTCAAAGCCGTGAATCCCTTGCCCAGCGGAGCGATCTACGAGTTGGAGCTGCCTCTGCCGATCCTCAATACGATTCTGCTTCTTGTCAGCAGTGCCACGTTCCACAAAGCGGGGCAGGCGCTGCGTCTGAACGCGATGGCCCGTTGTCGCAGCTGGCTGCTGGTCACCGCCGGACTGGGCCTGGCTTTTCTGGTGAGTCAGATGGTGGAGTACTTCACCCTGCCGTTCGGCCTCACCGACAATCTCTACGCGAGCACCTTCTTTGCCGCGACAGGATTCCATGGCCTCCACGTGACGCTGGGAGCCCTGATGACTCTGATTGTGTGGTGGCAAGCACGTGAGAACGGCGGACGAATCAGCCCGGAAAATCATTTCCCCCTGGAGGCCGCTGAGCTGTACTGGCACTTTGTGGACGGGATCTGGGTGATCCTGTTTGTGATCCTGTATCTGCTGTGACGCCTTGCCAGCGCTGAGAAGCACCGTCAGAATTCAATTGAATCAAGGCTTGAAATGCTGGTCGGCAAACAACTGCTCGACAAGGCCAGATCTCTGAGCGACAGGTCAGAAAAAGAGATCGCCCTGGGATGTGGCTATGTCGGTCCCAGCGGGCGTGTTCTGCAAAAAAGTTTCTGCCGCGCGCTGGTGGAAGCCAAAGCGGAAGAACAGGGTTGGACGCTGCCGAAGAGCTCCGGTCATTCCGGGGGTGCACGGGGCCGCCAGGCCGAGTTCCGCACCAGGGTGCACGGCAACGGCAATCTGCTGATCGGCCACGCCTATACCCGTCGCCTGGGCCTGGAACCCGGCCAGGAATTCAAGATCGAGTTGCACCGTGATTCCGGTGCCATCTGGCTGCTGCCTCTCGAACAGAACGTCGCTGACCGGGAGCAGGACGGCTCAGGTCAGCTCCACCCGTGATCCTCCAGCCAGGACCGGCTGAGCTCTGCCTCTGACGACTCAGTGCTGTCCGATGCGATCCTGGGCCCAGCCGCCAGGAGCCGTTCGGCGTAACGAGCCAGGAGATCTGCCTCCAGGTTCACCCTGTCTCCGACCGCAAGCTGCTGAAGGGTCGTGGCCCCCCAGGTGTGGGGAATCACGGCAAGGGTGAAGTGCACTCCATCCTCTGAGCAGTCCGCCACGGTGAGACTGATGCCATCCACGGCGATGCTGGCCTTCTCGCACACGTAGCGTCCGAAGCGCGGATCCTGCCAGCGCAAAGCCAGTTCCCAGGACTGAGGCAAGGCCTCCACGGATGACACCGTGCCGATGGCATCGACATGACCACTGACCATGTGTCCCCCGAGTCGGTCCATCAGGCGCAGGGCTGGTTCGAGATTCACAGCTCCCCCACGCTCCGCCTTCGCTCCGAGGGTGGTCCGCCGCAGTGTCTCTTCACTGACATCGGCACGGAATCCATCGCCGGAGAGTTCCGCCACGGTCAGACAGACACCGTCAACCGCAACGCTGTCGCCGATCCCCAGCGGACCGAACCCACTGCACCCCTCGATCAGCACTGCGGCAGAACGCCGCTTGATCCGACCCACCGCCTGAACAAGCCCCGTGAACATCGCTGCTCGCCCGACAGGAACCCTTGGCCATAATCGTTCAAGCCGGGGACTTCGCCATGGTGGAGATGAGCGTCGCCGGCATCGCACTGGATGCGTCCAGTCGGACGCCGATCGTGCTTCTGCGGGATCCAAGTGGTCGCCGTCAGGTGCCGATCTGGATCGATCAAGCCCAGGCGCACAACATCATGGCGGGTCTGCAGGGCGATTCACCGCCGCGTCCCCTCAGCCACGACCTGATGGCATCCCTGCTGACGGCGGGCGGCCTTGAGCTGGAACGTGTGATCGTTCATGCCATTGAGGACAGCACCTTCCACGCCGTTCTGAAGCTGCGCTCGGACCAGGATCCCGATCGCGAGGAGACGCTGGACGACGATCCTGACGATCCGCTTCAGGTGGATGCGCGGCCCAGTGATGCGATTGCCCTGGCGGTCCGCACAGGCAGCAGCATCTGGATGCTGGAGGAGGTGGTGGCGGAAGCATCGATCGCGGTTGATGCCGAAGCGGATGCTGAGGATCAGAGTGCCTTCAACCGGTTCGTGGACGATCTCAGTCCGGCAGCCCTGGTCCGCCATCTGAGAAAGCGGGGGGATCAGGAGCAGGACGAAGCCTCGGAGGAATGAGACGGCGCTTCGGAGACGGTCGCGCCATCAGCCTGTTCACCCTCGGAACGATGCGTGCCCTGGGTTCCATCGAACAGATGGAGACCGTGCTGAAAGCAGCGGTTCGCGCCGGAATCAATCACCTGGAGACCGCTCCGGCCTATGGGCCAGCGGAACGCTTTCTGGGAGAGGCCATGAAGCGCAGCGGAACCGTGCCCGAGGGAGGCTGGGTGATCACCAGCAAACTTCTGCCGGGCCTGAGCTTGGAGGAGGGCCAACACCAGCTTGAGGCGATGCTTCGGCGCCTCGGGCGTCCCCATCTCGACAACCTCGCGGTGCATGGAATCAACCGTCCTGAGCATCTCGACTGGGCCCTCCAGGGAGACGGCAACGCCTTGCTCGACTGGGCCCTGAGCCGAGGCCTTGTACGCCAGGTCGGCTTCAGCAGCCACGGCGACACGGCGCTGATTCAAACCGCTCTCCAATCCGGCCGTTTCCGCTTCTGCAGCCTGCATCTGCACCTGCTCGATCCAACTCGGATCCCTCTGGCCCGCTGGGCTCTCGACCACGGCCTGGGCGTGATGGCGATCTCGCCAGCGGACAAAGGGGGCAGGCTTCAGGACCCGAGCCCGACCCTGATCGATGACTGCCACCCGGTTGCACCGCTGACGCTGGCTTACCGGTTCCTGCTGGCCGCCGGCGTTTCAACGCTCACGATCGGAGCGGAAGCCGCGAGGGATCTGGAGCTGGCAGCCAGCCTCGCCGCGGCCGACGGTCCGTTGGACCCCAGCGAGAAAGCCGCGCTGGAGCGCCTGCAGAGCCAAAGACTCCGCAGGCTCGGTGCCAACCACTGCGGCCAGTGCCGTGCCTGTCTGCCCTGTCCCCAGCAGGTGCCGATTCCGGATCTGCTGCGACTTCGCAACCTGGCGATCGGCCATGACCTGAGCGGCTTCTGCCAGGAGCGGTACAACCTGATCGCCCGCGCCGGGCACTGGTGGGAATCGGTGGATGCCTCCGCCTGCGAGCGCTGCGGCGACTGCTTGCCGCGCTGTCCCCATCAACTGCCGATTCCGGATCTGCTGGAAGACACGCACCGACGCCTGAAAGCCGCTCCCCGGAGACGCCTATGGGGCTGATTGCCTCCAGCGCTGAGCCATCCGGTTCTGCTCAGACCTGATGACTGGTGGCAGAGACCAGCAGCGGGACCAGATCTCCGGATCCGGCAGCACCAGCTGTCTCCAGCGGCTTGGGATCGACTGTCCGGCAGGCTCGAGCTCCCGCCGGCTCAGCGGTGGCCGCCAGCCTTGGCGGAGCAGGCTGCTCGCCATCGGCTCGGACCAGGCCTGCTCGACCCAGGCTCGCGGCAACGGTTCCCTGGTCTGGGCAGGACGAACCAGCAGTGTCCAATGCAGAGGTGCTCCGGATTGCGGCAACACGGCCGTGAGCCGTGGATCCCGACGCAGCAGAGGCATGCAGCGCTGCAGAGGCAGAACAACCAGCTGTGCCTTCCCCTTGAGCAACCAGTTGAGCCCCTGGCGATCATCCAGAGTCAGCACCTGTTGGCGCAGGCGCGGCAGTGGATCATCCCCATCGAGATGATCGGCGAGGTTCATCACCCAGCGGGGACTGGCGGGCAAGACGATCCGCCCCTGGAGAGATGGGTCGAGCAGCACGTTCCAGCTGCGGCGAGCGGACCCCAGCCAGGATTCTCGGCGTCGCAGGAGCATCACCCAGGGACTGACTCCCGCCGGCAGAACCTGAGCGGCACGTTGGGTCGACAGGGAGGCCAGAAATGCACGGGCCTTGGCGTCGAGCTTCCTCTGAAGAGGGGCCGCCCCGAGATCCTGCAGCTGATCGGCTGGGATCCGGTTCAGCCAGCCATCACTGAGCGCCAGCAGATCCGGCTGCTCCAGCTCCGCATCGGCCCAGAGATCCATGCTGGAGGTGGGGAGAAACCGCCATGGCGATGGCAGAGCGTCGCGCCACGGTCGTGGGATTCCGTCCTTTGCCGCCAGCAACCTCGGCGCCGAAGAGGTCGCGCCGCAACCGGCCAGCGCCGCCAGACCGGCACCACCGAACAGTTGCAGCAGACGCCGCCGACTGAGACCAGTGGAACCGCTGAAGTGGGGTGTCATGGCCTTGACGTTACGGGTGGCTCCAGCAGCGCTTGCATCGACTCATCGCAGCTGATCTGCAGATCCGCAGAACTGATGCCCTGCAACTGAGCCAGCAGCAGCAGACCACCGGCACCGACTCCCTCCTTGACGTACCCGTGCTCGTAATCCCTCAACTGCTGATGGCAGCTGTCGTGGAAACGGACGCCGCTGGAGAGGGCCACTGTCCCGACCCCGAACCGAGCCGCCAGGGCATCGATCAGGCGATCGAGGGGAGGACGGTCCTCCCCCGGGAACCGCTCTTCTGCCAGCCAGGCTGTGGTTCCGAGCATCACCCGCTCAGACAGTCGCTTGCGGGCATCCTCCGATGACGCGGCCATGGCGAGCGCCAGCACCGCCGCCATCTGGCTGCCGCCTGCCAGAAGGAGCGGCTGGGAACCGTCGGCTGCCCCCACCAGCAGACCAGCAGCAAGCGCCTGGAAGGGATCACCGACCGCTGCGAGGACGGCTTGCGCAGCAGGATCAGGACCGAGGCCGGCCTCAGCGAGCCCGGCAGCGACGAGCTGGCGCTTGAGCGCATGGGGAGGTTGACGCGCGCTGCCGCTGATCAGTCCCTGCACCGGGATCCCCAGAGCCGTCAGCACCGCCTGAGCCGTGGTGGTGCCCCCCGGCACGCATTCCGCCATCACCATGGGATGGCGCAACCGACGGCCCAACCGTTGCCCCTGACTCCAGAGCCACCGCACCCGGGCA
This sequence comes from Synechococcus sp. CO36386bin_29, assembly GCA_011523835.1. Lineage (GTDB taxonomy): Bacteria > Cyanobacteriota > Cyanobacteriia > PCC-6307 > Cyanobiaceae > Synechococcus_C. Next base: position 76,191 of record WTFZ01000146.1, on the reverse strand, counting down.
GCGCTCATGGCATGCCCGGTGGACACACAGTTCGCCGGGCCAGCAGCACCCCCCTCGAAGCGCAGATGAGGGAAGTCAGGCTCCACGGGAAGCCCCAGGGCCACGACCGATGGATGCAGCCGGACCCATCGGAGCGCCACGTGACTCAGAAGGGCCGGCGACACGCCGGCCGGCAGAGGAGGCAGAGGCCAGCGGCGGCCGGCTGCTGGTCCATGAAGCAGCAGTTCGGCATCGGCGACTGCCGTCAGACGCCGCGAGCAGGCGGTGGCACCGGCAGCGGAGATACCGTCCCTTTCCGCTGTGGATGTCGCGGCCAGCACCAGCAGCAGATCACGCCGAGCGGTCCGGTCGCTCCAGACCCGCAGATGGTGATGAATGAGATCGGCTGGGCAACACCCACCCAGAACCCTGCATCCAGAGGGCAACCCGAATGCTTCAGAGCGGATCAAGGGCCACCAGCGCATGCAGGAGACGGGGTGGTTCGGGGATCGGCGAGCGGAGCCGCGGGAAGATCCAGAAGGCCAGGGCATGCAGAGACACCACGTAGATCACCTCCTGGATGACCACCAAGGCCAGGGCCATCAGCTGAACGGTTGTGAGATCCGGAGTGATGGGCAGATGCAGCACAGCGATCAGCCGGTCGAGCAGCGAAGCGCCTGCTCGGGTGATCACAACCCAGAGGTTCTCGCCGACGAGAAGCGACAGAACGAGAACGCGCACCAGAAAACCGGCCGTGCCGAGCACCACTCCAACCGGCCAGCTGAGCCACCAGCTCAGGCCACGGCACCAGCACCACCCAAGCCACAACGCCAGGGAGCCGTAAGGGAAGAGAAGCAGTGGCCCCCGCACCGGCCCCATCAAGGCGGTGAGCAGCAGCACGGCAAGCAGCATTCCCTCGAGGCCGGATCGACCACCCCGCCGCAGCTGAAGCAGGGCGATGGGCAATGGAAGTGCCAGCCGGAACAGCGCACCGCCCACCGGCAGGTAATAGAGCGCCAGCCAGATCAGCCCCGTGGTGGCGGCGAGATAGGCCCCTTCCACCAGGCGCAGGGCCTGCCGCCGGCTGAGCGGCGCCGGTTCTGAGCTCATGGGTCCCCGCCGGGAGCGCTCGGCTCGTCCACGGCCTCGATTCTCTCGACGGAAAAGGCCACCGATGCATCACGCAGGGCACGGGTGACCGCCTCAGCGGGAGCGGAAGGGTCGGCGCCGCTCAGCCGGATCGTGACCCGGTAAGGCAGGGAGGGACGCGGCGTCAAAGCGGAGACCACCTCCGGAACGGGATCCGTCGTTTGCTCAGCGGCCTTCACCGGCTTGTCCGGCAGGGGATCGGGCTGTCTGGCCTGCACTTGGCTTTCATCAAGGGCCTCGCTGTCCTCAGCCGGAGTTGGGGCCTTGGACTTGAGCTGATCCGAAGGGATGTCAACCACGGGCAACTCAGGCGACGGAGACGACGAGACGCCCGCCACCTCAGGATCAAAGCTGCGTTCGAACTGTTCAGCGAGCGGACTGCCGGCGCATCCCTGCAACAGCACAAGAGCCAGCAGCCAGAACCAGCGAAGCATCAGCTGTCGCCCGGCTTGATCACCCGCACGGCGCTGGCCCGCAGCCGACCGGTCTTTGTGGTGGCAGGAGGCTTCTTGGCCGCCGGCTTCTTCGCTGCAGGCTTCTTGGCCGCCCCCGCCTTGCGGGTGCCCTTCTTCGCGGAAGCCTTGGCTGCCAGCAGCTCCACCGCCTCTTCCAGGGTCACCTCGTCCGCTCCCTTGCCCTCCGGAAGGGAGGCATTCACCTTGCCCTGCTTCACGTACAGGCCGTAAGGACCGTCATAGACCTGAATGGTCTCCTCGCTGCCCTCAGGCTTGCCGAGGTCTTTGAGAGCTGTTCGCCCCCCCCGACCACGCTTCGGCATGGCGAGCAGCTCCAGGGCCCGGCTGAGCCCAACGGCCAGCACATCGTCCTCTCCTTTGAGGGAGCGGTAATCCTTCTCACCCTTGCCCTTGTCCCAGACCACATACGGTCCGAAACGACCGAGACCGGCCTGAACCTTGCCGCCATCGGGATGCTCACCGAGATGCCTGGGCAGCCGCAGCAGGCCCAGCGCATCATCGAGGCTGAGGTCTTCCGGCTTCTGCCCCTTGGGCAGCGACGCGCGTTTGGGCTTCGGGTTGTCGTCGCTGACCTGGCCGCGCTGCACATAAGGGCCGTACTGACCGAAAAGCAGATAAACCAGATCGCCGGTCTCCGGATCCTCACCCAGAGCTTCCGGCCCATCAGCCTTCTGTTTCAGGATCAGCTCAGCCTGATCTTCATCCAGATCAGCCGGGGTGATTTCGCGCGGGAGTGTGGCCTTGATGAGCTCTTCCTCCCCCTCATCACTGACGCGCTTGGACTCCAGATAGGCCCCGAAGCGACCGATGCGCACCACACAGGAGAGTCCCTCCAGATCCACGGTGCGGGATGCTCCGGGATCGATATCACCCTCCCGCTGCTGTACCTGGGTCTCCAGTCCCTGATCGCCCTTGTAGAAGCCTTCGAGATACGGCAGCCACTGAACCTTGCCGTGTGAGATCTCATCCAGGGTGTTCTCCATCCTGGCGGTGAAGCTGGTGTCCACCAGATCGGGAAAGTGCTCCTCGAGCAGAGCGGTCACGGCAAAGGCCGTGAAACTTGGCGTCAACGCGTTCCCCTGAAGCGTGGCGTAACCGCGATCCACGATCGTGCCGATGATTGAGGCGTACGTGGAAGGTCGGCCGATCCCCTCCTTCTCCAGCATCTTCACGAGAGAAGCTTCGCTGAAGCGAGCAGGCGGCTGGGTCTGGTGACCCAGTGCTTCCACCTGTTTGGGCGTGGGGGAATCTCCCACCGCGAGAGCCGGAAGCAGCACTTCCTGCCCTTCCAGCGCGGCATCGGGGTCATCGCTGCCCTCCACGTAGGCGCGGAAGAAGCCGGGAAAGTCGATGCGCTTGCCGCTGGCCCGGAAACCAGCCTTCCCGGAGCTGAGTTCCACCGACAGCATCGTGAGCCTGGCCTCCGCCATCTGGCTGGCCACGGTGCGTTTCCAGATCAGTTCATAGACCGCCAGATCACGCCCGTCCAGACCGGTGTCGCCTGGCGTGCGGAAGCTTTCACCTGAAGGGCGGATCGCCTCATGGGCCTCCTGCGCATTGCGGGCCTTGGTGCTGAACTGCCGCGGTCCCTTGCTCAGATAGTCCTTGCCGTAAAGCGACTCGACACAGCGTCGCGAGGCGCTGATCGCCTGATCTGAGAGATGCACCGAGTCGGTGCGCATGTAGGTGATGAAACCTCGCTCATAGAGGCCTTGAGCACAGCGCATCGTTTCGCGCGCGGAGAGCCGCAGCTTGCGGTTCGCCTCCTGCTGCAGCGTGCTGGTGGTGAACGGAGGCACCGGCTTGCGCACCGTGGGCTTCTCTTCAACCGCATCCACGCTCCACGGGCTCGAGCGAACTGTCTCCGCCAAGTCGCGGGCCTCTTTCTCGCTCAGCAGAAGAACATCGGAGCCGGCCTTGAGGCCGCCGGTGCTCTCGTCAAAGTCGTTCCCCGTGGCGATTCTCTTTCCACTGAGGTGGGTCAGTTTCGCCTCAAAGCCGCTGCCCCCCTGCTCCAGCTGGGCTTTGAGATCCCAGTAGCTGCCACTGCGGAAGGCCCGCCGGGCCCGCTCCCGCTGCACCAGCAGGCGCACGGCGACCGACTGAACACGACCGGCCGACAGTCCCCAGGCCACCTTCTTCCAGAGAAGAGGGGAAAGGGTGTACCCCACGAGGCGATCGAGAATCCTGCGGGTCTCCTGGGCATGCACCAGCTCCATATCCAGATCTCTGGTCTGGTCGAGGGCCTTGCCGATCGCCTCCTTGGTGATCTCGTGAAACACCATGCGTTTGACGGGAACCTTGGGAGCCAGCAGCTGAAGCAGATGCCAGCTGATGCTCTCGCCTTCTCGGTCTTCGTCAGTGGCCAGCAGGAGCTGCTCTGCCCCCTTCAGCGCATCCTTGAGCTCCTTGACAATCTTTTTTTTGTCCTTCGGCACCACGTAGAGGGGCTCGAAGTCCGACTCCGTGTTCACTCCGAGATTGGCCCACTTCTGGCCCTTTGCCGATGCCGGGATCTCGCTGGCGTTGTTGGGCAGATCCCGCACATGGCCCATCGACGCCTCCACCTTGAACCCCTTGGGGAGAAAGCCGCGGATGGTGCGCGCTTTTGTGGGGCTCTCAACGATGACGAGGGTGTGCGCCACAGACAGGGCTTGAACCGTTCACCTTCTTTATCGCACCGTCAACCGATCTGCATCACGAACGCCGCCCGGTAGCGCCGCTAGAGTCGCCGAAACTCGCCGGTTCCAGGCCCGCCATGCCCGAGATGGGTGCCTTTCTGCTCGCCACTCAGGCCATGGCCGCTCCGGGCGATCTTCTCAATCTGTCGTTGAACGCCACAGCCGTGCTTCCGGAAGGTGCGGTTTTGCTGGCGATGATCGCCACACTGCTGGTCGATCTGGCCGGAGAGCAGGTCGCGGCCCGATGGGTGCCCCCGATTTGTTACGTGGGCTTGGGGTCAGCCCTGCTGCTGCTCGCATTGCAGTGGAACGCTCCGGTGGAGCCTTCATTCCTCGGTGCCTTCCTGGCGGACAACCTCGCCGTGGCCTTCCGGGCCGTGATCGCTCTTTCCACACTTCTGTCCCTGCTGATCAGCTGGCGCTACGCGGAGCAGAGCGGGACGCCGGTCGGGGAATACGCCGCGATTCTGCTGGCAGCCACGCTTGGGGCGATGCTGCTCTGCGGAGCCACGGATCTGGTCAGCGTCTTCATCTCACTGGAAACCCTTTCCGTCGCCAGCTATCTGCTGGCCGGATACATGAAACGGGACGCCCGCAGTTCGGAAGCCGCTCTCAAATACCTCCTGGTCGGTTCAGCAGCGGCAGCCGTCTTCCTCTACGGCGCTTCACTGCTCTACGGACTGAGCGGCAGCACCAGCCTTGAAGCCATCGGTGTTGCTCTTCAGACCAGTGCGACCCCGCTGGCCGCACTGGCCCTGGTGTTCGTCTTGGCAACCGTGGCCTTCAAGATCGCGGCGGTGCCCTTTCATCAATGGACACCCGACGTTTACGAGGGATCTCCAACACCGGTGGTGGCCTTCCTGTCGGTGGGTTCGAAAGCCGCTGGATTTGCCTTGGCGCTGAGAATCCTGGTTGGTTGCTTCGGGGCGTTCGACGGTCAGTGGAAGCTTCTGTTCACGGTGCTCGCGGTGCTGAGCATGACTCTGGGCAATGTCGTCGCCCTGGCTCAGACCTCAATGAAACGGATGCTGGCTTACAGCTCCATCGGCCAGGCCGGCTTCGTGATGATCGGCATGGTCTGCGGCACCGAGGACGGATTCGCTGCGATGGTCCTCTACATGGCCGCCTACCTGTTCATGAATCTGGGCGCTTTCGCCTGCATCATCCTCTTCTCGATCCGAACGGGCAGTGACAGGATTTCCGACTACGCAGGTCTGTACCAGAAAGATCCGCTGATCACGCTTGGCTTGAGCCTCTGTCTGCTTTCCCTGGGAGGCATTCCCCCGATGCTGGGCTTCTTCGGAAAGATTTATCTGTTCTTCGCAGGATGGGCCGATCATCAGTACTTGCTGGTGGTCGTCGGCCTCATCACTTCTGTGGTGTCGATCTACTACTACATCTCGGTCATCAAGATGATGGTGGTGAAGGAACCGCAGGAAGCCTCTGAGGTGGTTCAGGCCTACCCGGATGTGCGTTGGTCCCTGCTGGGGATGAAGCCGTTGCGCACCGCTTTGATCGGCTGTGTCGTGGTCACTGCCGTCGGCGGAATTCTCTCCAACCCCCTCTTCCAGTGGGCGAACGCGGCCGTCAGCGGCACCCCGATGCTTCAGAACGCCATCGCTCTCGCCGGTCAGAGAGGCCTTGGCTGAGTTGACACCGGTCGCCGAGCTGATCGCCGTCAGCAAGGTGTATGGGTCCGGTGACCTGACCGTTCGAGCCCTCGATCAGCTCGACCTGACCGTCCATCGCGGCGACTACCTGGCTGTGATGGGAGCCAGTGGCTCTGGCAAAAGCACGGCGATGAACATCCTGGGCTGCCTGGATCGTCCCTCCAGCGGCAGTTACCGGCTGAATGGCCAGTCGGTGGAACAACTCGATGACGATGCCCTGGCGGATGTGCGCAACCGCTCCCTCGGTTTCGTGTTCCAGCAGTTCCATCTGCTGCCTCAGGCCACCGCTATGGACAATGTGATGCTGCCGATGATTTATGCCGGAGTGCCGGCGGAGGAACGTCGAGAGAGGGCTAGGAAGGCACTTGAACGGGTCGGACTCGCTCAACGCTTGGAGAACCGACCGAATCAACTCTCGGGTGGCCAGCAACAACGCGTTGCCATTGCCCGAGCGATCATCAACCGTCCAGCCCTGTTGCTGGCCGACGAGCCGACCGGAGCACTGGACTCTCAGACCACAGCGGAGGTGCTCGATCTTTTCGATGACCTGCACCGGCAGGGAATCACACTGGTGATGGTGACCCATGAAGATGACGTGGCGGCACGTGCCCGGCAGGTGGCCCGTTTCCAGGACGGAAGGCTGCTGAGCTCCTCTCCAGCGCTCAACGGATCACAATGAACTGATTCGGGGCCGTTACGGAACACTTGGCACGACAACTAAGCGTTGCGGTTGTGGAGGACAACCCTCATATCCGCCAACTGCTGCAGGACGAGATTCACGATGAGGGGCACCGCATGATCGGTTTCAGCAGTGCCGAAGACTTCCTTGCGGCCTATGGAGAGGCGCCCATCGATCTGATCCTGCTTGATCTGATGCTTCCGGGAATGGATGGCCTCAGCTGTCTGCAACAGCTCAAGATCGATCAGTCCAAGGACGCGTGTCCGCGGGTGGTGATCGTGACAGCCCTCGACGATGCGGAGAAACGCAGGATCGCTCTGGCCAACGGGGCGGAAGAGTACATCCTGAAACCCGATCTTTTCCTCCGACTGCCGGACCTGCTGCAATCACAAACGACCGTGACGGAGCAAGCAGGACGTCAACCCTGAGGATGCCTAGGGTGGTTTGAAGTTTCAGGGACTCCATGGCGCCCGAGTCGCTCACCCGCCTGCGTGTTTTGGTGGTTGACGACGAAAAGCGGCTGACCGAGCTGCTGCGTCTCGAGCTGGATGTCGAGGGCTACGACGTCGACGTGGAGCAGGATGGCGCCGGAGGGTTGATCCGCAGCCGCACTGATCCCACCCCGGATCTGGTGATCCTTGATTGGAATCTTCCTGATTTCAGTGGGATCGACATCTGTCAGCGCATGCGCGCCGGGGGAGTCACGATCCCGATTCTGATGCTCACCGGCCACGATGAGATCACGGATCGCGTGAAGGCCCTGGATGCCGGCGTCGACGATTACCTGATCAAGCCCTTCTCCATTGACGAACTGATGGCCCGGCTGCGCGCCATGCACCGACGCGCGGAAACCTTCTCCGGAACCAGCGGCAGTGCTGAGGCTGTCGAAACCCTCCAGGTCTCCGACCTCACCATGAACACACGCACTCGGGATGTGCGCCGAGGCGATCGGGCCATTCACCTGTCGGTCAAGGAATACGACCTGCTGAACTTCCTGATGCGCGGGGCTGGTTCCGTTCTGGAACGACAGGACATCATGCGCGGCGTCTGGGGCGAGAACTTCTTCGGCGACGACAACCTTCTGGATGTCTACATCCGCTACCTGCGCCAGAAGGTCGAACAACCTGATGCACCGACGCTGATTCACACAGTGCGCGGGGTCGGTTTCATCCTGCGGGACGAAACGAACTGAGCTCGGAATCAGGCCGTTCCAGGGTCTTCAGGACCTGAGCCATCAGCGTCGAAACAGCGTCTTCTCTGTACGGGACTTCCGTCTCCAGGAAGGGACCAAGACCATCCAACTGGGTTGGGTCCATGGCGATCCAACCACTGCGGGTCGGTCGTCGCAACTCGAAGTGAAGGTGGGGACCGGTGCTCAGCCCGGTGCTGCCGACACGACCGATCACCTCTCCCTGACGGACACGCTGACCGGGGCGGACATAGATCTCCGACAGGTGGCCGTACAGGGTCCGGCGACGGGGATTGGCATGCTCCAGTTCCACCGCAATGCCGTACCCACCGGCAAGGCCGCTGCTCAGCACGGAGCCACTCAAAGCAGCCACCACCGGAGCCCCTTCCGGTGCCGCGAAATCACGACCGGCATGCAGACGCCAGATGCCCAGCACCGGATGCAGACGCCAGCCGAAACCACTGCTGGTGAAGGCCTGACCCAGCACAGGGAACAGAAGACTGCGATCGCCGTTGCCCTGCGCTGCCGAGGGGCGTGGGGTCACAGCGAAGACCGATTCGAGGCGGAACGAGGCATTGGATCCGGCATTCAGTGACGTGACGGGCACGGTGAGGGGCTTCGCGCGCACTGTCCCTGTCGCCAGCGCATCCGTCGTCTCTCGTCCGTTCATCCGAACGCGCACCGTTCGTTGGCGGGATCGTGATGGCTGCAACAAGCCTGATGAGCACTCCTTCCTGGAGAGAGCCCCTTCACGGCAGGCGGCTTCAAGCTTCGGTGCAGCAACAGGAGGAAGATTGGCGGGAACCGTGAGTGTCCTGGTCTCAAGGCCGTCCCGTTCTTTCTTGGTGATCACCCGATTCCTCTCGAGCTGTTCCAGATCCTGCGGTGGGAGAAGAGGTTGCCCACTGATCACCTCAGGGCTTCCCGGCAGAGCAGCGAGCTCGGATGGAAGCGGTTCTGGTGGCTCCGTCGGCAGAGCGATTAACCAGGCGAGTGCGAACCAGCGCAACAACGATCGTTACAAGCCACAACCACACAATCTAAGAAAGCTGTTCCGACCCACCGGACCAGCGTGTCCACTCCCTGGTCTGTGCGCCGCGTTGCAAGCGCAACGCCCCATCGGAGGCCAGACCGGCGATGGACCAGATCAGGCCGTCATCCGGATCGCGGACCCGATCACTCCAGAGCCTCCGTTCAGCCTCCGGCACACACCAGCGCAGATCAACGGAGTCCGCCATGCACCGATCCAGGACCTGCAGCACCTCAGCGCACCAGATCGACGGAGAGCCCCCTGCAGGTCCCAACACCTGACGCAGCGCCACCCCCTGGGAGGGAATCCGGTTCTCCACATTCAGACCGACACCGATGCGCACGAGGCGAATCGTCGAGCCGCGCTGAACCAGTCGCGGTAACAGGCCCGCGAGCTTGCGGCCATTGACCAGAAGATCGTTGGGCCACTTGATCGCCACCTCCAGTCCACGCCGCTCCAGATGCTCGGCCAGAACCGTCGCGACGGCCAGCCCGATGAGCATCGCGCTTGCAGATCGTCCCCCCTGCCAGGGCAACGCGGCACTGATCCACAGCCCACCCCGAGGGGACATCCATGGTCGTCCCCACTGACCGGTGGCCCTGGTCTGGCGACCGGCGATCACAGCCCGTGGGTGGTTCAGCTGCGGCGCGTCCCGCAGCCAGCGCCCCAGCAGGGGCTCGGTGCTGCTGCAGACCGGAACCCAGCGAAGTTGCCATGGCATGGCTGCAGCAGCGGCACTGCGCCGGTAGAGGGCCAGGGCTCCTCCACATCCCCGGAAGGGTTCAGGCCAAACCGTCAAGGGCTTCCGCGAGACGATCAACGGCCCATTGGAGCTCCTCGAGTGGCCTGACCAAAGCCATCCGCAACCAGCCACTCCCCTGGGATCCAAAACCGGATCCAGGCGTCAGGGCCACACCACTGCGACGAAGCAGGTCAGAGGCGACCTGCTCATCGCACCATCCGCGCTCCACCGTCTGGGAAGGCAGGGGCATCCAGAGATACATGCCCATCTCTGGACAGGGAACACTCCATTGCCGTGCAGCCAGGGCAGCCAGAACGCCGTCCCGTCGGGAGCGGTAGGTGGTGCGCAAACGCGCTGGCCAGTCGGCACATTCCGTTAGCGCTGTGATTCCTCCCTGCTGAAGCGCGAGGGACTGATTGAAATCCACCACCGCCTTCACCTGTCCCAAAGCCTCGATCAGGGGCGGGGCACCGACCGCGAAAGCGAGACGGAACCCCCCGAGCCCCCAGCCTTTGGAGAGCGAGAAGAATTCGATTCCCCAGGAGCGCCAGCCTGGACTGCGCAGCAGGCTTGGTGCCTCCCCCTCAAGCGCCAGATCGACGTAAGGGTTGTCATGGGCGATCACCAGCTGGTGCCGCACCCCCTTCGCCATCACCTGATCGAGAAGATCCTGATCTCCGACACGGGCAGTCGGATTGTGGGGGTAACCGAGAACGAACAGACGGAGCCGGTCCCAGGCACTGGCGGGAAGGGCCCCCAGATCGGGACGCCAATCGTCCGCCTCGCGCAGGGGGAGGGACTGAATATCGGCGTCAGCCAGAATCAGCCCTCCGCGGTGGGAGGGATAGCAGGGATCCAGCAGCAGCGCTGCATCTCCTGGATCCAGCACTGCAAGCGGCAGGTGTGCCGTTCCCTCCTGCGAACCAACGAGCAGCTGAACCTCACGGTCCGGATCAACAGTCACACCGAACCGACGGAGGCACCACTCGGCCACGGCTGAGCGGAACGGCGCTGTTCCAGCCTGGAGGCAGTACGCCGAACTGGACGGATCCGGCAGAGCAGCCGCCATGGCCTCAAGCACCGGATCTGGAGGAGGAAGATCGGAAGATCCCAGTGAAAGGTCAATCAGCGGAAGCGCTTCACCCCTTTCAAAAAGCGTGCGATGAACCTGCTTCTGACGATCACAGCGGGCAAAGGTGCCGTTACCCAGGGCCGCAAGGCGCCTAGAGATTTGCATCCAGGAAAGCCTGAAGCTGTGGCTTGGCAATGGCGCCTTCGTGTCGAGCGATGACCTGACCATCGCGGAACAGGATGAGGGTGGGAATGCCCTGCACCGCGTAGGAATCGCGGATTCCGGGATTGCCATCCACTTCGAGCTTGCCCACGGTCAGACGATCGCCGTAGGTCTCAGATGCCCAGTCCATCAACGGTGCCATCAGTCGGCAGGGACCGCACCAGGGGGCCCAGAAGTCAACCAGCACCGTGCCACTCACGTTGAGAACGTCAGCCTCGAAAGCTGCATCAGTGAAATCGGCGACTGCAGAGGACACGGCGAAGGGCGGAAGTCAATCAGATCTTATGAACGGTTGAGGACACCGGGGATGACGGATCAGAGCTTGTCAATCGAGCGTTTGAGCTCCTCCAGATCAGCGTCGACCTGCTCCACCTTGACCGGCTGAACAGCGGGCTGGCCCTCGCCTGCGGGAAGGGCAACCGCTTCGGGACCACCCTTCAGCTGCTGGCGCAGTGCAGCCAGTTCGTCATCGACATCATCCCCGCTTTCGAGAGCGGCGAACTGACTCTCCAGATCGGCTCCGGCCAGCTCGGCCGCCGCCTGGCCTGTGGCCTCCATCTGCTCAACTTTGTCCTCCATCCGCTCAAACGCCGCCATCGCGGAATTGGTGCCGAGATTGCCGACGGCACTTTGAAGTTGCTGCTGAGCCTTCGCCGCCTCGGCACGGGCCTTGAGCATGTCCTTCTTGGTCTTGGCCTGGGCGATCTTTCCCTCCAGCGCCACGAGGCTCTTCTTCAGGGTCTCCACCTGTCCGTCCTGTGCCTGGATTTGGGCATTCAGGGATGTGGCGGTCTCCTGGAAGGTCTTGCGACGGCTCAGAGCCTCACGGGCCAGGTCCTCTTCACCTTTCTTCAGAGCCAGCTCGGCACGCTCGTACCAGGTTTTCGACTGCGTCTCGGCCTGTTCCGCCTGGTTGCGGAGTCGCTTCTGACTGGCGATCGCCAGGGCCACCGCCTGGCGCAGCTTCACCAGATCCGACTGCATGTCGGCGACAGATTGATCGAGGATCTTGGCCGGATCCTCGAGACCGCTGACGGCGGCGTTGGCGTTGGCGCGCACCAGTCGGCTCAGCCGGTCGAAGAAGCCCATGGAGGTATCCAGATCCGGGCTGAGGTTAGCCAGATCCGGCTGAACTCTTCCTAATGTCAGCTCATGGCTGTGGCTCCCGACCCTCAACGTCGCCGACTAAGAGGTCTTGAACTGCTGCAGGCGCCCCAGCCGACTGCAGCCGCTCCTCTCCAGGACTGTCTCGAGGAGCTGAAACGTGACTGGCACCACGAGGGAAACCTGGCTGCGCTCTGGCAGGACTGGCCCCGGATTGCTGGCGCACAGCTGTCTCCTCACTGCCAACCCCTCAGCCTTCAACGCGGCATCCTCACCATTGGTGCCAGCCATCCCCAGTGGCGACAGGCTTTGCAGTACAGCCGTTCTCAGCTTCTGGCCTCATTGCGTGCAGCTGGCCACACCATTCAGGATCTGCGCATCCAGCAGCACCATCCAGCCACGACGCGCCCTCTCGACAGCGAGGCCAGCATCTGGGCCCGCCATCCCAGTCGGGCCGACGTTCACGGCATGGGGAGCTGCCCGCGCTGTGGCCGACCTGCTCCCCAGGGGGAGATCTCCCTCTGGAAGTGTTGCGGCTTCTGCCACAGGGAACGGCTGAGCCTTTGAGCGATCAGAACCGCTCGGGCCGCGGATCGCGCCAGTCGGCATCCACTCCTTCCTGCATCAGAGCAGCAGCTCGCTGATCCAGGCGGCTCCGATCGAGACGCCAGACCTGATAGATCCCGTAGCTGCCGAGCAACTGAGGATTCAGACCGCGCCAGTGCTCCTGACGTGCAGTGCCACGGTCAATCACCAGAAGCAGGGTGTCGGAAGCCTGCGGTGAATCCAGAGGATGCCCCTGCCAACCGCGCCGGTGCTCATGGCTGAGCCGATCGGCCAGGTTCACCAGGGCCCCTTCCGACCGTCCTTCAAACAGAATCACTCGCCCGGTGTAGAAGTGCAGCGACGGCTTCATCGCACCCACCATCGCCAGCGGTTCGCGTTCTCGGCGAGACAGGTTCATCTGATCCGCGGCCTGCCGCACAGGCCGCTGACGCAACTGATCCGCCAGCTCAGCAATCGGAACGAGAGCGGTGATGTGAAACAGCACCAGGGCTCCCTGCATCGCGAGCAGAGCCACCAGCGCATCGCGCCGATGCAACAGCACGCCGATCAGCCCGGCAACCGTGAACCAGCCCGCAGCACGAAGCACAAAGCCGCTGGCCAGCAGATCGGGAGCCAGGGTGGGCATCTCCGGATCGCTGATCAGGGGGACCCAGAGCGGTGAACTCCAGAAACCGGCGGCAAGCAGCAGAGTCAGAGCCGCTGTACTCAGCCAGGCCGCCCGAACGGGCCAACCCGGACGGGCGGCGATCAAGGCGATCAGGAGTGCAGCCGCCGGTGTGGCAGGCAACCAGTAACTGGGGAGTTTTGTGGCCGCTGTGGTGAACAGCAGAAGCACGGCCAGGAGCCAGGAGCTGCTGAACTGCTGGAGGGAGTCCGATGGCTCGGGGCGACCGCGCAGTCCCTGAGCCAGACCAATCAGCAGCAGAGGCGTGAAAGGAAGAGCCGCCACCAGCATCACCGGTCCGAAAAACCACCAGGGCTGCAGATGGTCATTCACCACCGAGGTGAAGCGCTGGAGGTTGTGGTAGCCGAAAAAGCTGTCCCAGAAGGGCTGGCCTTCCACCAGCAGTTCCGCGGCATACCAGGGCAGGCTCACGGAGGCTGTGATCAGCAGCCCCTGCAACGGACGCAAGCGCAGCCAGGGCGTCACCGGATCTCTCCGCAGTGCGGCGAAGATCAGCAAGGTCAGACCGGTGAGGACCACAGCCACGGGACCCTTGGCGAGAACCGCCAGGCCGAGCACCACCCAGGCGGGCCACCAGCGAACCGATTCGGGGCAGGCGAAACGGCGCCATTGCAGAAGCAGGCTGAGGCCCAGCAGGGCACAGAGCAGAGCATCACTCACGGCCGTGCGGGTCCACACGAGCACCAGTGGCGAAAGGGCGAAGGCAAGAGCTGCAGCCACAGCCGTCCTCCCGGGGCGACTTGTGCCTGGCTGCGGCCAGCGCAAGAGGGTGTCAGACAGGCCGAGCATCATCGCCACGGTCGCCAGAGCGGACGGCAGACGGGCTGCCCAGCTCCCGAGTGGATCCCAACCTTCATGGCCCGGCAGGGCGTTGAAGGCCCCCATGAGCCAGTACACAAGCGGTGGTTTGTCGTAACGCGGCAAACCGTTGACACGGGGAGTCAACCAGTCGCCTGTATCGGCCATCGCCCGACCGGCCGCCGCGAACAGAGGCGGCGTCTCATCCATCAACCCCGTGCTGCCGAGTCGCCAAAGAGCGATCAGAACGCCCAGACCCACGACCAGCCCAAGCACCCGTCTTCGCTGTCCGTCCGACACCGCCACCAACGCCGGCCCTCACTGCTACGCGCCGATGCTGACATCCTCCACGAGCCCATCCCTGATCCAGCGCTCAACGCGGCGACTGAACACCGAGCAGGTGGCGTTGTCCTCCACCCAGGAGCGGCAGCGCCGACGATCGATCTGCCCGACCCGATCAAGAGCCTCCACCAGAGCCTGGCGATCATCCGGTGGAACCAGCCAGCCGGTCTCTCCGGAACGGATCAGCTCCCCTGGTCCGCCCCGGTCATAGGCGACCACCGGAACGCCGCAGGCCAGGGCCTCGACCACGACGTTGCCGTAGGCCTCATTCCATTTCGGTGTGTTGATCAGAGCGCGGCAGCGCCCCAGATCACGCTGCAACTCCTGCGTCGGAAGAAAACCTCTCCAGTCGATGGTGCCGGCAGGGACCCCGGCCTCCACAGCCGCGGCATAGGCCGAATCCTCCCTCAGGCCCCACACCAGCAGGCGTTCTCCAAGCGCAGCAGCGGCGGCTGCCGCATCTTCAAGCCCCTTCTCCGGAGCGATGCGGCCGGCCCATCCGAGGGGTCCGTCCGTCGCAAGCCGCAGCTCATAGCGACCCAGATCAAAGCCATTGCCCACCACGCAAGGCGGCGCCGGCAACTGGAAATCAGCGGCCTGACGGCTGGTGTGAAAGGCCAGTCGCCGCTGATCCCACCGCGCCAGAGACTCGATCGCATCGCGCATCACAGCCGCGACATCCCCCATGCTGATCAGGTGGAACAGCGGAACCGAAACCCAGGGGGTGGTCCACAGAGGCAGCCAGTCGTAGCCGAAGTTGAGAACGGCATCGGCGGAGGGGGCACGCCGCAGTGCTTCGCCCAGCATCGACGGCAGCAAACCGTTTCTCGGGATCACCACCGGTGCATCCTCAGCAGCGTGCTGCCAGCTGGGCTGATCGGCACCCGGCAGCATCACCAGTTCAACTGAATCGCATCCAGGCGGCAGGCGGGAACCGTCAGCAGCGATGAGGGTCAGGCGGTGCCCCCGCTCGGCCAGCCCCTGCAGGAGTGAAGTCAAGGTGAGTTCCACCCCGCCTCCACGGCCGCTGCCAAGAGCGCCGATCGGGGTGCTCAGCAGCACCAGATGCAATGGACGCTCGCTCATGCCGCTGGAGACTCCGCAGGCTCCCAGAGCCGTCTTCGCTGACTGACGCAGAGCACGGACAACAGCACCAGAAACACCCCGAACCATTGCAACGGAGCCAGGCGCTCCCCCAGGAACCAGCCCCCGGTGGCCAGAGCGAACACCGGTGTAAGGAATCCCAGACTGCTGAAAGCGGTGAGATCCCGACGGCTGGCAAACCAGAAGAACAGGCCATAGGCCAGGGCGCTGCCGAGGAGGCTGGCGAAAGCCATGCGTGTCCAGTCGAAACCACTCCAGGCAGGGAGGGCGAATCCACGGTCTAGACCGGAGAGAAGCAGAAGCGGGAGGCTGCCCAGAAGCATGTGCCAGCCGGTGGTGACCACCGGATCACTGTGACGCGACGCGAAGCGGATCAACACGGTGCCAAACGCCATCGCCAGAGCAGCCAGGAGCATCCAGGCCTCGCCGGGCTGCAGCAGGTCCTGCATCGCGGGCCGCTCCGCCAGCAGCCACCAATGACGCAAGAGGTCCGCAGGCACCCCCAGACAGAGGATTCCAGCCAGACCGAGAGCCAGCCCCATCCAGCCCACAGGATTGATCGACTCGGCGAAGAGGGCCCGGGCGAGAAGCGCAACCATCAGGGGCTGGGAGTCGATCAGCACCGAGCCGAGGCCGGCTCCGGTCTGCTCCAGACCTCGGGCCAGCACCGCCTGGAACAGACAGGCATCCACCAGGGTGAAGAGGCTGAACCAGCCCAGGTCCCTCGAATCGATCCGCAGGGAACCACCTGACGCACGCACCCAGAGGAGCACCACGATTCCGGCAGGCAACAGACGGAGGCTCGCCACAAGCCAGGGGCCGCCCGTTGGGATCAGCGGGGCCATGGCCGTCATCGCCGTGCCCCACAACGCGAAGGGAAGCACCATCAGCAGCCAGCGGGCGGAGGTGGGCATCGGGATGGGGGGTTGAGGGCCTTTTTAAGATCCGGGAGGAAGCAGCTGTGAGACATGGCCTGGCCGTGGCGTCGTAAATCCCGCCGGAAGATGGCCCGAGTCGTTCTCGACGGCCCCATCACAGGCGCCACCCGGTTGCGGGTGCTCCGGGCGCTGAGGGAAGTCGGCGAACGCGAATTCCCTGCTCTGTTACTGCGGATCGACAGCCCGGGAGGCACCGTCGGTGACAGCCAGGAGATTCATGCCGCCTTGATGAGGCTGCGGGACAAGGGCTGCAGGGTGGTGGCCAGCTTCGGCAACATCTCCGCCTCCGGCGGGGTCTATGTGGGCGTGGCCGCGGAAAGGATCGTGGCGAATCCCGGCACGATCACCGGCTCCATCGGAGTGATCCTGCGTGGCAACGATCTGTCGAGGGTGTTCGAACGAATCGGAATCCGCTTCGACACAGTGAAGAGCGGCCCGTTCAAAGACATCCTCTCTCCGGACCGCCCGCTCAGCGACGCAGAACGGGCGCTGCTTCAGGAGCTCATCGACAGCAGCTATGACCAGTTCGTCGGTGTCGTTGCTGACGGGCGCGGCATGAGTCGGGAGGCCGTCAAAACCTTCGCCGATGGGCGCGTGTTCAGCGGAGCTCAAGCCAAGGACCTCGGTCTGGTCGATGAACTCGGGGATGAGGAGCATGCCCGCCGCGTCACGGCCCGACTGGCTGAGCTGGATGAGGATCTGCGTCCCGTCACGCTTGGCAAGAGTCGCCGCAAACTCACTGGCCTGCTGCCGGGCTCTCAGCTGATTCAGCAACTGCAGAACCGTCTCTGCATCGAGCTCATGGGAAGCGGTCAGGTTCTCTGGCTGTATCGACCATGAGCGACTCCCTCCTGCAGCTGATCGGTCTGCGCGGAGCCACCACCTGTCCCGACAACAGCTCAGACGCGATCCAGAAGGCCGTCGCCGAGCTGATCGACGCCCTGGTCGATGGCAACAACCTCACTGCAGAACGGATTGTGTCGGTGACCTTCTCCGTCACCGGGGATCTGAATGCCTGCTTTCCCGCCGCTGTTGCCCGCAGTCGTCGAGGCTGGGACCGGGTAGCGCTTTTGGACTGCCAGCAGATGGCCGTGGCAGGGGATCTGGAGCGCTGCATCCGCGTTCTGGCCCTGGTGTGGATGCCGGAAGGGCAGATGCCGATTCACCCCTATCTGGAAGGTGCCCGAATGCTGCGGCCAGACAGATCCGGTCACAACTGACAGCTCAGACGCCGGCCCAGAAATGCTCCTTCCTGGCTTGGGTCTCAGGAGAATCCAACCATTCGAGTAGGTGCCATGCTCCGCAAGTTGCTTCTTCGTCTGCTTCCGGCGGGGACGATCGCCGGTCTCGTGCTGGCTCCGGCATTGATCGCACCCCAGGCCTCGTCTGTCCGCGCCCAGGGGACACCCGGGCTGATCGAATTTCGCTGGGATAGCGACCGTGAGTACCGGAAGCTGTATTACTACCTGACTTCAACGCTGCCGGACGAACGTTCCACCTGGTATCTGACCCTGCGGGCCAAGGACCGGAAGACCGCCATCCTCAAGCTGACGGTCACCGTGCCCGACTATTTCGACTCGAAACTGAAGCCGGAACGCATGGCCGTCTGCCGCATGAGCAAGGGCGGGATGATGCATCGCACCAAATGCCTCGAGGAGATTCCAGCCACCATCGAAATCAACGAGCAGCAGACCGCCATTGAGGTCTTCCCTGAACAACCGATTCCCATGGAGGGTGATTACGCCTTGCGAATCAAGCTGTTCAATCCGGAAGGCAGACGGATGTATCAGCTCAACGCCCTGATTCAGGCCCCCGGCGACGTTCCTATGTCCGGCTACGCAGGGAGCTGGCTGATCGACATGGACTGACTGATAGGTTTACGAGTTCTGATCGGCAGGAAGCCAGACCACTGAGATGACCAAAAGAACCCTTGGAGGAACAAGCCGCAAACGCAAGCGGGTGTCTGGTTTCCGCGTCCGCATGCGCTCCCACACAGGCCGTCGCGTGATCCGCACCCGCAGAAAACGAGGCCGTTCCAGGCTCGCGGTCTGACGCGCCTGTCCCGCAACCGGGTCCATGGCACTCCCTGCGTCGATGCGTCTCAGGGGGCACCGGTGCTTCCACCGCCTGCACCGCAGCGGTCGTCGCCATCACGCCCCACTACTGGTGCTGAGGGTGGTGCAGGCCGAGAAGCGCCTGCTCCGGCCTGAACTTCGCCTCCATCCCGACGTGAGCTGTCGATGCGCCCTGGTGATCAGCAGCAAGGTGAGCAAACGCGCCGTGAAGCGCAACCGACTCAGACGTCGGCTGCACGATCATCTGCGTCAGCGACTGGAGTGCCGGCGCGACCTGGCCGGCCTGTGGCTGCTTTTCAGTCTTCGTCCTGAGGCTGGGGAGGTGGATCCGTCGCAACTGCTCAAAGAATGCGACAGTCTTCTGAGAGATGCCGGGCTGGAAGGATGAGCACGACCAATGAGCAGATCCACTACGAGGGTGGTCCTGCCAAAGGAGATCTGATCTTCAACCTGCTGCTGGGGATCACCCTGATCGGTATCCCCTTCAGCATCGGAGCGGTGGTCAGAGCCCTCTGGCTGCGCTTCCGGATCACCAACCGGCGCGTCTCCGTCACAGGCGGCTGGTTGGGGCGGGACAAGACCCAGGTGGTGTATTCGCAGATCAAGGAGGTTCGCAGCGTGGCCCGCGGCTTCGGAGCCTGGGGAGACATGGTCTTGGTGCTGAGTGACGGCTCGCGTCTGGAACTGCGCTCAATGCCCAACTTCCGGGAGACAGAGGCCTACATCCTCGAGCGGATGACCGAACGACGGTCGTCCTCACAAACCAGTCAGTCGGTCGAGGGATTCGCCGCCTGATCCGGTGGTACTGCACACTGGCTTCACAATGATTTCTCCCACGGGACCTTCAACGTGATCGGGTACATCTCCGACAACCTGCTGATCCCGATCCTGGATTTTTTCTACGGATTGGTCCCCAGTTATGGACTGGCGATCGTGGCCCTGACGCTGGTCATCCGCATCGCGCTCTACCCGCTCAGTGCCGGCTCCATCCGCAGTGCCAGACGCATGCGGATCGCCCAGCCCGTGATGCAGAAGCGTCAGGCCGACATCAAGAGCCGGTACGCCGATAACCCCCAGAAGCAACAGGAAGAACTGGGCAAGGTGATGAAGGAATTCGGCAGTCCTCTTGCGGGATGCCTGCCCCTGCTGGTGCAGATGCCGATCCTGTTCGCACTTTTTGCAACATTGCGCGGATCACCGTTTGCGGATGTTCCCTACACGGTGAATATCAAGGTGCTCCCGTCGGAACAGATCGCCGCGGTTGAACCGAAGCCCTTCAACAGCGCCAGTCACTCGATCTTCATCGGCGAGAGAGATCATGTACCGGTGATCGCCAGCCTGCCCCGCGGCAACAAGATGGGCGTTGGAGACTCCGCCGACATCAACCTCCACACCAAGGACGGCCGTCCCTTTGCCGATGTCCTGGAGGGAATTGAAAACCCCGAACGCTTCCTGCCGAGCTGGAGCGTCACCAAAGGGGAAGGAGTGGTGAGCGTCAGCAGTGACGGCAGCGTGACGGCGCTGACCTCAGGCGACGCCACCGTGGAGGCCAAGATTCCAGGCCTGGCCGCTCGCAGCGGTTTCCTGTTCATCAAGGCACTCGGGCAGGTCGGCTTCTACGCCGACGGGGCGATCAACTGGGATATCGCAATCCTCGTTGGTGGATTCGGAGTGACCCTGTTCCTGTCGCAGCTGTTGTCCGGCATGGGAATGCCTGCCAATCCTCAGCAGTCAACAGCCAACAAGATCACTCCGGTGATGATCACCGGGATGTTCCTGTTCTTCCCTCTTCCCGCTGGTGTTCTCCTGTACATGCTGATCGCCAACATCTTCCAGGGCCTGCAGACCTTCATCCTGGCCAAGGAACCGTTGCCGGACAATCTCCAGAAGATCCTCGATCAGCAGTTGTCCCAGCAGACCGTTGCAGTCACCGCCACGTCCGGCGGCTCAGCTGGAGGGGATGCTCGGCTGCCGTTTGAACCCAAGGGCGGCAAGTGATCCAGGGGCTTGAGCCCGTGGCCCTTCAGGAGCTCCGTGCCCTGGGAGCCCCCAGAAGCTGGATCGTGGAGGGCCATCTGGAGGCCATGCCATCCCTGACTCCGGTCCGGGGTCAGCTGACGGCCGAACATCGCGGCAATGTGCTGGCTTTGGATGCGGAACTCTCCACCATCGTCACCCTCACCTGTGACCGCTGCCTGGGGCAGTTCAATCAGCAGCTGAGCTGCAGCCCTTCAGAACTGATCTGGCTTGGCGATGCGCCACCGTCCGAGCAGGAGCTGGAAGTCTCGGAAGACATTTCCAGCACGGAAGGCCTGATGGAATCCCTGGACCCGCGTGGCCACTTCGACCCTGAGCAATGGGTGTTCGAACAGCTTCATCTGCAACGACCGGTCGTCAACCGCTGTGGAGAGCACTGTCCAGGGGCTCCAGGTCTGAATCAGGCCCATCAGGACCATGACAGCACCGGCCAGGACCCCCGCTGGGAGGCTCTCCGCCAGCTTCGGAACCGATGACCAGCGCTGCCTGGAGTGACCAGCTCGATCTGCTGATCCGTGCCCGCACCCCCCTGATCTGGATTCGCAGCCACGAGGAAGGCCGCGTGCAAGACCTGCTGGCTCAGGCGTCCCAACGCCTGCAACGACGGCTGGCCTGCTGGGATTTCATCGAAGGGCTCAGCGGGGTTCTGAATTCCGATGGGCTCGGAAGCCGTCAGCCGATGGCCATTCTTCAGTGGCTCCAGCAGTTGGAGGCCAGCAGTGCAACCCTGTTGATGGTCAAGGACTTCCATCGCTTTTGCGACGATCCCGGTGTGGCCAGGATGCTGCGGAACCTGAACAGTTCCCTGCGCAGCACACCCCACACCCTCGTGCTGTGCTGCGGAGCCTGGACCCCTCCTCAGGATCTTGAGGAGACCTTGACGCTGCTGGATCTGCCCCTGCCGGACGGCGAGGATCTCCGTGAGCTGATCACCAGCATCAGCAGCAGCAGCGGCGGACCGCTCGCCCCCCTGGCTCTTGAGGAGCTCACCCGGGCCTGCAGTGGTCTGAGCGAGATGCGTGTTCGTCAGGTGGCCGCACGCGCCCTGGCCCGACGCGGCCAGCTCGGAGCAGAGGACCTTGCCGAAGTGCTGGAAGAGAAGCGTCAGACGATCGCCCGAAGTGAGGTGCTGGAGTTCTGCAGCAGTGAGCTCGGCACGGAAGCGATCGGGGGCCTCGACGCCCTGAAAACCTGGCTGCAGCAACGCCATCGCGCCTTCTCCGAGGAAGCCCGCCGCTTCGGACTGCCTCTGCCCAGAGGAGTGCTGCTGGTTGGCCCCCAAGGGACCGGCAAATCGATGACGGCGAAGGCCATCGCCCGCAGCTGGTCGATGCCCCTGCTGCGTCTGGATGTGGGTCGTCTGTTTGCCGGACTGGTGGGGGCCAGTGAGGCACGCACCAGGGAAACCATCCAACGGGCCGAGGCCATGGCCCCCTGCGTGCTCTGGATCGACGAGATCGACAAGGGCTTCGGGGGCGATGGTCGCAGCGACGGCGGCACCAGCCAGCGGGTGCTGGCCAGCGTGCTGACCTGGATGGCGGAGAAACGATCGGCGGTCTTTGTCGTGGCGACGGCGAACGGGGTGGAGCAGTTGCCTCCGGAACTGCTCCGCAAGGGACGCTTCGATGAGATCTTCCTGCTCGATCTCCCCAGCAGCGAGGAGCGGCGAAGCATCCTCGAGCTGCATCTGGAGCGCCGGCGCCCGGGGCTGGGCCTGCCACTGGCCACGGTGGTGAGTCGCAGTCAGGGGTTCTCAGGAGCCGAACTGGAACAGGCGGTGATTGAAGCGATGCATCTGGCCTTCGCCGAGTCTCGGGAGTTGAGCGAAACGGATCTGATCCGGGCCGCTTCGCAGCTGATTCCCCTCTCCCGCACCGCCAGCGAACAACTCGAAACGCTCAAGCAATGGGCTTCAGGGGGCCGCGCCCGTCCCGCCTCCATTGCGGCACGTAACGAAGCCTGACGTGGCGTAAAGAAGCTGATGGTTCGTGAAGGCGGGGTGGAGCCATCTCCCTACGTTCCAAGCAATTGCATCAGCACCTTGGAGCGCCAGAACGATCTCACCTCACAGCTCGCCGTGGCCTGCCTCGGTGCTGGTGTGATCACCACCGTGGCCGTGGCACAGGGGCAGAACCCCATCACGGCGCTGGGCATCACGCTCTTCTCCGCCGTCGCCGCTGTCATGGTCGGCCAGGTGCTCTGATCGGCCTGCCATAGGCTGCCGGCGCCCTCGCCGCCGGACCCGTGCTCGACCAGCGCCTTGTGCGTGACAATCCCGACCAGATCGCCAGTGAACTGGGGCGTCGGGGCAAGGCCGTCGATCTGACTCGACTTCAGGTGATCGCCCAGCAGCAGCGGAAGCTGGAGGAGGAACGCAGCGGTCTGCAGGCGGAGGGCAACCGCATCGGCAAAGAGGTCGGCAAGAAGATCAAGGGCGGCGCCGACCCGAAAGGGGACGAGGTGGCTGAACTCCGGCTGCAGGGCAACGCCATCAAACAGAAAGTGGCCGTGCTGGAGGAAGAGGAGAAACATCTCTCCTCCCAGCTGAAAGAGCAGCTGCTCACGTATCCCAATCTCCCCTCTCCTGACTGCCCGGACGGCAGAACTGAATCCGACAACATCGAACTGAGACGCTGGGGCACGCCTCGCAACGAGGAAGGCCTCGAAGAGCACTGGCAGATCGCCGAACGTCTCAACCTGTTCGACACCGAGCGCTCGGTGCGCATCGCCCAGAGTCGCTTCGTCACCTTGATGGGGCAGGGAGCACGACTGGAGCGGGGCCTGGTGAACTTCATGCTGGATCTCCACACCAGCAAGGGGTATCGAGAGGTGCTGCCTCCGGTGCTGGTGAACAGCGCCAGCCTCACGGGCTCAGGTCAGCTGCCCAAATTCGCTGAAGACTGTTTCCGCTGCTCCGATGATGACCTCTGGCTGACCCCCACAGCCGAGGTGCCAGTGACCTCGCTGCATCGCGATGAGATCATCCCGGCTGATCAGCTTCCCCTTCGTTACGCCGCTTACAGCCCTTGCTTCCGACGCGAGGCAGGCAGCTACGGCCGCGACACCCGTGGGCTGATCCGTCTGCATCAGTTCAACAAGGTGGAGCTCTACTGGTTCGCGCATCCGGATCACTCCGAGGAGGCCCACCAGCAGATCACCGCCGATGCCGAGGCGGTGCTGCAGGCACTGGAACTGCCTTACCGGGTGCTCGATCTGTGCACCGGTGACATCGGCTTCTCGGCCCGCAGGACCTTCGACCTTGAAGTGTGGCTGCCAGGGGCCGGGGCTTACCGGGAAATCTCCAGCTGCAGCGTCTGCGGAGATTTCCAGGCGAGGCGTTCCTCCATCCGCACCAAGGAAGGCAAGAGCACCAAGTTGGTCCACACCCTGAATGGCAGCGGACTGGCGGTAGGGCGCACGATGGCGGCCCTGCTGGAGAATGGGCAACAGGCTGACGGCAGCATCCGGCTGCCCGACGCGCTCGTGCCCTACGTCGGCCGCGATCGACTGCAGCCAGAATGATCCGATTGCGGGATTGACGGCTGAATGAATGTGTTTGCAGCGATGGCGGTCCTGGCTCTGCTGATTGCAGTGCATGAAGCAGGCCACTTTTTGGCGGCCACACTGCTGGGGATGCGTGTCAGCGGCTTCTCGATCGGTTTCGGACCAGCCCTGATCAAACGCCAGCGCCGCGGTGTCACCTATGCGATCCGCATGCTCCCGCTCGGCGGCTTCGTCGCCTTTCCGGATGAGGATGAAAACAGTTCCATCCCGGCTGACGACCCGGATCTGAAACGCAACCGGCCACTCTCCCAGCAGGCCCTTGTGGTGTCGGCAGGAATCCTGGCGAACCTGCTGCTGGCGCTCCTGGTTCTGTTCGGCCAGTTCGCTGTGGTCGGCCTGCCCGCAGACCCCGAGCCGGGCGTGATGGTGGTGAACGTTCAGCCCGGAGGGGCAGCGGACGCTGCAGGACTGCGACCGGGAGACCGCATCATCTCCATCAACGACAGAGGGCTTGCTGCCGGCCAGGACGGTGTTCAGTCCATGGTGCGGCAGATCAAGGCTGCCCCGCAGAAGACCCTTTCGCTGAGCCGCGAACGCCAGGACAGCAGCGACCTGATCCTTTTGCGTCCTGACGAGCAACAGGGTGAAGGTCGGATCGGAGCCCAACTCCAGGTGAATCTCAGTGCTGCCAGTCGACCGGTGAGCGGCCCTGTCGAACTGATCCGCTACACCGTTTCGGAGTTCGTGCAGCTGATTCAGCAGACCGTGCGTGGCTTCGCCGGGCTGATCACCAATTTCCAGTCCACGGCAGGTCAACTCAGTGGGCCGGTGAAGATCGTTGAGATGGGAGCTCAGCTGAGTGAACAGGGGGGCGGTGGCCTGGCCCTGTTTACTGCCCTGATCTCCATCAATCTCGCTGTGCTGAATGCCTTTCCGGTGCCCCTGCTGGATGGATGGCAGATGCTGATGCTGGGAATCGAGGCCGTCGCGGGACGCCCTGTGCCGGAACGATTTCAGTTGGCGTTTGCTCAGTCAGGGTTTCTGCTGTTGACGGGCCTGACTCTTGTCCTCATCGTGCGGGACACAAGCCAGCTGCCTGCCGTGCAGCAGTTGATGGCTCGCTGATTCGGTCAACCACGACCTAGTAACATTCGAAATTCGTCTGTCTGTACCAGTCAGCTGCATGGCCAAGAAGTCGATGATCGCCCGCGACGTGAAGCGCAAGAAGATGGCTGAGCGCTACGCCGCCAAGCGTGCGGCGCTGATGGCGGCGTTCAACGCAGCTGATGATCCGATGGACCGCCTGGAGATTCATCGCAAGATCCAGGCCCTGCCGAGGAACAGTGCTCCCAACCGGATCCGTAATCGCTGCTGGGCCACCGGCAAACCCCGTGGTGTTTACAGAGACTTCGGCCTCTGCCGCAACCAGCTGCGCGAACGGGCCCACAAAGGCGAACTGCCCGGGGTCGTCAAATCCAGTTGGTAGTTCCCCACGACTGATCAACGTTTCAAACAGCACTACAGAGGGGGGAGGCAATTCCAGTCATCCCCCCTTTGTTGTGAGCAGAAACCACGAAGTGTCAGGATGTGACATGAAAGAGGACATAAACAGTCGTGCAAGGACAAACCCAGTCGATCTCCTTTGACGGACGTGAGATACGACTGACCACCGGACGATTCGCTCCACAGGCGGGCGGATCAGTTTTGGTCGAATGCGGCGACACCGCCGTACTCGTTACCGCCACACGCTCCACAGGCCGAGAGGGAATCGACTTCCTCCCCCTCATCTGCGACTACGAGGAACGTCTCTACGCAGCTGGACGCATCCCAGGCAGCTACATGCGCCGGGAAGGTCGACCACCTGAACGAGCCACCCTGATCGCCAGGCTGATCGACCGGCCGATGCGGCCGCTGTTTCCATCCTGGCTGCGGGATGACCTCCAGGTGGTGGCCACTTGCCTGTCCCTGGACGAACGCGTTCCTGCCGATGTGCTGGCCGTGACGGGCGCATCGATCGCAACACTGCTTGCCGGGATCCCGTTCAACGGCCCGATGGCAGCGGTCCGGGTCGGCCTGCTGGGGGATGACTTCGTGCTGAACCCCAGCTACAGGGAAATCGAACGTGGCGATCTCGACCTCATCGTTGCCGGAACACCCGACGGCGTCGTGATGGTGGAAGCCGGAGCGAATCAGCTGCCGGAACAGGATGTGATCGAGGCGATCGACTTCGGCTACGAAGCCATCTGCGAATTGATCAAGGCCCAGCAGAGCCTGCTGAAGGATCTCGGCATCGATCAGGTGAAACCGGAAGCTCCGGAACAAGACACGACCGTACCCGCTTACCTCAAGAAGCACTGCACCAAAGCCATCAGTGAGGTGCTCAAAAAGTTTGAGCAGACCAAGGAGGAGCGTGATCAGGCGCTCGATGCGGTGAAAGCAGAGGCGACGGAAGCGATCGCTGCTTTGAAGGAAGACGATGCCGTTCGCAAGGCTGTCGGCGCGAACGCGAAGCTGCTCCCCAACAGCTTCAAGGCCCTCACCAAGTCCCTGATGAGGGACCAGATCGTCAAGGACGGCAAACGCGTGGACGGTCGTGCCCTCGATCAGGTGCGAACCATCAGCGCCATGGCAGGGGTTCTGCCGCGGCGGGTGCATGGATCCGGCCTCTTTCAGCGCGGACTCACCCAGGTGCTGTCCACCGCAACCCTGGGCACTCCCAGTGATGCCCAGGAGATGGATGACCTCCATCCCAACACCGAGAAGCTGTATCTGCATCACTACAACTTCCCCCCATACTCCGTCGGTGAGACCCGACCGATGCGCTCACCCGGCCGACGGGAAATCGGCCATGGCGCCCTTGCAGAACGCGCCATCCTCCCCGTGCTGCCGGCGAAAGACACGTTCCCGTATGTGGTGCGAGTGGTGAGCGAGGTGCTCAGCTCCAACGGCTCGACATCCATGGGTTCGGTTTGCGGAAGCACGCTCTCCTTGATGGACGCCGGCGTACCGCTCAAGGCTCCAGTCAGCGGAGCCGCCATGGGTCTGATCAAGGAGGGAGACGAGGTTCGGATCCTGACGGACATCCAGGGAATCGAGGATTTCCTCGGAGACATGGACTTCAAGGTGGCCGGCACAGAGAAGGGCATTACCGCCCTGCAAATGGACATGAAAATCACGGGTCTGGCCGTGAAGACCATTGCCGAAGCCGTTAACCAGGCTCGCCCGGCGCGTTTGCACATTCTCGAGAAAATGCTCGAGGCGATCGCCACACCGCGAGAGGGCCTGTCACCTCATGCTCCCCGTCTGCTCAGCTTCCGTATCGACCCAGAACTGATCGGCACGGTGATCGGCCCCGGCGGCCGCACGATCAAAGGCATCACTGAGCGCACCAACACGAAGATCGACATCGAGGACAGCGGCATCGTCACCATCGCTTCCCACGACGGTGCTGCTGCTGAGGAAGCTCAGAAGATCATCGAAGGCCTCACCCGCAAGGTCAACGAGGGCGAGGTGTTCCATGGTTCCATCACCCGCATCATTCCGATCGGTGCCTTCGTGGAGATCCTGCCTGGCAAGGAAGGCATGATTCACATCTCCCAACTCTCAGAAGCTCGCGTCGAGAAAGTGGAAGATGTGGTGAAGGTGGGCGACGAAGTCACCGTTCGTGTCCGAGAGATCGACAACCGCGGCCGCATCAACCTCACCCTGCGGGGCGTTCCCCAGAATGGTGACGCAGGGGAGGCTGAGCCGGTGCCGACCCCGGTGGCCCCCCTCGTCTGATCGTCTGATCAGACGGCGAAGCCTGGATCGATGTCCGCCATGGCCCGCGTCGCCCGCTCACCGAGCGCGACGTGGGCTTTTCCATGGCTGGCGATGAGACAACCGGCCTGGCGCACGTCGCCGGTGTTGTAGGTGAGATCGGTCAGATCCGCATGGGTGAAACGACCTCCGGCCGCGAGCAGCACGGCCTCCGGCGCGGCCATGTCCCAGTCCTTGGGAGCACTGCGACCAGAGAGCGACACATAGAGGTCAGTCTCGCCGCGCAGAATCGTGGCCACCTTGCAGCCGACGCTTCCCACAGCTTTCGACCCGCCGATTTCCAGAGCGGCAATCAGTTGCTCCAAGCGGTCATCCCGATGGCTGCGACTGGCCACGAGAATCAGATCTGCCAGCTCGGAGCGCTCACTGAAGCGCACGGGTGAACGAGCACCCTGACGGTCTTCGCACCAGGCCTCTTCTCCCACAACACCGATCCAGAGCTCATCGGCCTCCGGCAAAAGCACCACACCAAGCACCGGACGCCGGCCACGAACCAGAGCCAGATGAACGGCGTATTCGCCAGTGCCCTGAAGAAAATCCTTGGTGCCATCCAGTGGATCAAGTATCCACAGCCAATCTCCAGGCAAAGGTTGTCCCTCCGTGAGCTGTTCCTTGGCGGTCTCCTCACTGAGGAGCGTCCAGTCAACGTCAGGGAAGCTCTCGGCCAGACCATCCAGCAGCCAGCGATTCACCGCGAGGTCCGCAGCAGAAACCGGCCCCTCTCCGCCGTCATCCACACTCAGCGCTGAAGGAAAGCCAAAGGGGGGCTGTTCACCACGGGCATAGGCGCGCAGGATGTCAGCAGCACCCCAGCTGAGCCGCCGAAGTTCCGTCAACAGACCATCGAGCGCGACGCCAACGGGCAAAACAGCAGAGCTGGGCATCAGAATCAGTTGGGGAGGGGCCATTGTGATGCAGCGACAGGAGCCGGCCGCAGGAACGCTTTATCTGGTGGGCACACCGATCGGGCATCTCGGCGATCTCTCTCCGCGGGCACGCAACGTGTTGGCGGCTGTTGATGTGATCGCCTGCGAAGACACACGCCACAGCGGTCAACTCCTCAGCGATCTTCAAGCCCGCGGCCGCCGTCTGTCGTTTCATCGACACAACATCCGGACACGGTTGCCACAGCTGATGGAGTTGCTGGGGGAACCACGGAGTGTTGCTGTGATCAGCGACGCGGGCCTCCCGGGAATCAGTGATCCCGGTGAAGAGCTTGTAGCGGAAGCACACCGTTGTGGGCATGAGGTGATTTGCATTCCAGGTCCATGTGCCGCCACCACGGCTCTGGTGAGCAGCGGATTACCGAGCGATCGTTTCTGCTTCGAGGGGTTCCTGCCCGCGAAGGGACGTGGACGTCGGGAACGGATGGCTCAGATCGTGTGCGAGACCCGCACCACCGTGATCTATGAAGCACCCCATCGCTTGCTGACCCTGCTGGAGGACCTCGAAAAGCACTGCGGTGCTGAGCGTCCTGTGCAGGTGGCCAGGGAACTGACCAAACGGCATGAACAACAGGTTGGCCCCAATCTGGGAGCTGCTCTGGCGCACTTCCGCAAGAACGCTCCTCAAGGCGAATGCACTGTGGTGCTGGGAGGAGCACCAAGAGCAGTGGATGCGGAACCTGACGAGTCAGAGCTGCAACGGCGACTTCAGGTCAAAATCCAGGAAGGCTCAAGCGCCAGCGAGGCAGCACGCCGACTTGCCATGGAAACAGGACTGCCAAAACGTCGGTTGTACAGCCTGATGCATCAGGAGAACTCACAGGCAGACTGAGTTCATTGATGGATCGAACGTTGCTGCTGCGCCTGCGCCTGATGTCGCTGAGCTTCGGAGCAGGGCTGCTGCTCCTCGTGATGCTGTGTCTGGGAGCCCAGAACGGACGTGACCGACAGGAAATCCAGCTGGGTGGGACACGTTCAGTGCCGCTTCCCAGTGGTTTTCTCGTGGGAGTGTCTCTCGTTGTTGGCGTAATCAGCGGCGGCTGTGCCTGTGTCGTTCTGATGCCGGATCAACACAAGGAATGAGGAGAATCAGGTAACGGCATCCAAAGCAATCAGGTTTCCTTCCATGACCAGCCTGGTGATACCGCGTGCCAGCAGGTAGGAGCTAGTGCGCTCAAAGACTGCGGTGTCTGGCACCTTGATGACGCGTTGACTGCGCCCACACTGCCGTTTGGCCGACCGAGGACTTGTAAATAGAACGAGTCCCTGTCGGTCCAGCTCAGAGTCAGCCAGAGGGCCCAGTTCCGGAAGCTCCTTGAGGGGCCTAGCGTCTAATTCGACAACCTTGTCAACAAGCATGTAGACACTGCTTGGCAGCAGATCGGATGTCAGTGGCTTTGGCTCCACGCGTGAGCGATCACTGAGATCACCGATGTCAGAAAGAGGTACGAGCTCGCGGAAAGCGTCGGAATCAATCGATTGGGAATCCTCGTCAACTTCTTCGGATTCGGGTTCATCGTTGAAATCATCAGCATCATCCAAGGCCAGCGTGCTGGAGTCCTCCTCGCAGGAGGCATCGACGACTTCAGAAGGCAGTGGCTGAGGTGCTGGAACATCTGCATCACTGGTGACCGGCACAGGATCAACCAGTGGGGGTGAGGGACGCTGTTGGCGACTCGACTTAAGAGTCGCGTAGTCGTCGGGCGACAACAGGCTTCTGACAGTTCGGCTGACAGTATTGGCACTGCAGGCGTAAGCCTCAGCCAGTGCCGCAGTAGCCTCACCGGCCCGATAACGAGCAACCATCTCATGCTTCTGGCTATCGCTGAGGCGACGTACGGCCATCAATGCATGCCTAAGAGCCCATAACCTTAGAGGTTCTACGTCAGCTTGAACAAGAATGCATCTCTTGATCTGGCTGGCACAATGTCAAAGGAAGCTCCCTTAGCTCAGCTGGATAGAGCAACTGCCTTCTAAGCAGTCGGTCGATGGTTCGAATCCATCAGGGGGCGTTACCCAAAAACCGAAGCAGTACCGCAGCGAATAGAGCGGAAGATCTGGAAAGGACGAAGGTCCCCGCCTCATCCACGACACGGATTACGGGCGCCGTGAGCTGTCGCCGATATGAGGGAGCAACGAGATACGAGAAATCCCCCATTTGGGGGATGCACGGCAGGGAAAGTCCGGAGAAACTGTTTAAAAAGATTCAGTTCAATGGAATACATGAAAGTTTTACTGAAACAACGACACGAGGAACTGGAACAAATTCTGATGAACCCAACAGCAGTTCCGATCACAGAGCGGGCAAGCATCAACGCAGAAATGAAACACATCAACAAAGCGCTGGACGACTTGAAAACAAGACTCACATAAGTGATTGCAACAGAAAGAACAAACGCTAAAAACACTGCCACGAAGACACATGCGAGGTCATAGCCTCAAGCAGGGATGGGCCAAAGGCATGGAGAGAATCCGATCGGAGGAACAGAGGGGAAGCTCCGCATAAAAAAAGAAAGAAAGAGCCATCAATCCGTTCGATCACCACAATCCTGGAGAATCATGAACATCACAGAAACCAGCAATAGACTTAATTTAGGAGGCTACACAGGAGACCGATCTGATAACGGTCAAACAATAAAAACAACTCTATTCACAACTTAAGGGATAAACACGATCCGCGGTGAACAACACAGCGGTTGCAAACTACGGGCAAAGATGCGACATCCCAACAAACCAAAGAGAGATACAAACTCCAACAGGGCAAGAAAGGCAACCAACGACCGTACCAGCAATCAGTAAAGCAATTTAGCGAGCAAGAGCGCAGCGACCCAGCAGATGTATAGAATGACTAGGCCAATAAAGAACTACCACCGAACAGAAACACTCAAGCAGCCAAAAACAGTGAAGTCTGGCGAGGAATCAAACACTGCACAGAAAAGAGCAGAATTCCAGGGCTTTACTCACAAATAGCACAAGGAATCAAGCCAGCCAATGAGGGGAATAAGCTTAGGGCAGGTGACATTCGGACGGAGATAAACAAGGAAAAGCCAATCAAACATGTGAAAAATACTGGCAAACAAAGATTGACAGAACAACAAGAGAGCAAGAGCACGAGAAAGCGGGTCAAACCCAAATCAGCCAACATATATCGTCAATCACATACATTTATTGAGAGATCAAGAGACAAACGCAACAGAAAAGAACAATGAAACAAGGATTAAAGAGGTGAACTGACCACACAGGAGAGTGCAGAAGTCAAAGCACAATCATCAATGAGCAAATAAATAAAGATAAGATGACACGAGTCAACACAAAGGTGTAATGCAACAATGGACAGTACTCATGATGACGGTCATCATCAGCGCAATGAGCCTCGAAAGCGTCGGATCAAAAGAAGGTAGAGCTGAGATCGTAAGTGCGCACTGCACACTATCGTGGGAAAAATCGCAAAAAACTGAAACGGGTGATTGTCAATTCAGACAAGCATTTGGAAACGTCCAGATCTGGATGGGAAAACGATGGGCCTTTGACTTTCCAGCCAGCGAAAGAGAAAAGAGCTATCAACGGGAAAATAGAACGACCCAGATCATCTTTAAAAGAACAGGGAATTACACCTTAATAATCAACCAGAGCAAAAGACAAGCGGATCATTCAACTACACAGATAGAGAGATAAAATCAAGTGAGCGCTACAAATCAACACAGCTACAAGCCACCAGTCAGAGCGTGAATGACAAAAACTGTATCAGATTTAACCAAGTCAAAGCCCAAAGAGAAGTATCGGAGAGATTACAAGAATCTAAAGGCAACTTGTGAAGAGTTGAGAAGTCAGATCCGAAAGGCTTGACCAAGAATCAAATACATGCGAATTAATCAAAGAAGATGTGAGCTATATATAGAGGTAGATCAAAGTCGCTGACCTACCTCATGTCGACAATCAAGCTAGAGAATCTGCTGGGGAGCGAAAACTGGAGAGAGTGGTTTGAGGAGCTGGCCCCTGAGGAGGCGAACAAATTTCTATCACTTGGCGAAGAGGCGTGGAAGCAACTCGAAAGTATCGGAGCGAACGATCTCCTGTCATGGCAAATCCTGTACGAACTTGACGATGGACAGTGGGAAGCGTTGCAGTCCATGGGATTGCCGCAGAACGGATACGACGGCAGCTACCAAGAAGCAATACTGAACCTGATAAGCGGGAATGAATACTCATCCCTTTTTGAAACGACGAACTGGTCAAGCCAACCGTTGAGCTCGGTTCTCGAAGGAGTAGCTGAACTAACGGAAACAATAAAAGAAAGCCTTGAAAGTAGTATTAACACAGCAGGCTCATTATCACAGTTCTTAAATGATAATGAACTGGAAGTTATTGCAAATAACTATGTTAGTCCTTTCATAGACTTCCAAAGAGAACTACAAGGCTTGATTGAATCACTCGAAATCATGCCTTCGCAAGTTGATGACGAACTACAAAGAATTATCAACGAAACGATCAATGATCCACTTGGGCTAAGTGAGGCTAACAATAATGCTGTCACCGTATCATCGACACTCCCAACACTTACTGAAATCGCAAAAGGCTTGGATGATACCAAGCGGGAATTGGTGATTGATTTTGGTGGAGCAAAGATAAGCTCTGCCATCGAATTACCGCTAAAAGAATTCCTGGGAACATCACTGGGACTGGATTTAGAGGTACTGAATGATCTTCCTGAAATCCAGATCAACCTGGAAGCTGAACTTCAAGGAGGAATAAGGCTAGAGATAGATCTTGAAGCAGAAAATGTTGGTGAGATAGTAAAAATAGATACTCATGGAATCAATTCGGAACAAAACGACTCCCAAGATTTTTCTGTCCTCTTTAGGGGAAATGTCAACGGAACAACTGAGATTCCAACATGGCTGGGTGTAAACCAAAGCGATATCGAAAATTTGCTGGTCGTCGGTGGAAGTGCAAACTTAGATCTTCAGACAACAAAGGAAAATCCATCTTATGAAGAAGGTCTAGTTGCGTTGCAAGACATCGGGGAAGGAATGACCTATGAGACGAGTTCAGATGTCTATGTAAAGTTAAATACGGATATATCATCAAACATCGTAGAAAGTATTGGAACTGCTGTAGAAGATCGCATCACGGCACTAAGTGATGCCTTTGATGTTGGTACCGACTTGGCATCTTGGGTGAACTTGATTAATGAAGTCAGCGATCTGATCATTGATATCGCTGACGCATCTGAATCGATAGGAGAATTGCCTGAATGGATTCCGGAAGCTGCAGAGCAAACCTACAGTAAATTCAGCAGTGGTCTGAGAAAGGCGGCAGAGGGGATCTCAGCGGTTAAGAATGAGGTCTTTGATTCTGAAAAATTTCTAGAACTCATCAATGCAGAACTAAGCCAATACGAGACAGGACTAAGCCTGAATCTAATAGCAGAGCCATCAAGCAATGAAAAGCCAACGGAAACACAGGAATACATAGGAGAGCCCCAAATATTAAAATTTAGGTCACTTGCTGAAAGCACTAGTAGCGATCTTGAACCGTTAACAGCATCCGGAGAATTCACCATCAGTGATAGTGCTGATTGGAAAACGGTATCAGAAGATCAAAGTTTTCAGATTCACCAGTTGGAGACCAATATCCTTAGAGACAAAGACGGCAATGCGATCAAATCATTTATCAATGAGCAGGCGAATCACGTCGAGGGTCTGACCTACGAACTTGATCTGGATGGCAAAGAGATTGACATATCCAAAAGCAGTATCTCCGAAAAAGAAATAGTGATTGTTGTCGGTGAACAATCAATCATTCCAGACAGTATTGATCTTATTTCAAATGAGAACGGAGAACAATCACTACTCGTTACTCTCCCCGAAGATACAGTATTCCAACAAGAAACAGGAATACACGCACTGCCACTTGATTTTGAGGAAGCAAATGGACAATGGGAATTAAGTGATACCACGAAACAAATTTTTGAATCAGACTTGATTCAGGGATTTGAATATTCAGAACAGGCCGCCAAAGATGAAGGATTGAGTCTGAAAAACCTGTTCATCAATACAGGCAGATCACTTCACTATAAACTAGAAATAGAAAAGGTAAATGAGCAAGGAGAAGCTGTTGAAACAGTCACTGTCATCGTAGATAAAGAAAACGGAGTGGAAGCACACTACCTGGGAGACAGTCCACCAACGGGACTTCAATATGTCTATGTCCAGGGGGTCGAAACCGGTCAAGCAATTACGAGAAAACACCTGGAACGACAAACAACTGAAGATGGTGAAGCAAATAACAATTACCTGACAAGTGACCATAACGATGCTGAAACAACATGGCAAGATGTGACGAACACTAAGAAGGAATACTTTGAGACGTTTCACGAGTATGGCGACAAGCTGAAGGAAGGAATTATTCTGAAAAAAATAGAAGTAAATGCAGCCAACACACTAAACTATCGACTCACTGTATTGGATATCAATCAAGAAAACGATGAGGGGAATAAGGAAACAACAGAAGTGATCATCAACATCGATTGGAAGAAAGGAACTGAAACGCAGGAAATAGCGTCAGAGACTATCTATACAAGAAACATCAACCAAGAGACGGACAAGGTAGAAGAAACTGGTCAGCCTGTGATAGCCGTACATCTCAACAAACAACCAAATGAAAATGTAGAAGCGGATGCAACGGCCAGTTCTATTCCTGATCATATTGCAATCTCCTACGCCAATCCTTTAGCAACCTTGATGGTGGATCGCAATGATGGCAATGGCTACACAGAAGTCAGTAATAATGATGTCTTTGTCGGAACGAAGAGTGGCAACAGTGAAAACAAATGGCAGCTAAAGGATAATGCATTCAAAATGAAGGATGCATTGGACGAGAATGCAATTTTAAACACTACTATTTTTGATAATTTCTTAAACAACAGCTACGAAATCAGCCCGCTTCAAATTAGCAGACGAGTACCAGAGTTACTTCCATTTGCAACATTGGGTGCAAACCAAAGACAAGTTTCAGTTGTGGCTTCGACCACATCAAACTCATTGTCAGAAGAACTAACAAGTGAGATCAACACACGTGTGGCAGAGATGGATAATGCAGAGGCGGGATCAATCGAATACAAAATTTGGCAATTACTCAATCACGCTTCGCTTGAAGAAGAGAGCCTCAACGACAAAAGCAATCATGCACTCGC
Organism: Synechococcus sp. CO36386bin_29; assembly: GCA_011523835.1. Lineage (GTDB taxonomy): Bacteria > Cyanobacteriota > Cyanobacteriia > PCC-6307 > Cyanobiaceae > Synechococcus_C. The sequence continues at coordinate 40,190 of WTFZ01000146.1, read as the reverse complement.
AAAGTTGAGAGCCTATTCAGCATTACTGATATTGTTAGAAACGGAAGTAATTAATGAGCAAGATATTGAGCTGACATTGGCAAGAGTTGAGCAAATCACCGAAAATCGCACTGAAAACCTTGCTGATACAAATCAACCAGGACTAAGCATCAGGCTTGAACCCGAAAGCATAAGCGATACAAATAAGAATGGCAGTGTAGCAATCGATCTGGGATTTCATCGTGAAGGAGAAATCGATCTAATCATCAAACCGGGAACTGCTTCGCAGTCATCCCTTTACGTCTTTGAATTAAATTATCACGAAGGTAGTGAACTGAACGGACAATACGAGTTCACCAAGGAAGAACTTTTAAAGCTAGCAGAGTCAGGACACGAGTCGCTAGCAGAAGGGTTGGATTCTGTCCTTGAAGCAATCAGTGCCGACATCAGCGCTGCCATAGATCTTGAAATGGATCTTGATGGGCGGATGGTTTTTGCCTATGACTTTTTTGCTCCAGTCAAGGACGCCTTCAGCTTTGACCCAAGTGGACTCAATGAAGAGAACAATGATTGGCCTCAAGGTGGCTCTAGCGATCAACACACACTGGGACTGACACTGGGTGATGACACCTCACCAACCAACAGTGAGATCACAGCATCTGTTGCAGTCAGGCTGGCAAACCTGGAACTCAATACAGACATAACGAATGAAAACGGAGAGGCAATATCATCAAAGCTAGAAGATCCAGAAAAAACATTATCAATCAATCTAGGTACTGCAATTGACATCAATCGTGCAGAAAGCGATGAACTTGACATAAACGCCGGGATGAATCTTGATTTGGACCTGGACTTAAATCCGGTTATCGAAGTAGCAAAAGATTTTGGAGAACAACTTGGTGAGGCATTCCTTGATGAAGTCAATAATCTCGTTAGCGACCTCGACTTTGATCTAAACTCAGCTGAACTACGCTGTTGGCGAACGCTGATTCCTGCAATTGCCAACTTATTGGATGAAGTATCAGGTCGATTTGAAAGAGGTGCGGAGCTACTCGACAGATTACCTAGCAATCTGAGCAGCGATCCAGTTCAGTTAATAAGTAGCATCAGTGAAGGACTGGACGATATCAGTAGCGCAATGATGCGTTTTCAGGATTCAGTGATGAACCCTGAAGCACTTGTCAGTAACATCAATAGCATGCTAATCGCAGCCTCAATTCCAATGAGGATGCAGCATAGTAGTGGTATAGAACTGATTGATGGCTCTGAACGAGAGGTGGACCAATACTCATTGGTACCCAGCAGTGAGTTGAGCTTTACTCAAACGTTGGACCTAGAGGGTGATGACTTTGCGGAGATGCTCGATGAGCGGGGGCTCAGCGGGGGCGCCATGCTCGTGGAAATAGCCACAATATTGTTTGCCGACATCAGCGCAACATTCGACTTTAATTTACAATCAGCCGGGAGTTTAACTCTCAAAGAATATTGCAATGATGCGGGGTCAGTATTCGAATTAATCAATACTGAGACAACGGGGCTTGAAAATATATGGCCTGATTTTAGCGAAAGCAACAGTGAAGAGGCTTTCTTTGAAAAAAGTTTGGATATTAACAGTGAGGTAGATCTTGCAAAACAAGAGCTAGCAATCGCGGCTGGATTTGAACTTAGCCAGCTCAACATCAGCATACCATTGTTAAAAAATAATGATGGGAGCACAAAAGTATTCGGGCTTACATCAGATGAGGCCTATGAAACAATGAGCCTGAGATTGGGAATGGGAGTGGATGCAATTGAGGAAGAGGTAGAAACCAAAAAATTAACCGATGCACTTAAGAATACAGAACTAGATGGCGGTGTCAGGCTCAACCTAACCGAAGAACACCTCGTTCGACTTGGCACTGAAATCCAGCAAGAAGTCAAAGAAGCAGGTCTGGCACTCGTGGATGAAGTGCAAGGAATGATTGATTCCTTTAGTTCGCTCACAATGCCTGAATGTGCTGCAGGTTGGTTTGGTTTCCTGGATCAATTTATCACCACGATGGATGATATGTCCGATCAGTTGGTGAATCAACTGGCTGTACTGAAAGAACAAACTTCGGCTCTACCAGATTGGATGCCAAGCGATTGGCTTAACGATGCAGAAAAACTGGCACAAGGTTTTGCAGCCGTTGCAGATGAACTTTCCGAATTCAGAGACCAATGGTTAACCACGGAAAGTTTTGTCCAGAAAGTCAATACCATATTTAAAGATAATGATATTGACATTCATCTCAGGCTACTTGCAGGGCCTGAAAGCCTCGAAGCTGAATGCAACGATAATGAGATCGGAACACCGACTGCGATGCGATTAAGCAAGGAAGATATTCAGCTGGAACAAGGCAGTGGAGATAATGTTGTCGCCACATTCGTACTGAGCAAGGAACAGGAAGCCCAGTTTGCCGCTGTCAAATCAGAGGGATACACAGAGGAGACTATTAAAACATCCGATTTTATCATCACTGAAAGTGGGGCAGAAAAACAATCAGTACTAATGTTGCCAATGAATACGTTTGGATTGACTCCAACGCAGGACAACAGACTCGCAATCATGCTTACTGAAGCTGATGGAAGTGCTTTAACAAGCGCAAGCTACCAAACAGGTGAGGGCAACAATATAGAAGCAGATACACTTTATATCGAATGGAATGAAGATCATCAAGGATACACACTGTTCAACAGTATCTCTGAAGACGCTGAAACAATCATCATCAATCATCAAAAGAATGGCGCAAATAGTCTTAATTTAAAAGTCAGCAATAGTGATCTCGCCGATCTCAAGGCCGTAGATATCCAGGCGATGAATCTAGAACAAGTAATCCGCACCAGCGAAGGAGAAATACTTGAAGGCATGTATGCCTATACATTCACACCAAGCACCACAAATGACAAGGCTAAAATACAATTGAAAAAAAATAATAGCAGTGACGCTACTGACTTGGAAATACATCAAGATGCGTCGACTTATTTTAACGATTTACAGCTTGATGCGGGAGTCATCCTCTCCCCCCACACACCATTCAGCAGCGAAGCACAGATTTATCTTTATGAACTAAGCACGACCGGTAGCACAGAAAACACACTCGATCTGTCCTACTTCAAAGAGGTAACAACCCAACAGGAAGATGGCTCTGAAGCAAACGAGTGGGTTCTTATGTTGCCCGAAAACAGCTTCGGTGACCTTACAGAAGGTGATACCAGATATCAACTGACGCTAAGTGAAACAGATGGGGGCTCTCTAAGCAGCGTAACTCTGGAAAAAGACAACCTCGAAGTGCACGGTTCAGGTGAAATATATCTTGAGTGGGAAGAGAGCAGAAAAGGATTCGCAATGTATGACCAATCAGCAAAAGGTTATCGACTCACTCCAGTGATCGACGATTCAGGAAAAAATACGATCTTACTGAAAAATCCAAATGGGCTGGGGGGTTCCTACGAATTTGGAGATTCACTCAGCCTGAAGGCAGAACAATTCATCGATTTGCTTCCAGAAGCAGTCACATCAAGCCCAATTGCCCAGGCGTTGGCCAATGTGGCCGATGGATATGAGGCAGATCTGTCCTATGGGCTCGAATTCAACGCAGGAATGATATTCGGCTATGACGCTGGCGCGACAGAAGTTGGCAGCTTCTTCTATCTTGACCCACGTGCAGCACGTCCGGCTGGAGAATATTGGCCGAAAGAAGGTTCAGAAGCACTCTGGAGCTACAGCACCACAGAAGACGATTACACGGCAAGTATGGCAGAGATACTGCTCCAATTTGGAGCTGGTGTGGATCGTCTGCAAAGGCCAGATCGCTTCCTTATAAGCAACGAAAATGTGCAATATAACAATGAAGAAAAAACACTCAGCTTCCCCTTAGACGAGAAAAAATTTGGCTCTATCTACACAAGTACGGAGAAAAAAGAGGAACAAAGAATTGAAACCATCGAGGTATCATTTGAACAATACATCAGTGGCCAACATCTGTTTGTTGACGATAACCAAGAGGCAATATCCGCGCCGATCGAGATGGAACTCAGACTGGACTCTACTGAGGGTGTGTACAAGGCAATACTCCCAGAAGGAGTCAGCGTTAGAAGTGATTTTAAATCTGAAGAAGGAGATCCAACCATCAAACTAAGAACAAATGCTTATGTCGAGTACCCTAACGTGCGAGATGCCTTGGGAATGGATGCAGCAATCGCCTTGGATTGGTTTAATGACGATACAACTGTAAATCAAGAATCAGAGCAAAGACTTGATCTTTTAAGCAACATTGATGTCATAAATGGTGGCGCAAATGCCGCCGCAGTATTTAATTTTCAAGCTGGCGACATTGGAGATTTTGTACTAGCGGGTAATCCACTAGGAGCAACTGCAGATACAGTTTCAGATGCAATTGATGCTGTACAAGATGCTGTAGATGAAGCGCTCTGCGGACTGAATGATGGAAACTTCTCGCCAGCAAACTGGCTGGCAATGCTTACAGGTCTGGCAGACAGAATCGAAGACCTAGGGAAAACATTAAGCGGAGGCCTTGGAGGTGATCCCGTACTGGAGGGATTTGCCAAGCAATTTGGATTCTCCTTCTCGTCCGTAGAAACCGGGTTCACCACGATTGCTGGAGAAGTTCGAAAATACACAGATTATGTTCTTCCTCCGGAGGAATGGGTTGTTGCATTCAACCAAGGAATGGACGATATCGGCATGAGTGAAGTGAGTCTTGAATTGGTTGAAGTTCCAAACATTGATGTCTTTAATGGAGAATGTCCCGATCCAGAGTCTGACGATCCGATCCGCTACACATTTTTACTCGACTTTGGTGATTCCCTGGATTGGACGGCAGGGGAAACGACAGACATCATCGATCAAGCCATTGAGTTGTTCGATTTTGAGAAACCAGATTTTGCTGACAACTTCAAACTAATGTCGACATGGGATGTCGGTGTAGATGTAAACGCAGCACTAGGATTTGGATTGGATCTGGATGCAACATCACCTGGTGATGTCTTCTTCTTTGATCCAGAGCCAGCAGGATTAGAAAAATTTGAAATACCGGCTGTACTTGATGAAGATAACTTTGCAAGTTTGAATCTCGATGCAACAGAGATACAAGCAAGTGCCTGGTTCTCTGTATCAGACCTCGAATTCATCCTTGAAAATAAAAGCACTGGTGAAGTGATAGTCTCTGCAACTCCGGATGATCCAAACGCATCACTGATCGCCGTTGGAGCTGCTGCAGGGGTCGATCAGAAAGGTGCCGGTGGGTTTTCTGATCTGACCTTCGAGACGGGTTTCGCTGTTAATGCAGAAAGTAACCCACAGATCCTTTATGAAATGGCCGAACAGACAGGCCAACAACTGATGAACACCTTCCAGGCGTTTGAAGACGCCTATGCGGATGGTGTACAAGCAATCGATGACATAGGTGATTTGCTGAACTGCAGCGGATTTGGACTTTCACAGGTACTGTTTATCCTCGCTAAAATAGAGGAAACGATAGACAATGTTCAAACAAGTGTTGAAGAAGGCATTGCAGATAATCCACTGATGCGACTGTTTGCACCCGATGCAGGCGACACAATTAAGGAATTCACAGTTCATTTCGATACAGCTGAAGAAGCCATAGCAGAAGTTAGAGAAAAGGGTGAAGAGTTACAACCTTGGAATCTGATTCCAACACTCAACGAAGCATTATCAGATGTTGAGTTTCTCTCTCTCAATCTCGATCCACGACCAAATTTCAAAGCTTACTTCTGCGTAGACGGGAAAAAGGGGCCGGTCGATAAAACAATATCCCTCGACACAAGTGCTCGGTACACGAGCATGACAGATTACGCCATCACGTACGAAGTACCAGATTTCGGGACAGATGGCATTGAAGCCGAAGAAGATTTATACACGCACATCATCTTGAGTCAGAAAACAGTGAACTCAACAGTTCAGAAAGACATCCTGATACTTCCTGAGGGATACCAAAAAATTGATCTTGACGATACTGAACTTGCCAAGGAATATCTACTACTAAGGAAGACAGACGACAACACTGGACATAATCATTTAATTATTGTACAAACACTTCAGGGAACGAGCGAAGCTGATCTACAAACAAGAATTAAACTCGTCGGAGAAGATAAAGATGCCTCACCGACTGACTATGTGTTCAACATTGATGAACATGGTATAGATGGATTTGACCGCTTAGCAACAAACAACGGATCCAATCTTGATCAGTTCAAGTCGGGATACCTGACAGACATGAGTGCTGAGAACAATCAAGGCACCATGGCAGGTGAAATGCCTGACTATTACCGGTTTGATTTAAGCCTTGATGGATTTGAATACAAAACACCATTGAATTTCGACATCAGCCTGGCTGATGATCTGGTCAATCTCGGCGGTGGTTTTGATCTAAATCTCTTCGCAGGTGGGTCAGTCGGATTCGCCTTCGATGCTAACCCGACAGATCTAAAATCAGCATTTCTAATTGATACCGAAGCAGGTGTGTCCTCAATGAGTGACATGCCAGCAGATATGCAGCTGCTGCGCGAGAAACTGAGCGGTGGAGAAGGGAATGCAGAAATAGTTGCGGGGGCATATCTCGAAAGCACTCAACCCTTAGAGGGGTCAATTGCCTTCCTGGAGCTAGCTGCATCAGGTTCAGACGAAAACACACTGGGATTGGGTGCGCCCGATCGAGATGGCAGTGATCTGACAATCATTGCACCTGAAGACGATCCGTTCTTAAGTGGATTTGTCACCGTTGAATTAGACCTGCAAGACGGTAATGGTGGCAGTGGTTTAGTCCCCCTGGCAGATATCAGCCAGCTTGATATTGAGGCCAATCTGCTTGGTGGTTTCGAACTCGATCCAACCATCAGTGCATCCCTTGGAGATGTGATCTCAATCGATGGCGATATGTTGTATGGCGGACATTTCTCAGGAGGCAGTTCAGGTGGACTGTCATTTGAACAGACCCCATTCCTGCTAAGTCCAGGAGATATCAACGTCAGTTTGGGTGACCAACTCGGGGCAGCAAGTGGTCCGTTTGTGAAAATAGCAGATTTCCTGAATGACTATTTTCTGGATCCAATGGAGCCAGTAGTAGATATCCTGGAAACGGAATTCTCAATCGCAGGATTACAACTCCTAGGGGCAGGAAGACTTCACAACATCATCGATCTTGGCCGAGAAGGAACACCGAACGGGTCGGTCACAAGTTGGGTCAACCTCTACAACGGAATCAACAGCGTCGTTGACTCGGTCGCAGCCATTGGTGATTCAGGTGAGATCAGTGTACCAACAACATTATTCCTAGAAGATAAAACATGGACGACAGGGAACATCAAACCTAGACAGGATGATTTCTTTAATTTCCAATATGCAGCAGACACGAAAGTTTCAACCCGAAGAGAAGAGCAAGGTACTTCAAGTGAAGGACAGGGATCACAATCAAGCGCGATCGATGATGCTCTTGGAGCGATTAATCTAGGAAGCGGACCTGTTGAAAAGAGCGGATCAACAAAACCAGACATTGGCAAAACTGCTGTAACCTTCCCATTCCTTGATTTCGGATATACAGCTTCGAAGCTCAAGGATCTGTTAATGGGAACAGATCCTGACAGCCGATATGAACTTGACCTGATACGACTGCAGATTCAGGGCTTTACGACAAGTTGGGACTTCTACAAATCGATACCGATCTATTCACCGCCGATAGTAAGTCTGAATGTTGGCGCAGAGTTAACACCATACATTCGGCCAACCATCCTCGGTTATGACTTAACTGGACTTGGGGGATTAATTGAGACCGGTGAGCTGAGCTCGCTAGCAGACGGCTTCTATGTATTAGCGGAAGAACCCGGCTTCTCACTATCACCGAATGGCCCTCAATACGAAGGAGCAGGAGCAGAAATTCGCATGGAAGTCGGCGGTGGCGTCAGCGTTTCCATCGGACCCCTGGGAGTTTATGGAGATGCAGCGATCATTGGAGATCTGGAGATAGAGCTGAATGATCCAAATGACGATGGTCGCGTTCGATTCCAAGAACTATTCGACAACTTCTCGTACAATCCATTAGCGATATTTGATGCCTCCTTAAGGGTTGCCTTACAAGCAGAAATTGGCGTCAAGTTGGATCTTCTCTTCTTTACGAAGAAGTTTGCTATCTATAGAACACCAGAATTTGAATTGTTCAGACTCGATATTGAGGGTGGTGCACCTCCGCAACCATATTATGCAAGTGCTCCGGACGGAGGTTCGACACTACTGCTGAATATCGGTGCAAGAGCCGACCAAAGAAATCTAGATCCAAACGACAACAGCGAGGTATTCACTCTACAGGGTGGATCCAATATGAATGTACGAGGTCCAGGTGGTCAGACAGAAGGATTCTCTGGTATCACATTGATCACTGGAGATAGTGGTGAAGGTAATGATTACGTCGATGGCTCCGGCTCCAGTATCCGCATCGAACTGAGTGGTGGTGAAGGAGCGGATTATCTGATTGGTGGTTCAGCTGATGATCAACTAGTAGGTGATACCGGGAATGATTCGATTCTTGGTAATTCGGGTGGCGATGAGCTGAAAGGGGGTGAAGGCAATGACAGCCTCGTTGGTGGAGCTGGACGGGACAAAATCCATGGGGATGAAGGTGACGACCAAATCAGTGGTGGTGGCGATGGTGACACGATCCTCGGTGGTGCTGGTCAAGACAACCTGAAGGGCGATGCAGGACGTGATCTGATCGATGGCGGCCTTGGCGATGACACCATTTCTGCTGGAAGCTCAGATGACACGGTTGTCGGTGATCTGGGTGACGATCACATCAGTGGTGACGAAGGAGCCGATCATTTGTCGGGAGGCAAAGGCGATGATCAAATCCAGGGTGGAGCGGGTAACGACACCGTTCTGGGTGAAGGAGGTGCTGATCAAATCGATGGCGGACAAGGGGATGATGTTCTGATTGCAGGCTCCATTTCAGAAGGGAATGGTGTACCGATATCAGAACTGAAAACAGGAAGCAGCACAGCCATCCTTGGATTTGATGCTGACATGATCGCAGGAGGAGACGGAAATGACCTGATCAGCGGTAATGCAGGAGACAACAAACTGTTTGGCGATGCAGGCAGCGACACGATTGCAGCTGGTTCAGGTGAAGACGTCATCTCAGCAGGCGATGGACGCGATCTGATCTTCGGAGAAGCTGGCGACGATCAAATCAAGGGAGAAGGTGGGAAAGACACGGTGTACGGGGGTGAAGGAGATGATCTGATCGAAGGCGGTGTGGATAGCGATTTGGTGTATGGAGACAGTGGGGATGACGTCGTTCACGGTGGAACCGGTGGAGACGTGCTCATCGGTGGTACTGGTCTGGATCACCTGATGGGCGAAGAGGGCGAAGACACCTTGCATGGTGGTGAAGACGATGACCTCTTGGTTGGTGGATCAGGAGCCGACAGTCTGCTAGGAGAAGCAGGAAATGATGTTCTTCAGGGTGAAGCTGATGAAGACCGCCTGTTCGGAGGCGGAGGGCATGACCTGTTGCAAGGTGGCAGCGAAGATGACTATCTGCTGGGTGAAGGTGGAAATGACACCCTCCAAGGAGATGCTGGCAACGACCTGCTGATCGCCGGTACCGGGAATGACCTGGTTGAAGGAGGAGCCGACAACGACACACTCGAAGGAAACGATGGAGACGATCTACTCAAAGGTGAGGGAGGTAACGACTGGCTGCAGGGACAGTTCGGTCTCGACACATTGCATGGTGGTGCCGGTCAGGATGAGCTGGAGGGGGCAGAGGGCAGGGACCTTCTGACTGGTGGATACGACCCAGACATTCTGGAAGGCCACGAGGGTGAAGACCGGTTGTTTGGAGATGAAGGAGCCGATCAGCTGGATGGAGGCTCAGAAGATGATTTGCTGGTTGGTGGTGCAGGTGTCGATGTGCTGTGGGGAGTGACTGGTGATGACCGTCTGGAAGGCGGTAGTGAAGATGATGAACTGTATGGGGAAGAAGGAGACGATCAACTATCAGGTTCTGAAGGTGCTGATCTGCTCTACGGTGATAAAGGTAAAGACGTCTTGATCGGAGGTTCGGGTAAAGATCAAATTCTGGGTGGTACCGAAAGCGACTGGCTCTTTGGGGATCGCTTCAATCTCAATGCTTCTGAAAGCACCTTCGACCAATACAAGGACTTTGTCCTTAGCGTAATGCTGCCAGAGGTGGAGACCTATCTCACAACAGAGTATGCGGCAGATGCTGAAACCCTGGATCTATACTTCCAAAATGCAGACGTGCAGGAGGAAATCAGGAAATACACGGGTAAGGAAGATATCAGCGATTTAATAAAGTCAAGCGAGCCAATAAACGAGAGGCTTGATTACATCGTTGATATGCGGAGTCTGCTGGAGGTGGCATTCAGATCTGCAATTACACCAAACGATGATGGAGCGGAATACGACGGGGACAGCACAACGGATTGGACTGGGATCACGCCAGCACAATGGGAGTTACTGAGGCAACTAGCTGATGATCCTTCAGATGTCTATGGCGACGAAGACCGATTACAAGGGGAACAAGGAGATGACTGGCTCCTTGGCGGACACGGACCAGATCTCCTGGAGGGTGGGGTTGGCTCAGATGTCCTGTTGGGCGGTACAGGCAATGACATCCTGAAGGGATACGCGGCCACTATGAATCTGGTGGAACAATTCCTAGATGGTAATGATGCTCTAGAAGGAGGTAAAGGTAATGATGAACTTTGGGGTGCGATCGGTGATGACCTGTTAGCTGGTGGTGACGGTAACGACAAATTAGTGGGAGATGACTCCGATGATCCGATGCTGCTCACCATGGCCAGCCCAGGTCAAACCTATGCAGGTCGAGATGTACTGGCTGGTGGATACGGAAGTGACACAGCCTTTGGTGCACTTGGTGAAGATATTCTCTACGCAGGTGAGGGAGGTGATTATGCAGACAAATTAACAGCGGGCGCCTCCGCCGACATGAAAGACTTGGTTGGTGATGTGGCCATGCCGTACGCGGCAACAACAAGCTTGTCAATACGTGAGCGTATTGAAGAAATCAAAGAGTATGTGTTCAAATTGATCAATCTGCCAACTGATATTCGGAGCCTGGGATTTGACCGGCTCGTCGGAGGCATCAACTCTGATGTTCTGGTTGGACATCGCCTCAGACCTGTCAACGCAGTGGGTCTGAAAGATGATCTGAACGCACTTCTCGAACAAGTCGATGAAATAAACGCTAAAACCAATACAGACGGAAAGAACGAAGTTGAGTTGCTGAAGCAAGAAGCAGAAACGGATACAGTCCTGACCGATCTGATGGTGACATGGGATGCGATCACAACGGGTGGTGATCTCAGAGAAGCATTGGAAAGCGTTGTGTTGACACTGGATGCAGAGGCGACCGGGGATGATGCAGGTATCTACTCAGGCAAACACTTCACACTGAACCGTCGTAGCACCGATGGAGTGGTTTATGAATTAGCCCCTGGAACAGGTACAGACATCGTCTGGAACTTCTATGCAGGTGAACATGATGGAACGACTCGTAATGCCGTTCAAGAAAGCACCACTGAATTGGTGAACGGAGAGCTATACACATTAGACTTGGCAGCAACGGAAGTGATCACAAAAAATGAAACTGAAAATGAAAATGGGGATATCGAAACAACATATAGTTCGAGCATTGATTACGAGGTCAACGTCAATGCGGTGAGCACCGACGTCATTTCCCTCACAGATGGTCTGAGCTTTGGATCCATTGATTTAAAATGGCAAAAATGGACACCAGAAGCACTATTAGATCAACTTGTCTTAGATCTAGGCGAGGAACAGATAATCAATATCGCGAGCCAATATATAGCACGCAACGGAAAGACGGACGAAATACCAGACAAGATCACTTCAAATGAAGAGAAACAAATTGCATGGGAAGCATTGACCTCATCGTATGCAGGCAATCAACCGATCCCAGAATGGCCCGATGGAACAGATGAGAGCAACGAGCGGGTTGGTGTGATGTCGATTATTGATCGGGATACCGATCAAGTACTGAGTAGATTCATCAACGTGGCAGAGGATGCCATCGGAAGACACAATATTGATGAAGAGAATGTTCCTCCTGACCGGCTGATAGTTGCCCCTGGTAAAGCAGCGTTTTCACCTGAAGAAAGGATCACGATCCCAGAGGGGATGGCAAGAGATGCCAATGGAGCAGCAGATATTGCATCAATCGAAGCAGCGATTCGGTACGTGGAAACACTGAATGCTGAAGGCGAAGCCAGCGGTACTTGGAAGGATTGGAGAGATTACGGGTTGCTTGGGGTAAACCACGGAAGTGGTGCTTGGTTCGATCTCGACAACAACCCAAATAATGGGCTCGAGCTCATTCTTGCTGGAGGAACGACAGTCGAGGAACGAATCAATCGAGATTTGAAACTCTGGGGAGCAACATTAGACTCAACAAGTTACCAGCTTAACAACACACAAATAGCGACGCCAGCAACTGGAACCGTCTATTCGTTATCCGATGGACAGACCACAGTAACAACAACAGCTAAATCCAACTCGTTGGAGCAATTAGTAACCGATCTGAGGAATGCCGAAAAATACAGTGATTTAACATTCACAATATCAGCTGACACAGGGACTGGCAGCATCGTTGCGACCAGCAGTGCGAAAGCAACACCAAAAATCAACGCAAAGAGTGCAACGCTAACCATAGGAAACAGCACAACAGCGATAACGGCTGAGAGTTTGGTTGATGAAAGACTGGGAATGAACCCTCAATTTGGAGCAGCTGCAATCCAGGTCAGAGATCCGGGCGGAGTACTCCCTGCATACCAGAACGAACTCATCCTTAGTGCAGAACAACCGGAGGTTTTGGTCAAAGAAAATCCGTTTGAATACCCATACGGATCAACAGCAATCGCTCCTATCTATACAGTTCCATCACCCACATCAAACGCATATACGTATAGCGACAATGTCTATTGGATGGATTGGAATGAGGATGGCAAGCTTGAGCTGCCATTGGCAGGGTCAAGCGAACGAAGTGAGAATCTCATTATCGGTGGAGATTTCGCAGACAATACGCTGGATCTTGCAGCTGAAAAAGGAAGTGTCCCAGCGATTGACACAGGAGCAGGTGCACGAATCGACCTGTACGAAGGCACGAATCGAAACTGGCTGAGAAAGACTGACTATCTCACAACGGTAGCCATCAATGACAAATATGACACAGACCGTGGCGGGGATGGAAATTACTTCTCCGTCAAAGTGCGTGGACGTGTCAAAGCATTTGCAGAAGGCAATAATCGATTCTGGGTACTCAGTGACGATGGAGTACGCGTCAGCGTCAATGGTACGCGTTATGTCAACCGGTGGAATGACCATGCTCCAACCTGGGATACATTTACAGTGCCTGGCCTGACAAAAGGAGAGTACTACGATATTGAAATCGATTACTATGAAAAGGGTGGAGGATCCACACTTTATCTGTACCAAAATACCGGAGGTTTGGCCCAACTTGAATCAGGAATGAACAAGATTTCTGAAATAGAAAATCCGACGAATTCGAAATATGTATTACAGCAGAATGGGAACCAAACCAAGTTCCAACTGGAGCTTGGCGGTGAAATAGTAGGGGGAAAGACATATGTCATGAGCGGGTGGTATGCCACCAGTTCAACATATAACGGAGAGGATACATTCTTCTTTGCCAGAACAGTGGGTACATCCAATGATGTGAGTACGGACAAGGGACTCGGAAAAGAAACTGAATTAAAACCCGTCGTAATAGGTGATTTGGAATGGCGTCATTACTATCAACCAATTACAATTCCAAGTGACTACAGTAGTGGGGATACATTTGAGTGGCATGTGGGAAGTGGAACAACACATACCAACGGATATCGATATTATGCAGGGTTAAGGCTTGAAGAGGGTGGATATCCAACAATCCCATTTGACTCTCTGACATTAACTAATATAGAAGGCTCGGAGAAAATTGATAATTTAGGAGAGATTATCGATGCAGGCGGATGGGATTTATTGGAGCAGCTATTTTATGCTGGCGAACCAGTCAGCGAAGCCTCAACTGCACAGGTACTGGTTTCAGTCAATGAACGAATCCCAGGTACAGCGATGTATCTGAACACGACAAAATCAGAAGACCTCGATGGTGATGGAACGGCTCGTTTTGACGAAGCTGGCACTGGCCTAAGGGAAATTACTGATCTTACTCAAGGTGTTAAATCGGCATCATCGCCAACAGTGGATGGTCAGACGAGAGAAGATCGCTATGAAAATGGCCTGGAAGCGTTAGAAAAACCAAGCTTCTATCTCAAAAATATAAGCGAAAAGGATGGTGAAATCAAACAGCAGCTTCTACAAGTTGGTTACCAAGACGAAGAAATCAAGATGTGGACTTACACACTAGATGTAACACAGACAGATTCGAAGGCGGGAGAAAAAGAGGTAAGCGATATCAAAGAAATAACGCGGAAGAACATCACATTAGGACAAATCAACAATGCAAATGGAAACGAGTATGAGCTCAATCACAATGGAGCGCGGTTCAATATATTCGAACATGAATCAGGTGAAGTGGACGTGCTGCTCGGAAACTACAGATGGAGTGATGTTTTAAACAATGACACAGTAGAGGCAAAGGAAATTGTAGAGAACAAAGAAAGCATAATTAGTCATACCAACGCCATAGGGAATGACAATCAAGTAAACATCGTTCTCACTGGAACTAACATCACAACAGGAGAAACAGTACTCAATATCCATGCTGAAGAGCAGAAGTTGAATGCAACAGGCAAATCAAATATCACAGAAGAGTACCGACCAGCTTTGCCAGGACAGTCAACGGGAGAGGTCAGGAATCCTAAAGCCTTCGCTGTGCTTCTGGAGGATGGATCAGTCGCTACCTGGGGAACAGTCGACAGTATCGAAAACAGGGAAGAACTGAAATCAGGAGTGGTGGAACTATTCTCCAACACTTATGCATTTGCAGCCCTAAAAGAGGATGGCTCAGTCGTGACATGGGGTTGGGGTAATGGAGGAGGAAACTCATTCGGCGGTGATAGCTCCGAAGTCGCCAATCAGCTCACAAGTGGAGTCAAACAAATCTATTCAAATGACTATACATTTACAGCACTAAAAGAAGATGGATCAGTCGTAACATGGGGAGCATCACCCAAAGAAATAATCGATTGGAAAGAACCAGATGAGGACAAGCCTGACACAAGTTCAATTACTGGAATCAAAGAAATCGTTACCAACAGACACTCATTTGCGGGCCTAAGAGATGATGGTTCGGTAGTTGAATGGGGCGAGGAACCTAAATGGAAACCAGCGACAAACGCTTTATCATCCGGTGTCAAACAAATCTATGCCACAAAATACTCCTTTGCTGCTCTAAAAGACGATGGTTCAATCGTGGCGTGGGGAGAAAGCTCTGGAGGAGACACTCGAGGATATGAAGATCAACTCAGTGCCAAAGAATTCGTAGAAATCACGCCGAATGGGTACGCTTATGCAGCTCTGAAGAAAGATGGATCAGTGCTGACTTGGGGAGAAAGTAGATATGGCATTGATATGTACAATAACAACACAAATAATATTCAAGAGAGTCTAAGTTCAGGTGTGCTCAGAGTTTATTCAACAGACACAGGTTTTGCAGCTCTCAAAGATGATAAGACAGTAGTTTTCTGGGGACAGTATGGTGATTTTGAAGACATCGCAGATGGAAAGTTATCAGATATTGCCGAAGTTTATACCGACGGAGGCTTTGTCTGTATTACAGAGAATGGGGAAGCCATAGCACTAAGCAAAAATGGACTTTCAAGAAATATGGGTTACGACTCAAGCATAGGAAGCAACAAGTATGTCGATATAAGTGATCAACTCAAAGGTGGTGTGAAAAAGGTATTTGGAACTGATTACGCATCTGCAGCACTGATGGACGATGGATCTGTAGTGACGTGGGGAGATTATCGATATGGAGGCGCAGTAAGTCCAAATGAACATTTGGAATCCGGTGTTGTCGATATCATTACAACAAACGGTGCTTTTTCCGCACTAAAAGATGATGGAACACTGGTAACTTGGGGATCAACAAGTTTTGGTGCACTTAGTGGGGGAGTGGATGTCATTGATTATGGAAAACAGGTTGTTGGATTTGCAGACCCGAGCAACAGAAGAACAACGTCACCAATAACAAACCTGAATGGTGGTGTTCAGGAAACATTACCTTACACGAAAGACATCTCATCTAGCTTGAAAGATATAACGACAGCAAGAGGAAATGAACAATCGGGAACGATTACAGACATCAATACGATGTGGCTTAACGTTGGAGCCAATGGGCCTACATCAACAAATCAAGATGTCAAAGATAAGAGTGCCCAGGGATTCTTCATCACAGGGAATAGTGGAGAAACGGACGCTCCTAAAAAAGCAGATCCTATCTTCGGTTTAGTACTAAAAGAAGAGGGTACAACCGAATGGAAAACAATAACTCCTATGATTTGGAATGACGAGCAGGAATATGGTGAAACCGGGTATGGTGTCATCGACGATGAAGAGCTAAGCCCCACTGGAATATACAAAGGAGATGTTCATCTTTTTGATGCCGATGGAAGAAACAAAGTTGATCAGACAACGGAAGATGGTAGTGACATTGATGCAAACGATCTCGCTCTCACTGGCTTCTCTACGGCGACACGAAGAGACGCGACAGGTCAAAACCTGGCGGTTCCTCAAACGAATATCTATCTGTATGCAGGCACAGCTGCTGAGCACAGCATTACCAACATCGATGGAAAGACACCAATTTACAAAGATACAGGTATCGAACTCTATGGTGTCGCGAATGGAACGATAGACAGTGGAGATATTGATGGAGATGGAGATATCGATCTCTTGCTAACCGGCGAAGATTTCTTTGCACTGCCAGCAGATGAAAATACACAGGCTGATGGACAAGGGGGCGGAAATCCGATCACAATGATCTATCGAAACAACCGTATAGAACCAACTCAAGACGGCAATGTTCAGTTCACTGGCGATATCACCTTTGAAAATGCTCTGTTTGTGCCTAATAGCAATGATCCTCGCTGGGCACAATTTGACTATAATTTTGATGCGAGTGAACTCACTGCCATAAGGGGCGATGCCAATAATGATGGCAACATTGACTCAAAAGATATTGATGGAATTTATGAGCTGGAGCTATTCGCAATTGATCATAAACGAAGCGGGGTGAATGAAGTACAAAACTACAGCGAGAAACAACTAGAAGGAATTGATCAAGGTACGCTTACAACATACGGAATCAACAATCTGGAGGGCTATCTAGAAGCACTTGGGACGAGTGCTGATGCCGCCATGGCAAGAATCATTGAAGACCAAGAATTTTCGAAAATAGCCTACAGAAGCCAATTGCTAACAGCAGATCCAGTCTTGGCAGAATGGAGTGCTGAGGTCAATGATTTCACAGATGCAGACATAGTCAATGTCATGCAAGGAACAGTCCTATCAGACGAATTCCGAATCGGTGACCGACACGGCTTCTTCTATAGAGAGGATTTAGGAACAGCGAACGCTGATGACAACGCAAACGTTGTCGTCATTAAAGACTTCAACCCATTCATGGACACACTCGTGTTGCATGAGCCCGAAGATGCAAGTTTTGTATGGGATCAGGTTCTGTATCCAAAAGACGCTGCGAGCGGCGATCTGGTCATAGCAGCCGACAAAGGAAGTAATGAGTTAGCAGCTGAGAGATACTTAAGTCAGCCCATCAAAGATTCATATGGCAGAGACATATCCCACAGTTACGTTATCCAAGAATTAAGAGATTTTGATCTAAGAGGATCACTCCTAAGGATCAATTCAATTGTAGAGGGAGAAAAACAACCAGAACTGGTTGTAATTATTGAAGGTATAGACCAGGATCTCCTACATTTTGAAACGTCCTTCAACGAAGGACGGATCCGAATGGTGGATAATGATGATGAATCCAGGCAACAACTTAGGTTCATTGTAACAAACCATGGAACAGATACAGATGACCACTTACAACCCTCTGACGCATACACTTTGCCATTCGATAAGTCACTACTTGGTGAATGGTTATCATCAGAGTTTGCAGAGTTGCCAGAAAGATTCGGCATCCTAACTGGAGGAGATGGCAATGATACCTTGTTCGGAAGTACACGTCTGGCGCCAGTACCAGTCGTCTATCTTGATGGTGGAACAGGCAATGATGTAATTTATGGAAGTGATGTCAACAGCTATACCGATCGACTGCTGGGCCAGGAAGGAAATGACAAACTGCATGGCCTAAGAGGTGAAAATATTCTTTCTGGAGGACCCGGTGAAGACGAGCTGTACGGTGGGTTCAACAACGATACGTTGGAAGGTGGCCCAGGAGCAGACTGGCTGGAAGCCGGATCTGGCTTTGACACAGCAAGTTATTCAGAAGATCAAGACGGTGTCGTTGTAAACCTCAGCTGGCAAGAGTCACCTGTCGTTGTACTCCCAGCAAAGGGTGGAGATGCGACTTTGATCAACCCAGAACTCACGTTGAATGAGTTAAGTGGTGATATACGAGAAATTGCAGAAAATCTGGTGAGCAGCGGATACTTACGACTGGACCCAACAACAAATGTAAGGGATTTCGTTGAAACTATCTTTGGTGAAAATGGCAAGATCCCTGTACCAGAGATTTTTGATCGCACAGCATCGAATCCATTACTATTGACACCCGAAAGAAGTTCTCACTACATCAATGTGGTGCCAGAGGCATCAACAACCTATGAGCTTAGCGACGGACAAAACAAAATAGCGATCAAGACAGGAGAAGATTATGTACTACCAGTCGTTACAAAACCAGCAACAACCTACACGTTAAGCGATGGAAAACAGAACATTACTACAACCACCTCAGATCACACAGATCTAGAGGATCTGATTAATGGGTTGAAAGCGCAAAATGGCTATGAGGATCTTGAGTTCAGTATTTATGCAGACAATGATGGAGAATCCATCAATCTGGTTTATAAACAAGGTATTGAGCCAACAGAGCGCGCTACGCTTAAGGCAACCAATGGTGATGTCATTGCAGCAGAAGATGCAACGACTCATGATGACATGGTTGGGCTGATTCGAAATGCAACCGGTTATGGAAAACTAGACTTTACCGTACAACTCAATGAATCAGAAGATCAACTGCAGCTCATCTATAAAGACAAATATGCCGAAGGTGGGCAAGCAACAATAACAGCTGAAGGCCAATTTGCTGTTCAAGAAACGATTGACGAGGGAGAAGTCAAACTTCTCGATAGAACCACGGAAGTACGGAAATTAGACTCTGAATCGCGGGAAGCAGTTGAACAATTGCTGCGAAGGATGGGAGTTGCCCCAAGGGCAACGATGTCTGTTGCTGAAGCAGCACAGCTTGCAGAATCAGAGCGCTTAATCGATCTTGGCAAACTCAAAGTGGAGGTCACGGATGTGAAATCCTTTGGGGCCTTGGATGGAAGCAAGGCAGAAGACAGTCTCGCTACAACAGTTGTCATCCTTCCTGGAACAAGCGTGGCAGATGCAAGTCTTGCTCGCGATGCAGCACGATTACTGCTGACTGGAACTGATGAGTTAACCACGTTGATGGCAGGTCTGACAGCTGAAGATAATGCCGTGAAAGCGGCAGAAGCGACAGGATCGACAGAACCGGTTTCAACACCAATCACAGACGACGTCAGAGCAGCTCTAACACAAACGCTGTTCGATCAGAATGTCATTGAAGATGTCATTGAAACAGGCATAGAAGCTGGCCAACAGGATGATCTAGTCATTTGGTTGGATGGCTTTGCCAAAGCAATTGCCATTCTTGAACCAGAGAACCTGAGCAGTCAATCGGTGCTCGAAAGTGTCAACAGTGTTATTAGTCAAGTAGAAAATATCACTGGAAGCAAATATGGAGATACACTAATTGGAGACAATCAAAACAATGTTCTAAGAGGATTAAGTGGAAACGATATAATGATTGGAGGTCGAGGAAGGGATACACTGCACGGTGGAACTGGTGGAGATAGATTGTATGGTGACGAAGGTTCAGACGTACTCGAAGGCGGTGGTGGAGCAGACCTTCTGGAAGGAGGTACAGGGGATGATCTTTATAGCTTGCTCACACCAACACTTACCCTAAAAGAAGCCTTTCAAGCCATGGGGGGAGATCCAGACAGTCTCCAACCGATTGAAAGGGATGGAGAGTTAATCAGCTGGGAGAAATTCCGTCTGTGGGCCGATCCAACACGCTGGCAAGGGGAGGTTCAGTGGGATAAATATGAGGAACTTGGATTTATTCCAGATCAAGTTCTCTACAAGAGAGCCGCAGCGGATGAAAGTGTGGGTTGGCTGCTCCACGGTCAAGGAGGAACTGTCATACGTGACAGCGGAGGCCTGACTGGTTCAGAGGATGAACTCCGCCTGCAACTCCCATCCACGCTCAGCCTTGATGGGCCGCAAGATGGCGCCATCGGGATGGCTCGCGGAAATGGAAGCGGAAGATCAGGTAACAACGATCTCATCATTGATATCAATGCTGATGGCATTCTGAACACAAATGATGATCTAACAATTGAAGACTATTTCTATGAGGATGGAACAGGGCAGGGGTCTATCAGCGCAATAAGACAATACGGTCTGAATGCAACATACTACTATGGAGACAATTTTGAAGTAAAATACCTAAACCGAATAGATTCAAATGTTGACTTTGATTGGGGTTACTATCTGCCCGATGGAAACCTAAGTGAAGCGACATCTGGTCTATCCGCACGTTGGACAGGTGAAATCGTACCTGATGAGCAGGGAGATTATCGATTCAGAGTAACAACAGATAGCGGGAGAGCGGATTCATGGGAGTTGTTTGTCGACAACGAAAAGATTACGAGCGAAGATGAGCTTCTAAGCCTGAAAGCTGAACGAGCCGTAGATGTAGAACTGCGTTGGATGGATTCAGCCGACAACAAAGTCCATTATCTACCGGTAACAGCAAAAGCATCAACGGAATATGTTCTTACAGACGGTATTAATAACATTACGGCGTCAACATCAGATCAAACAAATTTGAATGAATTGGTCAACGCACTGAAGCAAGCGGACGGATATGAATCACTCCTATTCACAATTCAAAGCAACACATCGAGCGGTCGAATTGAACTAATCTACAAAAATGAAGCGCCGCAGGAGCAAGCATCAACGTTAACTGCAGCAGGAGATTCTCCTATTCAAGTAACCTATGAACAGAATGCCGGCGATCACTCCATAAGCCTCGAATGGGCTCAAGCCAACAAACCATTTGAAATCATTGACGTTGCGAACCTACGCACAGGAACCACCATCACAGCTATGGATATTCTGGGCTCAAATGATCTTCTGATCCCAGTACTGGATCGAGAACTATATACGGGAATAACTAGAAACTGGGAGGGAAACACACAGTGGGGAGATATCGATAACGATGGAGATCTCGATTTATTGGTGTACAGCTTCGACGAAATGGGCAATGGTGAATCACAAATTTTGATCAACGAAATCGACGACAATGGTGATCACCAATTTACAAGCTCATTTGATCTACCAGCTTTTGAACGAGTACATTCAGCAGAATGGGGTGATTGGAACAACGATGGATTCCTTGATCTGATAGTCGCTGGAATTCGAACCAATGAAGAATTCCAAAGAGAAGAGACTGTTGAGCTATTGCTGAACAGGAGTGGCATCGATTTCTATGTAGCAACACCGGAAAATTGGGAAACAGAAATCAAGACAACGTGGAGTACCTTAGAGGAAGACCCATCAGGCCATGTCTTGCAAGCGGCTTGGGGGGATATTGATCTTGATGGTCGGCTCGATATAGCGATAACAAATGAGATTG
Source organism: Synechococcus sp. CO36386bin_29 (assembly GCA_011523835.1). Classification (GTDB taxonomy): domain Bacteria; phylum Cyanobacteriota; class Cyanobacteriia; order PCC-6307; family Cyanobiaceae; genus Synechococcus_C. Next base: position 18,210 of record WTFZ01000146.1, on the reverse strand, counting down.
ACAGTCAGATGCTATTTATACCCTCAGGTTCAGCCGTCTTTAGGGAAGAGTTACCGCATGGAATGAATGGAACAAAACTACAATTCGGACATTATGAAAGCTCCGACGGAGATGCGTCATTTGCGGATCGCGGCTTGGGGATCGATCCAAGCAATCCATTCCCTGAGAAGCCATTACGTCTTGCCGAAGGAATGGATATCGCCGCGCATCGAGCTTGGAGTGGAGCTGATTACAGCACGATCAGTAGCGAGCAACAACTGATCTTCTGGGATTCATACAGCAATCTATTTGATCTCAACAGGGATCTCGTCAGCCTTGATCCACATCTCGCACAATTAAATGAGATGATGGACGGAGATACGGATGCAAACTATTTAACAGTTAATGGGCTGATAGAAATTGCTCCCTCCAGCTCAGACCTTGATCTTTCCTACAGTTTTTACAGAATAGATCGAAATTTGGTTGCTTCTGCTGATACGAATGCTGTCGTAGAAGACAACGAATTAACTCAAGCAGAACGGGCGGAACTGGCCAAGTATTGGTATGTCAATCCGAATGAAACGAGTGACGTCTTTATCCAGTCTTCTTACCTGGACGCAGGTTCAAGCTCAGTCATGGATGAGAGTCTTGCGAAGCTAGAAAGTGAATGGGAATTTATGGGGGGCGGCAATTATAACGACAACCCGTTAACATTTAGATACGACCAAGACTATTTCTACTTCCTCGAATTCGATGATAGCCTTGCTGGATCAATAGAGTCAAATAACAGTGCAGTTAAACTACAGCAACACTACACAGCAAACGATATCCTTGGCAGAAACAGTGGAACGGGTGACCAACAGTTAATCAGTAATCTGAGAGCAGGAGACCTAAATACAGATCAGGCTCTCAGTGAAGACTTAAGAGAAGTACTCGAGTTAATACTCAGAGAGAGCATCGATTTCGAAGGCCCACATCAAGGCCAAAGTGCATGGTTGACACACTTCTGGAGAGCGGATGCAAGTGAAACAGGGAAAGACTATACATATGCAATGAATCAATACCTAAGCAAGCTACAAACAGGTTTAGACAACCTAGATATAGAAACAACGAAAAATCTATCAGTCAGGGGTATTCCTACAGACACTGAAACTTCAGCCAAGGCAACAGATATAATGAGTATAAGAAGTGCAATAACATTAGCCGGAGGTGATCACAACTCACCATTCGACATTATAACTTCAGATGATCAAAGTTACTCGCTCGAATTCTATAAGGGTGAAGAGCATTTAGCGACAGCACATTTATCCAAGGTAGACCAAGTCATTGACGGTGTTACAACTGCAACGATCGTTCAAGAAATAGACCTTATCAACATCCCACTGAAGACTTCAAACATTCAACAAGAAGTCAGAGATGCAGCTGATAAAGGGCAGGGTCTGATTGACTATGGCACAACCACAATACGTGGACTAAATGCCAAAGGCCTAGATATCAATGCAATAACAATCCCTCTTAACTTCGATGAGAGCGAAACAACAGACTTCTTCCTGTCCATTAAAAATGAAAACGAAGACAATGGTGGGTTAGTACCTGTAGAACATCCGAATGGAGTTCATGAATTAAGCATCAGCCTGGCATCAGAAAGAGAATACAAACTAGAAAGTAAAGGGATCACAATCACCACAACCACATCAAAAAATGATTCAGCTACAGACGATGAAATACTGAATGAAGTTATCAGCTCGATTCAGAGCGACGAGTATTATTCTTCACTAGATTTTGTTATCGAAGCGAATGCTGCCAATGATGCAATCCGACTGATTTACAAACAAGATCCTCCATCAGTCAGTGACGCAACTTTGACATACACAAACACGGCATCCAGTGTTGCTGTGCAGCCATCTTCGTATGACATGAAGAACGGATCATCGGGCTCGTACAATTATTGGGATGAAAGTTACGATGGAACTGGTGATCCTCTGCAAAATGATTCCTCACTATCCGGTGGGAAAGGAGATTTAACTGATGGCATCATTGCTACTCAAAGGTGGGATGTAGTAGAGGCACCTTCAGGAGCAGGCCCGTATGTCGGCTGGTCTTCTGACCCCTCCATAGTCTTTAAATTTGATCGTTCAATTCAACTCGATGCATTTAAACTATATGTCGATGATTCGAACGGCCATGGGGGAGTAAACGTCCCAGAATCACTTACCCTAACGACGTCATCAGGATCGTTCTCATCAGGAACATTGACGGATCCAAGCTCAGGTGCACCGACGTCGTACCTGTTCTCAGACCTCAATTTGACAGGTGATGAATTTACATTAAATATCAACCGGAAAGGTGGTTCATGGGTATTTGCGAGTGAGGTTGAATTCTTTGAGTTGGCATCTACCGTCGAAACGGTTAACGCCACTAAAGATGAAAGTGAGTTGGTGCTCTGGCAACCATATAAAGACCTGGCATTAGCCATCGAAAACGATTCACTAACAAGTACAGCAGTAACCTCACGCCAAGAAAGTGAAGAAGAAAGCGAGAAACTGAATCAAAACAACACCAACTCCAGTGCCGCTTCGGGATCCACAAATATCAGTCGAGCACAGAATTCAGTCTACAGAGACTGGAACCCATATGAAATATACATTCCAGCAACAGATTTTGATGACGACCAAACATCTCCAACGATTGAAAGGGTGTATACAGATGCACTTGGAAACAACATCATGGTTGTGTTCAACGAAAGACTGTATCAAGATCCAAATTACGAAACTGGCGCTAACATAACAAATCCAAAATCATTCGAAATTATAGAAGGGCCATCAACGATTAATATCGAATCAATTACCTTCCCGGAACCCCAGTATCCACACGTTATCGCCTTAAAGCTTGATAAGAGCATCCAAGCTGAGGAAAAATACAAACTCAAGTTTGCAAATAACTCGCTGTACACCCCAATAACAGATGAATCACACCAAAGAAACCGGTTGCAAGATACAACTATTGATGTCGAGAATAATGTCTCACAACCGACAGTTAATATCAGCTCCGAACAAGTCGATACAGGACAAACGAGCTCAGATCCCTTTATCAACCTGACATTCACACTATCCGAATCAACAAGCGATTTCACGATTGATGATATTACCGTAGAGAATGGCTCATTCACCGGTGGTTTACGCATTGTCAATGGATCGACGTATCAGACAACTTTAAAACCAGACCAAGCATCAGCCACTCGTAGTAGCTTCCTGCCAACAGTTGACTCGGGTAACACAGGATCTGGCAATGAAGATGCGACTGATCCAATCAGTGAAACACTCGTGGTCACAGATCCAGACGGATTGACCGGAAAAGATAGCAACGGTACGAGCTACACAATCTTCAAAATCAACAGTCAGCCAAGCAACGGAACAGCGGCGATTGAGGGAGAGTCCCCGAACAATCCAGCTTCCGTGAAGTGGACGTATCAACCAAATGAAAACTTTAGTGGTGAAGACTCCTTTGAAATCTCGATCACAGATGACAATGGTGGAATATCCTACGAAACAATAAATGTCAATATCGCCGCAGAGAATGACGCCACAGAAATAACGGGAGACGTCACATCAACAGGTAATGAAGATAATCAAATCAAAGGAGTGATCACTCTCAGCGATATTGACGGACTAACCAATGGTTCGATTGTTGCGATCTCATCAACCGCATCTAATAAACCACAAAAAGGAGACGCTGTAATAGCGATGAAGGGCAAAGACGACAGTGGAAACCTGACCGCTGAGTGGACTTATACACCACAGGACAATGTTCACGGTGATGATCAATTCACTGTGGTCATCACTGATGATGCTGGTTTTAGTCAGGAAGAGGTCATCAAAGTTACCATTACTAGTGTCGATGATAGGCCATTTGTGAGTTCAGGGATTTATGCATCGGCAGAGAAAGGAGACAGGAACGAAAACAATACTGCTTATCAAATGATTCAAGGAACCTATGAAGGGACAGATGCTGATGGATACGGTACATCCGGTCCAGAGCTAAGTTTTAATAATGCCAACTACACATCAGATAAAGGAGACATTGGCGTCAATGGAAATGTATGGTCGTATACACCCAAGAGCGAAACGAATAGTGATCAATTCACAGTAACGGTTACAGACAGTCAAGGAAACGAGACGAACCAGGTAATCAATTTAAGCTTCTACCATGTCGACACGGAAGCAACATTCATAGCCAGTGAAGTGACAATCCATGGTAGTGAAGACAGCAATCTTTCTGGAAACATCACAATTAAGGATACGGATGGACTAACAAAGCTAACTATTGAGGAGGTGGAACCAGACATCACTGATTTAACACTGACTCCTGTCGTAGGTACAAACGATAGTCCAAATACTGCAAGCATCGCATGGGAATACAAACCAGATGCAACATCATCCAATAACACCGAAGGCAATCTAAGCTTTACAATTAAGATAAAAGATGATCTCGGTGGAACGACAAGCCAAGTCCTTAATCTGATTCGTTATCCCATCAATGAGGTGGCTACTGCCACTCAGGGGCAAAGTGCTGAGACAACAATCAATTCTACGACGAAGGTAACAAGCACACTGATATTAAAAGATGCCGACGATAATAATGAAAACACATCAGATAATTATGCCTTGGTTGACAGTCAGTCCAAAAATGGCAAAACCATAGCAATGAAAGCGAATGGAGAATGGGAATATACTCCAACAGGCGAACAGGGATATGATTATTTCCTTGCAAAACGAACGGACAAGAGAGGATTTGAAACAGTACAAGCAATCAATCTGTATCTTGGCGAAACCGCAGCTGATACTGACCTCATCAGTGGCAATGTGAGTGGAACAGCAAAATATATTTCAACCAGTCCAGCAAATATCACCGGAAGTTTAAGAACAGAGGGAGTAGATGGAACATTTGAAATTATCGATGAAGATGATAAGACAGGTGGAAACCAGAGTAGGAATGGCGCCGCTGTAGCGATTACGACTACAGGTGATTGGACATATACACCTGCAACAGATTTCAACAATGGAAATGATTTCTTCCTCGTTAAATTCACCCAAGACATTGTTGGCACTGAAACCATACAAGCTGTCAATATATTTATAAGCCCCGTTGATACTCCAACTCTCATAACAAGTACGACCTCGGTAGAGATTCAGGAAGATTCGGGGACGCACAAGGAGGACATCACGGACAGCGACAGCAACGATAACAACACTTATTCAATAAAAACGAATCCACAAAATGGAACTGCAAGCGTAAATTCAACTGATAAGCAATGGACATACAAACCGGATGATAACTATGCCGGCGATGACTATTTTACACTAGAAATAACAGACAGCACAGGCAAAAAGACGGCACAGGCCGTGAACATCACTGTCAAGCCTGTTAATGACATTACCACAATTTCTGGAGATACCAATGTAAACCTCATTGAAGATAGTGAAACATTTGCCGGGACACTAACACTGGTTGATATAGATAAACTCAAGGAAGTGGTTATAATCGAGCAGGCACTTCATGGAACAGCAGCAATTACCGAAAGTTCAGTCAGCGGAAAAACAAACGATACCATAAAATTTTCATACGTACCTTCTGACGATTTTAATGGTGTAGACAAATTCAATATCGCAGTCATAGATGAACTAGGTGCAGCAATTATTCAAACCGTTAACTTAACAATTCAATCAGAGGAAGACGAAGCAATTGGATGGACGATAACTGAACTTCAGCCTGCCAAGGAAGACACAACAATAACTGGAATTGTCTATGCAACCGACGTTGATGGTGCACTGCAATACAGCATCAATATTCAGCCTGAGAATGGAACAGTGGAGATGCTGAATCAAGATACTGGGATTTGGCAATATGAACCAAACACTGATTATCATGGTAGTGATAGTTTTACAATAAGAGCGACAGATACCAATGGTGGTACTTCTGACCACGAATACAATTTCACAGTTGAAGAAGGTAATGATCCAACAATCATTACTTCGGGGCTGAAGTTCACGACGTCGCAAGGTAGTGAGTCGGAACCCGGCCAAATCAGATCCACCCTACAAATAAGTGACAACGATGGGTTGACGGGGGATAAATACTCTTCCAAAACGATCACACTGGTTGACAACGGACAGCCAAGCCATGGTGATGTTGTGCTAGGAAACATTGAACGTAACAGCAATAATCCACACACAGCATCGGTAAGCTTTACCTACACGCCAACAGAAGCCGATTTTTACGGAAGCGACATTTTCACGATTGAAATTACAGACGACAAAAATGAGAAGATAAGGGAAAATGTAGAGATCACTTTCACACAAGACTGGCCAGAAACAAGGGTCTCTGTACCGTCAATGAAGTTCCTGGGTGAATCCAACAAGGGGAATCAGGTATCAAATACATTTACATGGAAATATGTACCCGATCAAGATGTTTCTGTTGATGCCTACTACGCGAATCAAGCTGATGATCCTGCACCACTCATCATCCCTGTAGCACTTGATAACCCAGATGCATCAGATGTCACCACACAAGCAATTTTTGATACTGCAAGCATCTACGACTCATCAGTATCAGAAACACTCTTGATTGAGAAGACACTGAACTATGTCATAGAAAATGGGTATGAAAGGGGCTTCAATGCCCTGCCAGCGGACTTTGAAAATGCTCAAGTTGTATCTGAGAGTAGTAATGCGTGGGGTGCCTTCCTTGGACGTTATGGAAATGAAGGTGCAAACGGCGATGCATCTCCAACCACAAGTGTAGAAATCCCTCTGGGAGGAAAAGCTCAAACAATTGAGTTTGAGTTCCTGCGCATGGATTCGTGGGACAATGAAAAATTCAATGTTTGGGCTGGAAATGATAAAATCATCTCGGAAAATTTCCAAACAAATACAACGAAAGGTAGAACGACAGGAAATACAGTCATCGATGGTTCTACTTACACATATACAATTGAACCATACGGTGATAAGGCAAACACTGTATTCAGTGGCTGGGTTGATCAGAAATACCGTGTTTCAATCACAACTCCAGCAGGAATGGAGACTCTCGATTTGGGATTCAGTTCAACACTGAACCAATCGATTACGGATGAATCCTGGGGTATCGACAACCTTTCATACACCAAACCACCTGTTGGGGGCGGGGATTCCATCTACTCAAGACGCTTCAATTCTCTACCAACAGACATCGAAAATGCGAAAGTAGAAGTCGAAAGCAGCAGTGAATGGGGGGCCTTCCTTGGCCGCTTTGGAAATGAAAAGACAAGTATTCATATACCATTGAATATCGGCTCCCATCTGACAACAAGCGAAACAACGGGCGACGATCTAACAGCCCAAACTATTGAAGGTGGCAGAGCACAAACAATCGAATTCGACTTTTTGAGAATCGATTCATGGGATGGCGAATTCTTCCAGGTTTATTCGGGCGATGACATTATTCTTCAGGAACGCTTCTATTTTGGTAGAACGAATGAAGTCACCCATGGTAATACAACTACACCTGATGGACTAACCTATCACTACACGATTGAACCAAACGGCAAACGATCAAACACAGTATTCAGTGGCTGGGATGATCAAAAGTATCGAATAACGATCACTACTCCGCCCGAGCTGGCAACAATTGATTTAGGCTTCAGCTCTACACTCAATCAATCAATAGCTGACGAATCATGGGGTATCGATAATTTGGTAACTCCGGTCACCAATCTTGAATTGGAACTGCTGAATGAGGAGAACTTACTTGATATTCGCGGCTACATTGAACTAAGTGACACAATTCATGAAATCGAACCGTCAGTAACATTAAACATAACACCTTTGGCAACGCCTGTAGAAGTCTTCACAGTGGGCGAAAGCTCCGAGTCAACAAATGACAATTTACAATTTACGCTCAATACCACTGAAGGTTCACTATTTACAGACGGACTGATTGCTGCCTTTGGGGACGTCAATCTTGGCGGTAATGTTTCTGATTTGTACACATCTGGACCTGAAGGTGGTGGCATCTCCCTGGATCCAGTGTTTGAAGAATTAGGGAGCACAAGCACACTACCTGAGCAATTAGTTGTTCCAATCCATCAAATTGGATTTGATCTCCTAGATGAGAATCCTATACTCGAAAGCTATGTAGAAGTCATCACGTTAAATGCCTTCGACACGCTGTCTCCTGTCGTTCCAAGCAATCCAAAGGCAGATTATCTCTCTGCTGTAAAACGAGACTTTGATCTTCGAGAATTACTGGGTGGTGAGCCTCAGATTGGTGAGACCTATCAAGTTGATATCAATGCACGCTTGGGAACGAAGGAGTCGCCAATAGGATTACGGATGATGATTATTGACGAGAATGAAACTCGTATTCTGAATCGGCTGCAGGATGTTGAGCTAGATATGATGCGGCATGGAGATCTATCGACAGAAGATGAACCATTTGAAATCACAGATCGAGATATTTTGAGCTTCCCATGGACTAGAGAGTTGTCAGATGCCAATGCAATCCTGCGCATCATGCCCGAACTGGAGTTGGATAAAAATATCGACATTGACAACATCAAGATTAAAGAGTCGCTTGTCGGGTCAGTACAAGTTCCAGCCTATGCAGATATTCACATTAAGAGTGGTCGCGTTAATATCCCACTCCTGAATGAGGGATCGGCAACATGGGCTGATGTTGATAATGATGGAGATCAAGACTTGCTCTTGAGTGGTGTATCCCGCGAAACAGGAATGCTGACCACACGATTACTCAATAATCCACTAATTGGTGGCGGTGATAATTTTTCGGACATTGCAATATCACTTCCAGGACTCAAGAGAGGCAGTACGAGTTGGGCCGACTACGACAACGATGGAGACCTTGATTTAGCAATCACAGGAGCACAAGGCTCGGAAGAACTACCCTATCTCCAGATATTCCGTAATACCACAAGTGAACGCATCCAGGATGCTGAAGCAGGGGAACCTGAATTCGAGGGAATGGTTAACCGCCAACCTGATGTTCCTAAGGCAGAAGACGTAGGCTGGAATTCCGAACATAATGCGATTCAATTCAACTGGAATTTCAGTCATCTAACCAACGACGATGCACCATACACTTATAACTTAGCGGTAGGTACTGAACCAGGTGTATTTGATGTTCAGTCGCCATTAGCGGATCCAGAATCAGGAAAACGCAGAATTGCAAGCCCTGGTAATCAGGGATTCCATAATGCAGGATTACTCAATTCTGCCATCGCCGGTGAACGCTACTACTGGTCGGTTCAGGCCATTGATGCCGGCATGCGTGGTTCCAGTTGGGGTGAAGGAGAAGCCTTTACCGTACAACCCTTGGTTCCTGAATATCAAGGATCACAAACTGAACATTCAGAGACAAACATTCAGGAAACACTCTACCTTTGTGTAACACCTCAACCAGGGGAAACATACAGCCTCAGTGATGGGTCACTCACCATCACTGTTGATACTGATGCCATCGGAAACGGCCTGACAGAAGAAGGACTTCTTGCGCATCTGGTTGACAAGCTATCAGCAGCTTCAGGATCACTTGCCTTTAATGTCTCACTTAATTCGTCAGGAGATCTGATTAAACTAACCTACAAAACGAGTGGGATTCAGAAGGGAATCGCGACTCTCACACCAAGTGGCGAAGCTTCAATCGAAGCCACAGTAAGTGACCTGGCATACACAAAATCTGAAGCAGAACACCTGGTGGCCAAAGCTACTGGAACGATCACAGATATTCAAAACGTAAATGATGGGTCGAAAATGATCTTCATCACCGAGACGAGTGACAGTAACAGCACGATCACTCAAGTTATTCCAGCCCACCTCACACTTCTGAAAGCTGTTGGAAATACAGTAACAAGTGGAGATTTACTAACAAGTTTGGATGTCAATAATCATTCCGTTCATATTGACCTTGATAATGATGGTATTGCTGACGAAATTCGATACGACACTAAGAGTCAACGGTTATTTGTGCAACAGCTCTCTGATGAAAGCAATGCACAACCGTTTGTTGGTCAAAGCATGGGGCGTTGGACCGACGGCAGTCAGACAACGCCAACGGCAGGCAGAATCACCAATATTCAGGATGATGCCTCAGGCAAGAAGACGGTCACACTGCAACCAGTTGATGAAAATCAACCTGAACTGACATTGACCATCCCATCTGGCTCACAACTCATTGTTGAGGTTGGTGATGTTGTTGAAGCCAATGAAGAGATTATCCAGAATGATTTCCTGGCCGTTCTACCAACCTCCTCAACAGATACGTCTGCAAATAACGTCTCGCTCAGGACAATCGACAGGACATTCGTCAGCTCAGAGGGCAGTGCTTATTGGACTCTTAGCCAAATCGATAGCAACGAAGTAGTCGAAGAAGTCATTGGCTTTGCAACTGGAGATGACATTAGCCTCGACAGCTCTCTGAGTCTGAGGCAGAACTATAAACTTGATACCAATCAGATACCAGGTCTCACTGAAAAAATCACGCTGAGATTGAACGGACAGAACATTCGAGAGCGAATCGGAGAACTCAAACTTGATGAAACCAACAGCGAAGATCAATACTCAAATCTTAGTTTCACGCTTGAAGACCTTAGAAGCGGTGCTATGCGCTTCGAATTTAACAATCCAGACAATCCATATCACGAATTGAATGATGAACTTGGACGCCTTCAAACAACTCTGCCACTGTTATCAATCACTGGGGATCAAAGCTTAAAGTATTCGCTTTCGATCACTGATATTGGCGATGCTAGAGCTGATCTACTAACCGAATGGGGAGATCAAAACGAGAAAGAAGTCTACGGGAACCTAATCCCGAATCATGCTCTCCACAGCAATACCACACCCATCGCACCTCAGATCCAAGATGTTGTCACAGAGGGTGATTTTGAGAATTTCACACTATCAATGTCAATTCAACCAGGAGAAGATATTGAAAGTGATTTAACGCTCAAATCCGATCATAACTGGCGCTGGATACATACTGAAAGCGCAATCGAATTTGATGGAAAAGATGATCATATGATCATCAAAGACAATGATGATGTTCCAACAGGTGCATCATCATTCACTGTTGAAGCCTGGATCCGGCCTGACCAAACAGATAGACGTGGAATCATTAGCTGGAAGACCTTGGAAAGCAGTACTGAGAACAACTCCCTACTGATAAATGATGATAACGGAATAAGCCATACTTTGAATGGCAAAGACTTGTCAGCATATTCCGATGATCTCAATCTCGCCGATGGGAATTGGCATCACATCGCCGTGACATATGATGCAACCACAGGTGATAGAACCATCTACATCGATGGTGCTAAAAAGGCAACGGATAAACCTGAAGTCACTGCATCTGACACTGAGACAGTAACAGCCACCGACATTAAGATTGGTGTTGATCAAAACGATCAATATTTCGATGGGACAATTGAAAGCACTCTGATTTGGAATCGCTCGCTATCTGAAGCTGAAATCATCAAACGGCAAACAATTCCATCCAGTGGTAATGAATCGGGTCTGGTTGCTCTCCATCGGTTTAACGAAGGCAATGGAAATCAGGTTGATGCAGAAGGAACGACCGACTCAGACCTAACAGGCACACTGGTTGGAGGTGCGACCTGGAGTAGTCCCACAACAGAATCGGCGTGGTTCTCAGTGAATGAAATCCTCTCATCTGAAGAGGATGGAAAACTTGGTCTATCCAAAGACCAATTAAATCAAAAGGGTGTGAACTATGAACAGCTAACAACTGGAACACTATCCATACAAGTCCAGTCGATTGATGCAGGAGGGCATCAATCAAGTTCAACTACATTTGATCTCCAGATTCCAGAGCCCCCAGCCGAGGACCTTCGTCCAGAGCGGCTACAAATAGACAGCGTTAGCCTTACAGAAGGAGACAACCTTCAACACACTGGAAGTCACGTGGTCCCTCTATTCTTGAGAGACCGTAACCTCGACATCCAATCAAGCGTTATTGCTCTTAAAGATACGGATCAAACCATTGAACTGTCTGTACCAGATTGGTTGACTGAGGTTGGTGCTTTTGTTCTCCGTTATGAAAGTGGAACACAAGTCCTCAACAAAACGTTCAGTGAATCAACCGACGAGAGCGATTTACTTGTTATTGAGTTGAGCCCACAGGAGCTCTCAGCACTGGCCTTCATGCCAACACGTGAAGCCACTGGACGTGCACCGATGTCCTTGAAATGGATGCAAGACTTTGATGATGTGGATGTTCCGGAGATCGAGCTGACTCAACCTCTCGAGCTTCGTTTCAGAGATGGAGGAGATTTGATTCCATCCACTCTGCATGAAGACTTCAATAGTAATGAGCCAACAGATACCTGGGAGCTGTATCTGCCACAAGGGGCAAAACTCGTCGATGGTGTTAGTGGGCGCCGATTCTCACTAACAAACGGAGAATCGATCTCTGCTGAAAAACTCCCAGGGTGGGATGTCATGTTCAACAATGCGTTGACAAAGGATGATCTAGAAATTACTGCGGAAATACAATCGGACAATCAAATTAAATACACGTTGACAGGCTCTGAGGCTGCTGGCTTTGTCAACAGCTTGCAAATTATCAATATCGAATCAGAGGATCTAGCCAGTAAACTATTAACATTAAGACAAGATCCTGAGAGTGGCTCTCCCAAGGTTGTCACAGCAAGCTTCGGGATCGAAACCATCGATACCATTTCACTTGACGAACATTTCCTTCAGTCGGGCAGCGACGATGAAATCATTGACAGCAATAAACAACAAAATCCATTTATATTCAGGACAGATCGAAATCTGATAATTCCAACAAGCAATAATCTTCCTGATGGATACAGCATACACAGCATTACCAGACTAGATAATGCTGGTGAAGATGACGTTCTTGATGCAAGCGATGTCAATCAACTTATCCTGAAGTTACCTTCAATCGATCCAAATTCTCTCAACATCGAAGACATCCAAAATGCACCAAACCCTAGAACAATTGGCATTGATTTCCACAATGACTCTGATGTCATCGTCGCTAGCCAAGGTGCCTTTGGTATCGATATGTCGGAAGCCAACCGTGTAATTGAAGTCAATGCAACAGGTATCAACAAAATTAATGGTAAAACACTTCAGGAAATTAGTTCTGAATTAGCTCAAGCCAACAATAACAATGCTGAAGAGGCTTCATTTGAGGTTGAGGCAAATGTATTCAATTCAGAAGGCAGCCCTGAGGGTGGATCAGCCGATGACAATAAATTGTATATAACCATCAACGATCAAAGTGCATCAGATGGAATCTATACGCCACTAAATGGCAGCTTCATTCACGTATTAGGAGAAACATTTGAGGTTGGATCTGAAGATCCGGTGAACGACCAATTGCAAGGCTTGAGAGATGCTCTAAAAACAGGGATCAACAATCTCTTTGGTTCAGCATATGGCGAATGGGTTGATCCAATGGTGTTTGAAGATGGTCGATGGGATCATGATGATCACGAAGAAAATGACGGCAAGCATGTGACCTTTATCCGCTTTAACAAAGATCGATTAAACGAATTCCAAGTAGAAGAACTAAAGAATGCATTAGAGAATCTCTATGTCACTGAGGGGAATTCAGAGACAGGTAATGACGTTCCCAGCGACGATAGCAGTGATAACGAAAACGAATCAGATACATTCATCAATCCTGACGGAAGCATATCTCTATGGTTGAGGTGGGCGACCAACGAAGAGAATGATGATTCAACATCAACAGAAGCTCTTCACGATGGATATGCAGCATTCCTCACCGAATACGATGCACAAGAAAATACCAACCCAATCGGCATATTACTCAACGAAAGTGATGCCCAACTAACATATACGCCTGAACAGGGTACCTACCAATCGTATGAAATCAACTATTCTTACTACGGAACAGTCTATACAGGGCTGAGCCGCTTACTGATTGTTGAAAGCTCGCCCACTGAAGGTGTCATTGAGCATCTCGATCACACCACAGGTGTAGGAGAAGATCATCAGTTGGTTCTCCCATATGGTGTCAACAAAACTGTCGTTGAGGTCAACTTCCCAACTGAGAGTACTGATGAGCAGAGAAAAGAATTCGAAGTTGATGCTGAGTCGACAGCAACTATCACACCTCCCGGGGATTTGGATGGCAACATGCCAGGCCTGGATATCGGACAACCGAGTGATGATCCCAAGTGGGAAGCAGGAGAACTGTGGAGCACAGTCACCATTCCACTCCGTGGTGATCAAACGATTGTTAGCAATGGGATCCAGACGCTCTCAGTCACGCCCAAACCTTCTACAACTTACACTCTGAGCGACGGCTCAACCAGTGTGGTTGCTACGACGTCAGATACAACAAATCTAGCCAGCCTTGTTAATGCCCTCAAGAATTCCTCTGACTACACAAGCCTGAACTTCACAGTAACGGCATCTTCGACAAACGATTATTTGCGAGTCACATACAAGGATGGAAACTACCAGGCCAATTCGTCAATAGCAAGCCTTACTCCAGAAGGTGATGAAACTATTTTTGCTGAAAACTATCCTTATCCTGATGAGGACTCACGTTCAGAACGAGAGGTTGAGCCATTCAACATAACCCTTGAAACAGATGAGACCATCAAACCAAGTGATGATGTTGTTGAGATCAAATTAACCAATGACGACGTACAACCTGTACTCAGCATCGTCAATCTGAAAGTTGACGGTCAAATAGTGACCGTAGAAGCCGATCTCGCAGTGCCAAACGACTCACGACCTCTTCTGAGTTCTGAAATTGGCTCGGCACGTGTGCGTCTGCTTCGTCATGATCAGCTGCTGGATATCTATCTCGGTGATCTTGAGTTTGAACGTTCAGGACCATTGGCGACCAGTTCAAGCGCTGAGGCTACCTTTACGCTTCCCAGTGGGCTCATGCCAAGTTCTGATCTCAGGATCGAACTTGAAATGTCGAGGAGTTTGTTTGATACAAGTGACACATTTACCTGGGAAGGATTCGCCAGTGAAGGCGGTGCATGGCAACTCAGCAGAAATAACGTCAACACAGTTAATGCTTTCAAGAATCCCCAATCTTCCATCAATACATTCACCCATCAGATCGTCCTGACGACAGAGGGACTGATGCAAAATGGCGAGGATACATTTGGCAAGAATGGAGAACCTCTACCGTCGTATATTGTGCTGTCTAAGGATGCATTGATTTCAGTTGATGACGAGAACCTAGATCTTGAAAGCAAGACACAAACGCAAACTGTAATCAGCGAAGAACTCGGAAATCAAAACGTTAACACCAGTATGTTCTCATTAGTAGCAGAACAATCATTGGGAGAGGGTGATACTCAGACACCAACAATCGCCAACATCTCACTGGAGCCGGAGTTTAATAACAACATGGGGAATGCGAATAACAATACGGGAACAAATCCGGGCTTTGGCCAAGCAAACTCAGGTACTAACACTCTTGGACCAGAGACCGGAGGAATTATTGGAGCAGAGACCGGCGGTGTTGTTGGAGCGGAGACCGGCGGCAATGTTACTGACACCGTTGCTGCTGATACCTCAGGCAATGTTACTGACACCGTTGCTGCTGATACCTCAGGCAATGTTACTGACACCGTTGCCGCTGACACCTCAGGCAATGTGACCGACACTGTTGATGCTGAGTTCACCGACGGAAACCCAGGAGCTGAATTCACCGATGGCAACCCAGGAGCCGAATTCACAGACGGGAATCCCGGCGCTGAATTCACAGACGGGAATCCCGGCGCTGAGTTCACGACTGGATTGCCAGGGGCTGAGTTTGTCACTGGCAATCCAGGACAATCTGTTGATATCACAGGTGACGAATTCAAACAAGCAGGCCGGTTTACCAGTGCAACCACGATTGAAAATTATGTACCTAATCCGACAATGTTTGAAAATAGAATGCTGCTCAGCAATGCTCGCTGGCTGCTGACAGCTGAAGAAGAAGAAAGCACTGGTCGAGTGTTCCACCATGCATATTACCGGCCTGATCTGAATCGCAATTCTCAAAACATCATTGACGGCCTATCTTTACCGCAGAATGTTATTGATGCGGCTGGTGATCGACCAGTTGCACTCACACTGACCTCTGTCGAAACTGGTGAAGTGGTCCAAAGCTGGGATATGGTCAGTGAAATCATTGATGGTAAACAGACTGTTCGCACATATACGGCTTCTGAGCTCGATCAACTAATGAAAGAATTACCGATCGATGCTGAGGATGAAAGCTCTTTCTCCGTCAAATTGAAACTTCAAGAAGTCATTCGTATTAGTAGTGAGGGAGCGAGTGGTGTTGTCACTGGTGTTGAAATCCCAGATGGAAGCTTGAACCTATTTGAGCAGACACTGCATTTCGGGACCGATGCACTTGATCCATTTGGTTGGCAAGAAGCGCATCCTGCAACAGGAAATATATTGCAGAATGTCAATCAAATCAGTTTCCAAGAAGGGCGTGGAGTTCTCCTGATTGATCTTTCCAATTATGATCAATACTCAACGTTTGAAGCGAAAGTTGAGCGCCTGATCGAATCACTCAAGAATAGTTCGACAACGACATATTTGGCACAACAGTTAGAACTTCAATTGAAACTGCTTGGTTATGACGAATCCAATTATGCAAAAGGTCTGGTCGACCTAACCGACTTCACGCAAAACATCCCGGATCCAGTCATGGGCGATGGCGGCGCGACATGGATCTCTGATATGCAGTTACGCCATATCGAGCCTAATGGAGATATGGGTGCTCTTGAAGCATCTCCCTACCGCGTCACAGTGCTGGAGAATGACAGCGAAACTGCATCAGCAATGGATGCCTGGGTCATCAAACCGGATGAGGATCTTCAAGGGACTTTTGATCTTGAAGTGACATACAGCAATGGGCGAACTCTGGAACGCCACACGGTGGATGTGACCATTGAAAATCTTCCAGATCGGCCGGCCCTGACTGAGAACGCGCAAGATCAAATGACACTGCGTTTGGAGACAGGCCAACGTCCGACAGGTGAGGACGAGATCATCAACCTGAATAGTCTCGTAACTGATGCTGATGGTGATGTCCTCTCCTTTGAGATCCACGGAGAAGGAGTGCCACCTGACGGCATCACCTTCGATGGCGAAGCTGGCACGATCACCATCGGTGGAATACCCCACGACAGCATCGGTAATCACCTGTTCACGGTGCGGGCCAGCGGAAGTGATGAGGATGTTGATCTTGAGTCCTTCGACCTACGCTTCGATGTCAAGATCACGCAACGCAATATCGAACCGATCTGGAATCTCCCCTTCCAGTTGCAAGCAGAGGCAGGTCAGACAACACAGTGGGATCTCGAGGCCAACAACTGGGTGCTGGATGCAAACGGAGACAATCTTCAGTATCAATTCCCTGACCCAGAGCTCACACCTCAAGGAATCACTCTCGAAGACGGTGTACTCGCCGTCGATGCCACAGTGGCGGAAGCCATTCTTCATAGGCTGGAACTGCAGGTTGTGGATGGACCCGAGCGTGATCCAGTAACCGCCAAGATCAATTTGGTCGTGCCGCCCATGGTCACAGCAGATGTTGCCACTCTGCAATCAATCCCATGGGAAGAGCGTCGGACCAACGAAGGCGAGGACTTCCAACTGCTCTTGCACTTCGATCAACCGCTGAATAGCGATACAGAACTGCAGTGGCAAATCACGGCTAACGACGATCAAGCTGATGCGATCGATCAGATCAACCGGACAAATGGAACAGTCAGCGTGGACGCCGGCAGCAGTCTCGCCCTCCTGAGCGTCGAAACAGTTGACAACGATCTCATCACCGGTGATCAAGAACTCCTTCTTTCCTTCAGCAGCGAATCCGACGCGATAGCACTTCCTGATAGCTCGCAAGCACTGGTTCTGAGAGACAACGACGGCATCAAGGCCGAACTCTCCAGTCAATGGCTCGACAACAGCAGTTTTGATCTGGTCTACACCCCGGGGGTCGTTGGAATGGCATCCACAGGACTGACGGTTCGGATCTCAAGCCCAGAGCTCACAGAACGTCTTGTCGGAGCGGAACTCACCAACATGTTCGCCACAGGTTGGGAAGGATCTTCCATCGAAGACGGAACGCTTGTTCTGACCTGGAGTGATCCTCTCGCCGCGACATGGCCAGGAAGCAGCAGCG
>WTFZ01000074.1 GCA_011523835.1 Synechococcus sp. CO36386bin_29 | reverse complement strand
AGCACCGCGGCTGGTTCCAGAGCTCTCTGCTCACCTCCGTGGCCGTCCATGGCCATGCCCCCTACAAGCGCGTGCTCACCCATGGGTTCGCTCTCGACGAGAAGGGGCGAAAGATGAGCAAATCTCTCGGCAATGTCGTGGATCCGATGGTGATTATCGAGGGGGGCAAAAACCTGAAGCAGGAGCCGGCCTACGGCGCTGATGTGCTGCGGCTCTGGGTGAGCTCGGTGGACTACTCCACCGATGTGCCCATCGGCGCCGGAATCCTGCGTCAGCTCGCGGACGTCTACCGGAAAGTGCGCAACACGAGCCGATACCTGCTCGGCAATCTGCACGACTTCAGTCCCTCCACCGATGCCATCGCGGTGGAGGACCTGCCGCTGCTGGACCGATGGATGCTGCAGCGCACCGCCGAGGTGATGGATGAGATCACGGAAGCCTTCGAGAGCTATGAGTTTTTCCGTTTCTTCCAGCTGCTGCAGAACTTCTGCGTCACTGACCTCTCCAACTTTTACCTCGATATCGCCAAAGACCGTCTGTACGTGAGCGCTCCCGCCGACCGGCGCCGGCGCAGCTGTCAGACGGTGATGGCCTTGATCATCGAACGTCTGGCGGGCCTGATTGCGCCAGTGCTCTGCCACATGGCCGAAGACATCTGGCAGAACCTCCCCTACGCCGTGAACGAAGCCTCAGTCTTTCAACGGGGGTGGCCCACCGCGCCGGACTGTTGGCGCAACGCGTCTCTGAACGAACCAATGCAGCAACTGCGTGAGCTGCGGACATCGGTGAACAAAGTGCTGGAGGACTGCCGCAGCCGTCAGGAACTGGGCGCGTCTCTGGAGG
This sequence comes from Synechococcus sp. CO36386bin_29, assembly GCA_011523835.1. Lineage (GTDB taxonomy): Bacteria > Cyanobacteriota > Cyanobacteriia > PCC-6307 > Cyanobiaceae > Synechococcus_C. Next base: position 1,807 of record WTFZ01000074.1, on the reverse strand, counting down.
CAGCGGTTCGCCTTGAGGCCCACAGTCCAGGCCTGCAATCGGCCCTGCAGTGGCTCAACGACAACGGCCAACCCGAGGTGGATGGACTCCGCGATTGGCTGCTGGTGTCCCAGTTGCAGATCGGCGGTGAGCCCTGGGCTGAACTGCTCGCCAATCAGGATGACGACGTCGCGCTCATTGAGGTTGCCCGGGCGCGCGGCAGCAAATGCGAGCGCTGCTGGCATTACGAGAGTGATGTGGGCCAGCATGCCGAGCACCCGCATCTCTGCGGCCGCTGCGTCAGCGTTCTGGGGAGGCTTTGACCCAGTGCTCTTCGCTCAGCAGAGCGCAAGGCTGCATCGGACCGGCCAAGACGATCTCATGAGCTGGCGTTAACGGACCTTGCAGCAGCTCGGCCTGATTCAGCAGCGTGGCCGCGGGCAGAACGGAGGCATCCGGATCAAAGGACGTGGGATGGGTCGTGCTGCTGCTGAAGCCACGAAAAATCAGCAGCTCGAAAGGCTCGTCCTCTAATCGTCCCCGCAACCGCACCACCCGGTCCGGGTTTTGGCGGGTGCGCTCTTCGAAAGCCTGCACCAGGTCTGCATCAACCGGCATCAGAATTCCCCAGCCACACGACCCTGACGCGGGAAGCGCACCAACAGCCATTGCAACAGGCCCACCGCATAAGCGACAAGCGCGACGTATCCCACGAAGGCAGCGACTGCCTCCGTCCACTGGCCGCCGAACACGAAATCAAACAAGCGTTCCGCAACCCGGTGCAGACCCCGGGGAGCTTCCAACCAGATTTTGCACTCAACGGATTGAAGGGCGCGGGCACAGCCCAATGCCGACCCCGACATCCCGACGGCAAAAACAGAGAAAAAAGTCAGGGACCAGCGCCAGATGCGCACGGTCATCGGCAAAGCCCGACCCGGGCGGCTGTCGGCCAGTTCCTCGTTGAGATCCACCCAGAACCACACCGATCCAGCCATGAGCAAAGGGGCCAGCAAAGCCGTGACGTAGCCGATCGGCCGCTGATCGGTAAGTAAGAGCACGCTGATGGCAAGCAGGCTGGCCACCTTCCAGTAGATGGTGAGCAGACGCACGAGGGCTGGATCACGGCGCATCCCGGCCCAGATCAACAGGACCAAGGGAAGGCCGAGAGCAATCGTGGCGCCGAGGCGGTAGGTCAGCCACACCAGGGTTCGGGTCGTGAGATCAGGCACCGGCCAGGCACATCAGCACGTCATTATCGGTGCCATCCAACAAGACCACAGGATTGGTAAGGTCCAATTCATGGTTCCGTTTAATCCTCTCGATTGGTTCCGGAGTTCGGGTTCGCAAGCGCGTTGCCGCCATGCCCTCTCCCATCAGCCATCCATGGAGGAGGCCGTTCGAGATGTGTCAAGCAGTCTTGGCGCCAACGCCGCTGACATCGCCCTGGTGTTCGTGTCCAGTCACTTCGCCAGTGATCTCCCTCGCTTGCTGCCCCTGCTTCAGCAGCGTCTGAATGCAAGCCACTGGCTTGGATGTCTCGGCGGAGGTGTCGTGGGAACCACAGCGTCCGGTGAAGCCCATGAGGTGGAGCAGAGTCCGGCATTGAGCGTGATGCTGCTCAATCTTCCCGGAGCTCAGCTTCAGAGCATCCAACTGAATGGTGATGACCTCCCAGATCTAGACGGTGCTGCACAGCACTGGCATGAGTGGGCGGGCATGAAGCCGGGATGCAGTCGATCGCTTCTGCTGTTGATTGATCCCACATGCAGCGGCATCAATGATCTGATCAGCGGACTGGATTACGCCTACCCCGCTGTGGACAAGATCG
>WTFZ01000034.1 GCA_011523835.1 Synechococcus sp. CO36386bin_29 | reverse complement strand
AAGCCATCGCCCGCGCCGTGATCAGCGCACTCAACCCCGGAGGTTGATACTGAGTGCATCACTGAGGCAGTTTTGCCCCTTCCACAACGCCATGGCTGCGATCCAGGATCACAACTATCTGAGACTGTGCGCGGAACTGGCGAGTTGCCTCAGCATCAGCCAGTCCGCTGCCCGCCGGAGAGTGGAACACGAAGCGGCACGGTCAGGCGCGAAAGATCTCCAGGCTCGTCTCCAGGTGGCTTCCAACCTGCTTGAAAAAGCTAGGAACGAAGCCACCGCTGGCGAAGCACTCGATCAGCTGCTGGAGGCTCAACCCATTGATCAGCATTTCATGCTCGAAGACTGAATCAATCCAAAGCATCAGTGCTCGAAGGTGTTCACAAATCGGAAGCGATCGAGATCCGACATCACGGGAATGCACTGGAAGCAGCTCTGAGCCAGCTCCCAGCGCCCTTCTCGACGCAACATGACCTCCAACTGACGCCGAGCGCGGAGCAGGTAACGGGCATCGTTGGCGGCATAAGCCAACTGCACATCGGTGAGTTCATCCACCCGCCCCCAATCGCTGCTTTGCGCCTGCTTATCAAGCTCAACACCCACCAGCTCCATCACCAGATCCTTCAGACCGTGGCGCGGGGTATAGGTGCGGGCCAGCCGACTGCCCACTTTCGTGCAAAAGAGAGGATTCACCCTGATCCCAAGCCCGGTGGCCAGGGCGGCGACATCGAACCGGGCGAAATGAAACACCTTCTCAATCGTCGCGGCTTCCATCAGGGCTTTGAGACGGGGGGCGTCCGACTGGCCCAGCGCAATCCGTATGCAGGCCACCTGGTCCTGGTCATCACAGATCTGAACCAGGCAGAGCCGGTCACGACCATGAATCAGACCCATGGCTTCGGTATCCACAGCCAGAGCTGTTGACCGTGCATAGCGCTGCGACCACTCCTCGCTCAGATCACCGTCGAAAACAACAAAGGCATGAGGCTCGCTGGGGATCTCAGCCATAGCTGACCACTCGAAACAGGCGGAACATCCACCACTTTGATCGCCGAAGCGGCGGACTTCCTCCCACCGCTTGAAAATCAGAATGAGACTGAGCTAGACAAAAACGAGACAGCAGTGTCTCATGCTTTCCCACCGCAAGCCCACGCGCGCCTGCCTAGCCGACATCGAGGATTACTTCCAGCAGCCACCTCCGCAATTCCTGGATCTTGAGCTCGCCGTGTGCTGGGTTCTGGCCTGTCTTCTGCAAAACGACAGCTACCCATCAGGCCTACTTCAGCGACTCCAGCACGACCATCCTCAGCTGCGTCTCTCAGAAACCGTTCTGCATCAGGCCGTTGACTTCCTGGAACGCCAGGAGATGCTCGACTGCTACACAAAACGCTGTCCCAGCAGGGGCCGTCCCCGTCGCATGCTCCATCTCCACCAGGACGCCCGCGATCAGGCCGAGCGCCTGATGAAGCCATGGACGCGCTGGCTCCACGAACATGCTCCGATCACCACTTAGAACGGTCTCCAGTGCCTTCGGCGGCTCCCGATGCCCTCACCTCAGACCTCCACCCTGCTCCTCACCCTCCTGCTGGGGATCGGCCTGGTCTTCTTCCTCCGTGCCGCCAGCAAAGACCGCACCACAATTGTGGAAGTGCAGTCACCACGCCCACCGTTGGAAGTGCTTGAGGGTCTCGACCAATGGCTCAAGCAGCGGGGATGGAACCGGCATGGAGGTGATGCCGACCGCTGCCTGCTCGAATACCGAGGCCGGGTTGAGAGCAGTTCGGCCCTTGCCATTTTGTTGTCCGTTCTCGGCACTGTGGGAGCTGGCAGTCTGGGCCTCGTGATCCGCCAGGTGAATGCCGGTCTGGGCTGGTGGCCCTTGTTGATCGCCAGCCTCGGCCCCTTGGCGGGTTGGATTTATACCCGGAAAGCCCAACGGGAAGAGGATCTTCAAATTCGGCTTGTCGAGCAGGAATCTGACAAGGGCTGCACATTGCGGCTGCAAGCCCATCGTGATGAACTGATCGCCCTTGAGCTTGCTCTGGGCGGGCCACTGCAACTGGCCAGTGATGGAGCCCTGCTCTCCTCTCCAATCTGATCGTGAAGCTCCGGCCGTTGCTGCTGCCAGCAGGTCTGACCATCACAGGGCTGTTGCTCCTGCTCGGTCTGGCGTCAACGGCGGATGCACCTCGCCAGCCTGGCGAGGATCTCCTGACCGGACCTCAGGTCCCTCTGCGAGCGACCTGGGTCGGACGTCGACGCGAAAAGCAGGATGTACAAATCCTTGTGCTGGCGGGTCATGCCGACTCCCAGGCCATCGAGGGAGCCGGCACCTCGGGAGCCGCTGTAGACCGCCGCGGTGCCATGCCGATGGATCCAAAAATGCGCGACGAGCTGTTCTGGAACCGAAAGATCCGCGATGCAGTGGTTCGCTTAGGGCAGGAACGAAGCCTCAACATCAGTGGCTATGACCCAAATGCGCTGACCATCCGTGATGAAAATGACCCACGCACGAACTGGTCCGTTGGACGCCGCCACCACGATGCAGGTGGGTATGCCCTTGAAATCCACTTTGATGCCTATGGCCCTGACGGGTACGGCTCGGGACTCATACCCAGCCTGAGGCGCGACCCGAGCCGAATCGATGAAAGTCTGGCCCTGAACTTCGGTCGCTACCCCTTGGAGTTCCGGGGAGGCCTAGGAGCTCCAAGACGGGGTATCAGCATTCTTGAAGTCGGCAAACTGGAAGGCAACCTCGAAGCCCGTCTGCGTGATCCAGCCAGCAGGGACGCCGTGGTTGAAGCGCTAGCCCATCGCATCGTTGAAGCCATCGAACAGGGACTGAGCGCTCCCCCCCCCGCCCTCAGTTCACAGCCTGATGGAGCCGGCAGCGATCCTCGAGGGAAGAATCACCGAACCAGTCCTGCGGACGTGTGAAGACATCGGTCAGCAGAGCTTCCCTCGATCCTGGGGCAGCCTCATACCCATATTCCCAACGCGCCAGAGGCGGAAGCGACATCAGGATCGACTCGGTGCGACCGTTCGTCTGCAATCCGAAAATCGTGCCCCGGTCCCAGACAAGGTTGAACTCCACATAGCGACCACGGCGGTACAGCTGGAACTGGCGCTCACGATCTCCGTAAGACATGCCGTTCCGTCTCTCAATGATGGGTGTGTAGGCAGGAAGGAAAGCCCGGCCATTCGCCCCAGCCAGCGAGAACAGCTGTTCCCAGCTCAGAGGCACCGCGCCGATCTCCGAAGCCTTCTGCGCTGCAGGCCCCTCAGGGTCCTGCCCCCGGTAAAGACGACCGGAACCATCCTGGTAGTCGTAGAAGATTCCTCCAACTCCCCGGGTTTCCTGGCGGTGCTTGAGAAAGAAGTACTCATCACACCAGGGCTTGAACACCTGATAGAGACGTTCATCCACTGAATCGCATGCCTGCTGATGGGTGCGATGGAAGTGACGGGCATCCTCCAGAAAGGGATAGAAGGGAGTGAGATCGGCCCCTCCTCCGAACCACCACACCGGACCCGCCTCGAAATAGCGGTAGTTGAGGTGGACCGTTGGCACAAATGGATTCCGGGGGTGCAGAACCATGGAGGTTCCTGTGGCAAACCACGGATGCCCCTTGGCCTCAGGCCGCTGTTTGAGAATGGACGGGGGGAGCTCTTCACCCTGAACCTCAGAGAAATTCACACCGCCTTGCTCGAAGATCCGGCCTTCGCGCATCACGCGGGAGCGACCGCCGCCGCCCTCAGGCCGCTCCCAGCTCTCCTCTTGGAAGCGGCCTGAGCCATCGATCTGCTCCAGGCCTGCACAGATCTCATCCTGAACCGCCATCACAAGCGAGCGCGCCCGCTCACGCGAGTCAGCAGGGGGGCGTTCCCCGGGGACCACAGACGCCGTGGACGCAGCACTGTCCTCCGGCATCCCCCCTTTCCAGCGCTTGAGCAGGGATCGGATCATGGTTGGCATCTGTGGAGAGATCCTGACCATTTCAGCCCAGTGCCACTCCCGACAAGCGTGTGTGAAGGACTGTCATGGGAAGCGCCCCTAGGATCCAGCCCGATGAACGGGGCGGATGATCTCAGCGGAACAGGCCACTCAGGCGCTCAGCGACCTCCGTGATGCAGGTAGCGACCGCTCTCTTCTGGACCTCGGCTGGCTTGATCAGGTGCGCGTATCTCCACCGCGAGCAGTGATCCGCCTGAATTTGCCCGGCTTCGCCCAAGGACAACGCGATCGGATCGTCAACGATGCACGAACCCGCTTGCTGAAACTCGAAGGCATCGACGATGTGCAGATCGAGCTGGGTCAGCCTCCCTCTCAAGGCGGCATCGGCCAGGCAGGGCATGGACAAGCCGCGGAACGTCAGGCCATCCCAGGGGTGAAGCATGTGATCGCCGTGAGCAGTGGCAAAGGAGGCGTCGGCAAAAGCACCGTGGCTGTCAATCTCGCCTGCGCCTTCGCCAGTCAGGGACTGCGGGTGGGTCTGCTTGATGCAGACATTTACGGACCCAATGCACCGACAATGCTGGGTGTGGCCGACCGCACCCCAGACGTCAGTGGAAGCGGCGACAACCAGTGCATGCAGCCGATCGAGACCTGTGGTGTGGCCATGGTGTCGATGGGACTCCTGATTGAGGAAAACCAGCCGGTGATCTGGCGAGGTCCGATGCTCAACGGAATCATCCGCCAGTTCCTCTACCAGGTGAATTGGGGCGAACGGGACGTGCTGGTCGTGGACCTTCCACCAGGGACCGGTGATGCCCAGCTGTCCCTTGCGCAGGCCGTTCCCATGGCAGGCGTCGTGATTGTGACGACCCCGCAGCAGGTTGCTCTGCAGGATGCCCGACGGGGACTGGCCATGTTCCGCCAGATGGGAATTCCGGTGCTCGGCGTCGTCGAGAACATGAGTGCGTTCATCCCCCCGGATCAACCTGAGAAGCGTTACGCCCTGTTCGGATCTGGCGGCGGCAAAACCCTGGCCGAAGCCTTTGACGTTCCTCTGCTGGCACAGATCCCGATGGAGATGCCGCTGCAGGCCGGAGGCGATCAGGGCCAACCGATCACGAAGGCCCAGCCCGACTCGGTCAGTTCCCAGCAGTTCATCGAACTGGCGAAGGGACTCTCGCCCGTGGTGAGTTCCAACAACTGACCATGCAGACCGGACTCAGCCGAGGACAGTCGTTTGTTTCACGTCCTGGCAACCGGCGCCTACGGACTCCGTACAGGGACTGGATTCTCTGGGGAGTCCCCCTCGCGATGATTGGCGTGGCCGGTCTCTTGATCGCCAGCACTCAGCGCCAGGTGAACTACGCGAACTGGTATCAACACTGGATCACTGCAGGTGTGGGCGTGATTGTTGCCCTGCTGCTGGCGAGGGTTTCATTGCCGAAGCTGAGACCGCTCCTCGCTCCGATCTACGGGCTAACAGTGATCAGTCTCGTGGCGGTTCGAATGATCGGGACCACCGCTCTCGGAGCACAGCGCTGGATCAGTGTCGGTGGTGTGCATGTGCAGCCATCGGAGTTTGCCAAGCTCGCCGCCATCCTTCTTCTCGCTGCTGTTCTCGATCGCCACCCGGTGGAACGCCCTGTCGACTTTGTCAGGCCATTGGCCGTGATCTCGCTTCCTTGGCTTCTGGTCTTCATTCAGCCGGATCTCGGCACCTCTTTGGTGTTCGGCGCCCTCCTTCTGACGATGCTCTACTGGTCTGGAATGCCGTTCGAATGGCTTGTCCTGCTGCTCTCACCATTGATGACAGCTCTTCTTGCAGGACTGTTTCCGTGGGGTCTGGCGATGTGGATTCCCTTGACGATGGTGATTGCTTACCGATCGCTGCCCTGGAAACGCGTGACCCTCGCCTTCGTCACTCTGGTGCAGGGAACGACCGCATTGATCACACCCTGGCTCTGGCAGAACGGATTGCAGCAGTACCAGCGGGATCGCCTGGTGCTCTTTCTCGATCCCACAAAAGATCCACTCGGTGGCGGCTACCACTTGCTGCAGAGCACGGTGGGCATCGGGTCAGGAGGACTGTTCGGAACCGGACTGCTGCAGGGGCAGCTGACCAAATTGCGGTTCATTCCTGAACAGCACACCGACTTCATTTTCAGCGCCCTGGGGGAGGAGACAGGATTTCTCGGCACGGTGCTTGTCGTGGTCGGTTTCGTCCTGCTGATGTGGAGGCTCCTTCAGATCGCCAGGCAGTCACGTACTGATTTCGAGTCTTTGGTTGTTGTCGGAGTTGCAACCATGCTCATGTTCCAGGTGGTGGTGAACATTTTCATGACCATTGGTCTGGGTCCTGTCACCGGAATCCCTCTGCCGTTCCTGAGCTACGGACGAAGCGCCATGATCGTGAACTTCATCGCTCTGGGGCTCTGCCTTTCGGTGGCACGTCGCTCTCGTCGCGTGTTGGTGCGTTGAGCGACATCTCCATGCCGCTGAAATCCATCCATCGCCTGATGGCGGAGGGTGTCCCTGCAGGACAAGCGGATGACTCCCATGCTCGTCGCCTCTGGTGGGGAGCACTCGAGGTTCTTCAACGACGATTGCTCATCGATCAGTCCAGCCGGGGAGGTTTGTGGCTTGCCTCTCCCCTGCCAGCTCTCTACGCACCCGAACTGCTCCAGCGTTATCAGGGATGGGTCTGGGCACCTGAAGCGTTCTCGCTTCTCAAAAGCCTTGAGGCCAGCACACTGCTGCCCTCTGAACTGATCAACGCTCCGTCGGGTGTCAAGGGCGACCCCAGCGTCAGCTGTCGGTTTCAGACCATGCCGCTGCGCGTCGAAGACGGCCAAGATCCATTCCTGCTTGTGATTACCCCCGACCTTCAGGCTGCCATTGCCCTGCAGGGTCAGGAAGGGCAGCGCAGGCTCTTGATGCGCAGCGAACCGAGCCTGCTGGGTCAGATCCTGAGCCTGGTCGAGAGGAGGCTCAGGCAAGACGATCCAGCACAGGCCGAGGTTCTCCATCAGAAGCTCAAGGAACTTGGGCCACTGCAGAGCAGCGGAGATCTCGCGCTTCATTTCTGGCCCGAGCTGTCCCAGCGTCTGGCTTCGATGGCTCCCACAGTGACCCTCCAGACCACGCACGATCCTCAGGGATTCACACCTGCAGAGACCGCCCAAGGAGATGAAGACGCAGAGCTCTCGCTTCTGGAAGCGATCGCCCATGAGGTGAGAACACCATTGGCGACGATCCGTACCCTGATTCGCTCCTTATTGCGCCGCGAAGACTTGCCCGTCAAGGTGACGGAACGGCTTCAGCAGATTGATACCGAATGCAGTGAACAGATTGATCGCTTCGGATTGATCTTTCAGGCAGCAGAACTGCAGCGGCAACCTGAGGGTCCTTCACAGCTGGCCAGAACAGACCTTGGCGCGATGTTGCTTCTTCTCTCCCCGAGTTGGAAACAACAGCTGAAACGGAGAGACGTGGGTTTCGACATGGCCGTCGACGATGGCCTGCCCCTTGTGCTGAGCGACCCCAGCCGACTGGAACCCATGCTTGGCGGCTTGGTGGATCGATGCAGTCGCAGCCTGCCACCGGGAAGTCAGCTGCAGCTGACGCTTCAACCCGCGGGAGCTCGCCTGAAGCTGCAACTCATTTCTCATACCCCGGAGCAGATCGCGTCACCAACGATCGAGCCGATGCCGCAGGAGCGGCTAGGGCCAGTTCTCAGCTGGAACACTGACACCGGCAGCCTGCAGCTCAGCCAAACAGCAACCCGACGCCTGCTGGAAAGCCTTGGGGGTCGGGTCACCCAGCACCGGGACCGCGGACTCACGGTGTTCTTCCCGATCGCGGAACAATGTTGACGGGTGTGAAGTTTCCAGGCCTGCAGGGCGATCAGAGCGGATTCACGGTGCTACTTTCCAGCCGTAAAGGCATGCCGATTTCGCGAGGACAGCCATGACAGCAACGGCGTTGAACGGACAGCTTCCCCAGTTCATCGGCAGCACAGGAGGTCTTCTCAACTCCGCCGAAACGGAAGAGAAGTACGCGATCACCTGGACGAGCAACAGCGCCCAGGCCTTCGAACTTCCCACCGGCGGCGCCGCCATGATGAACGCCGGCGAGAACATCATGTACTTCGCCCGCAAAGAGCAGTGCCTTGCACTCGGCACCCAGCTGCGGACCAAGTTCAAGCCCCGGATCGAGGACTACAAGATCTACCGGATCTTCCCCGGTGGAGACACCGAATATCTCCATCCCAGTGATGGCGTATTCCCCGAAAAGGTCAACGAAGGTAGGGCCATGGTGGGACACAACCCACGCCGTATCGGCCAAAACACCAACCCCGCCAACATCAAGTTCAGCGGTCGCAACACCTTCGACGCCTGATCAGCTGAAAATGTTGCTCTGTCTCAGCCGGTCGGGCCGACCGGCATGATGGCTGGCGGTCGGTTTCGACATCTCTGTTCATGCTCACACCCGACCGCACCGCTTTTCTGGAAGCTGTCGCATCAGGTTCCACTTTGATCCCTGTGGCCAGCAGCTGGCCAGCGGATCTGGAAACACCTCTCACCACCTGGTTGAAAGTGGGCGAGGGACGCCCCCCGGGAGTTCTGCTCGAATCCGTTGAGGGGGGGGAAACCCTGGGACGTTGGAGTGTGGTGGCCTCCAATCCCCTGTGGACACTCTCCGCCAGGAACAACCAGCTGGAGCGGGTTTGGAGAGACGGTCTGCACGAAACCTTTTCAGGCAATCCCTTCGATGGCCTGCGCGATTGCCTGGCACCGTACAAACCGGCCACCCTGTCCGGCTTACCACCGCTCGGCCAGCTCTACGGCATGTGGGGCTACGAACTGATCAAGTGGATCGAGCCTTCAGTCCCCGTTCATCCTCCTGGAGAGGGTGAACCTCCACAGGGGCTTTGGATGCTGATGGACAGCATTCTCATTTTCGATCAGGTGAAGCGCCTGATCACGGCTGTGGCCTACGCGGACCTCTCCGGTGAACGCAATTCCTTCACAGACCCCGAGGCGGCCTGGTCCGATGCGATCCAGCGCATTCAGGTGCTGAAGGACACAATGGCCCAACCTCTGCCCCCTGTTCGGCCGCTCCACTGGACTCCCAACCAAGGGCAAACACCGACAACAACCAGCAATCGAACCCCCGATGACTTCCAGCAGGCGGTTCATCAAGCCAGGGAACACATCGCCGCAGGAGATGCCTTTCAGCTGGTGATCAGCCAGAAACTCAGCACGGAAGTCCGCCACGCGCCCCTTGATCTCTATCGGAGCCTGCGCATGGTGAATCCATCGCCTTACATGGCGTTCTTCGATTTCGGTGACTGGCAGCTGATCGGATCCAGCCCTGAGGTGATGGTCAAAGCGGAACCCGACCAGGGCGGCATCCGCGCCGTGCTTCGGCCGATTGCAGGAACCAGGCCTCGAGGAAGCAATGCACTCGAAGATCGCAGTCTGGAGGCAGAGCTGCTTGCCGATCCCAAGGAACGAGCTGAACACGTGATGTTGGTGGATCTCGGACGGAACGACCTCGGCCGTGTCTGCGTACCAGGGTCGGTGTCCGTTCGCGAGCTGATGGTGATCGAGCGCTACTCCCATGTGATGCACATCGTCAGTGAGGTGGAAGGGCGGCTGGCTCCCGGAAACGACATCTGGGATCTGCTGATGGCGTCCTTTCCCGCTGGCACTGTGAGCGGAGCTCCCAAGATCAGGGCAATGCAACTGATTCATGAGCTTGAACCCGACCCGCGAGGCCCCTACTCCGGTGTGTACGGCTCAGTGGATCTAGCGGGCGCTTTGAACACCGCCATCACCATCCGCACGATGGTGGTGCAGCCCAACCAGGCCGGGGGTTGGACCCTTCAGGTTCAAGCCGGGGCCGGCATCGTCGCGGACTCCAAACCTGAGGCCGAATACCAGGAAACCTTGAATAAAGCTCGAGGCATGCTGACCGCACTGGCCTGCCTTGAGGGCTCCGGATCATGAGCAGGGATCGCCTGCTCAAGGGCTTTGAGGTCGAACTGTTCACGGGGCGTCGCGATGGTCGCAACGTCGGGATCGCAGCCGCCGCCCAACGGGAACTCGAAGGTTTCGTGACAGAGCCAGATCACCGCAACCTTGAATACGTCACAGCTCCGGAATCGGACTATGAACCTCTCAAGGAGGCTCTGCTGTCTCCGCGACGGGCCCTGCGGAGGTGGCTTCAGTCGCGGGACCTGACCTTGCTGCCTGGAAGCACTCTCAGCCTGGGAGATGCCACACGGTTTGAACGCTCCGATCCTTCGAATCCGTATCACGACCTCATTGAATCCACTTACGGCACCAATGTGGTTACAGCCAGTATCCACATCAATCTTGGAATCAAGGATCCCGGAGACCTGTTCCGTGCCCTACGCCTGATTCGGTGTGAGGCGGCTCTGATTCTTGCCCTCAGCGCCAGCTCCCCATTTCTCAATGGTGAGGCCACGGGAGCCCATTCCCAGCGCTGGCTGCAGTTCCCCTTAACACCTGCTCACGTCCCTCTGTTCTTGGATCATCAGCACTTCGTTGGCTGGACAGAGGAGCAAATCGCGGCGGGGCGCATGCATAACGTGCGGCATCTCTGGACATCCGTACGCCCCAACGGTCCTGAACGTCCTCATCAACTGAATCGACTGGAATTGCGGATCTGCGATCTGATCACCGATCCAGATGCCCTTCTTGCGGTCACCACCCTGCTCGAACTGAGGATTCAGCAGATTCTTCGTGATCCCAGCGCTCACGACCCCATGACCAGGAGCTCGTTAAGCCTCAGCGAGCTTGAGAAGCTCAGCTTGAGTAACGACCGGAGCGCAGCCTGGAGCAGTCTTGAAGCCACTCTCCACCATTGGGAACACGGCCGGCCAGTGCTATGCAAAGACTGGTTGATGACGTTGATCGAATCCGTGGAGCCTCTGGCAGAGGAACTCCACCTGAGCGAACAACTCGAACCCTTGGGCTCCATCCTTGAAAAGGGGAATCAGGCCATGCGCTGGCTCGCTGGCATCAAGGCAGGAGGCACGATCGAAAGCGTGATGATTGAAAGCATTCAAGCCATGGAAGCTGAGGAAGCCAGCCGTGCTTCAGCCCCGGTTCAACGCTCTTTGGGATGATTATGGCGGTTTCCTCCCCCGGCGGGTCTTCAATGTCTTCCTCCTCCGCACCAAGTCCTGAGAGCGAACAGCCCAGGGTTGCGGTGGCAGAAGCTCCTGCAGGTGGGCCTCTCCTGGAGCAACGACTGGCCCTGGTCGAGGACCTCTGGCAGACCGTTCTTCGCAGTGAGTGCCCAGCTGAGCAGGCGGAGCGTCTGCTGCGGATGAAACAGCTCAGCGATCCGGTGCTTCCCGATGGCAACGCGGTAAGCAGTGACGCCCTGGTCTCCCTGATCAGGGACATGGACTTGTCGGAAGCCATCGCTGCCGCCAGGGCTTTTTCCCTGTATTTCCAACTGGTGAACATCCTCGAGCAGCGCATCGAGGAGGACGGATATCTGGAAAGCATCATCCGTTCCCAGGATATCGAGGAAGAGATCAATCCCTTCGCGCCTCCCCTTGCAACCCAAACGGAGCCTGCCACCTTCCGAGAACTGTTTGAACGTCTTCGCAGGCTCAACGTGCCCCCAGCCCAGCTGGAGAACCTGCTGCAGGAACTCGACATCCGCCTGGTCTTTACCGCGCATCCAACCGAAATCGTCCGTCACACGATCCGCCACAAACAGCGGCGGATCGCAAGCCTGCTGCAGCAACTGGAAACCCAGGCTGATTCCAGTGCCATCGAAGCAGGAACGATCCGTCTGCAGTTGGAGGAGGAAATCAGGCTGTGGTGGCGAACCGATGAGCTGCACCAGTTCAAACCCTCCGTTCTGGATGAGGTTGATTACTCCCTGCATTATTTCCAGCAGGTGCTGTTCGACGCCATGCCCCAGCTGCGCCGCCGCCTCTCCTCAGCACTGGCATGCAGTTACCCGGATGTCCAACTGCCGCCGTCCTCCTTCTGCACCTTCGGGTCCTGGGTGGGATCCGATCGTGATGGAAATCCCTCGGTCACAACTGACATCACCTGGCGAACGGCCTGCTATCAGCGCCAACTGATGCTGGATCGTTACGTCTGCGCAGTCCAAGGGCTTCGAGACCAACTGAGCATCTCGATGCAGTGGAGCCAGGTCAGTGCTCCACTCCTTGAATCTCTGGAAATGGATCGGTTGCGCTTTCCCGAGGTCTACGAAGAGCGGGCGACCCGCTACCGCCTGGAGCCTTATCGCCTCAAGCTGAGTTTTGTGCTTGAGCGCTTGCGCCTGACGCAGATCCGCAATCAGCAGCTTGCTGATGCCGGTTGGAGAGCTCCAGCGGATGGACTGCTGAGCTCCAAACCCGAGGCACCGCCGAGTGAATCACTTCACTATGGCTCTGTGGCCGAGTTCCGCAGTGACCTTGAACTGATTCGCACGAGTTTGGTCAGTACAGACCTCACCTGCGAGCTCCTCGACACGCTGCTCACCCAGGTGCACATTTTCGGGTTCAGTCTTGCCGGTCTGGACATTCGCCAGGAAAGCACCCGCCACAGCGATGCTCTGGACGAAATCAGTCGTTACCTGAATCCCGACCAGGCCTACGGCGATCTCGACGAACCGGCTCGAGTGCAGTGGCTGCTTCAGGAGCTGCAGACCCGCCGCCCCCTGATCCCCCCCTCGGTGAGCTGGTCGTCCACCACGGAAGAAACCGTTGATGTGTTCCGAACGCTGCATCGCCTGCAGGATGAGTTCGGCAGTCGAATTTGCCGAACGTATGTGATCTCCATGAGCCACAGCGTGTCGGATCTGCTCGAGGTGCTTCTGCTCGCCAAGGAGGCAGGGCTTGTTGAACCCTCTGCAGGCCATGCCGACCTGCTGGTGGTACCACTCTTTGAAACCGTGGAGGACCTGCAGAGAGCCCCAGAGGTGATGGAAGAGTTGTTCCAGACGCCGCTCTATCGCAACCTTCTTCCCAGAGTTGGCAACCAGGGTCAGCTCTTACAGGAGCTGATGCTCGGGTATTCCGATAGCAACAAGGATTCGGGCTTCCTCTCCAGCAACTGGGAGATTCACAAAGCACAGATTGCCCTTCAGGACTTGGCAGCAAGGAACGGCGTGGCCCTGCGGCTGTTCCATGGACGCGGCGGTTCCGTAGGCCGGGGGGGGGGACCTGCTTACCAGGCGATCCTTGCGCAACCCAGCGGCACGCTCCAAGGACGCATCAAAATCACAGAGCAGGGGGAAGTTCTCGCCTCCAAGTACAGCCTTCCTGAGCTGGCTCTTTACAACCTCGAAACGGTGAGCACCGCCGTCGTGCAGAACAGCCTGGTCACCAACCAACTGGACGCCACTCCCAGCTGGAACGATCTCATGGCTCGGCTGGCCCGCTGCTCAAGGCGCCACTACCGCGCGTTGGTGCACGACAACCCAGATCTGGTGGCCTTCTTCGAGCAGGTGACGCCGATCGAGGAGATCAGCAAGCTCCAGATCTCAAGCCGGCCCGCCCGGCGCAAAACCGGTACGCGCGATCTTTCCAGCCTGCGGGCAATTCCCTGGGTCTTTGGCTGGACCCAGAGCCGCTTTCTTCTACCCAGCTGGTTCGGCGTCGGCACGGCCTTGAACGAGGAGCTTGAGAACGATCCTGATCAAATGTCATTGCTGCGAACGCTGCATCAGCGCTGGCCCTTCTTCAGGATGCTGATCTCCAAAGTGGAAATGACCCTTTCCAAGGTGGATCTGGACCTCGCCCGTCATTACGTGACCAGCCTAGGAAGTGCTGATCACCGTGAAGCTTTCGATGCCATCTACAAGACCATCGCGGAGGAATACAGCCTCACCCTGCGCCTTGTGCTGGAGATTACTGGGCAGGAACGACTCCTGGATGCCGATCCAGCACTGCAGCTCTCAGTGGATTTACGCAACCGCACGATCGTGCCGCTGGGGTTTCTTCAGGTTGCGCTTCTGCGACGGCTGAGAGATCAGAATCGACAGCCGCCCATCAGTGAATCTGCAAGCGACGGAGATGGTCGGACATACAGCCGCAGCGAACTGCTTCGTGGTGCTCTGCTCACCATCAATGGCATCGCCGCCGGCATGCGCAACACCGGGTGATTGGCCTTGCTTCCCTTCCGTAAACAGCCTGCTGCTCCATCCCTGAAGGAGGGTTATTCCCTGCGACTTGATCACGTCCCGGATGGAGCCGCAATCAATGCGCTGCTTCAGGCCTGCGGTGACACGATCCACCCTGCCGAGCGATGGCCCCTCGCCCTCAGTCGCAGCTTCTGGGTGATGACGATCGTGGACAACAACAATGGGCTCGCTGGATTTGTACGCGCCACAACCGATCAAGCTCTGAACGCCAACCTTTGGAACCTGGCTGCGCTGCCGGGGCCGGATCAAGTCGATCTCTTAGAGGTGCTGGTTCATCGTTCTCTCGCGATATTGCGCAGAGATCTTCCTGGTTGCAGCATCTCGATCTCAGCACCTCCACAGGCGCTCGCCGCTCTGAAAACCCACGGCTACATTCTCGACCCCGGAGGAATCCGAACCATGGGGCTCAGGCTCCGAACTCCGGCGGAACCTGCCTAATCACGAGCATGGAGGGACTCGAACCCCCGACCCTCAGAACCGGAATCTGATGCTCTATCCAACTGAGCTACATGCCCCCGCGGCGGCTGGGAGAACAACCGCGATCTAGTTACCTTAGCGACACGTCGCACAGAGACCAATTCGGCTTCTCCGGCTCGAACTGCAGGAGTTCCGCAACCACTGCCACCTGCAGTTGGAGATCGAAGCTCCACGTCTGCTGGTGATCGGCAGCAACGGCATCGGCAAGTCCAACCTGCTGGAGTCTGTGGAACTACTGGGTAGCTTGCGATCTCATCGCAGCAGTCAGGATGCGGACCTGATCCACTGGGACGCTTCAAGAGCTCTGTTAAGGGCTTCATGCGTGGACGACACTGAGATCGAGCTGGAGCTTCGCCGCCGCGGAGGACGCCAGGCACGGCGCAACGGCAAGGTGCTCCAACGGCAAATGGATCTGATTGGCCCCTTGCGCTGTGTGGGCTTCAGTGCCCTGGATCTGCACCTGGTGCGCGGAGAACCGGCCTTAAGACGCCACTGGCTTGATCGGGTCGTGTTGCAGCTGGAGCCGATCTACGCAGAGCTCATCGGTCGATACAACAGGCTCCTGCGCCAGCGGAGCCAATTCTGGAGACGAGGAGGCCGAGGAACAACCGTTGAACACGAGGCTCTGCTGGACAGCTTTGACATTCAGATGGCTCTGGTCTGCACGCGAATTCACCGGCGACGACGACGGGCCCTGGCGCGGCTCGAACCCCTGGCGGCTGCCTGGCAGTCACGGTTGAGTGATGGACAAGAACAACTGGAGCTTCGTTACAGCCCAGGGAGCGTGCTGGAAGGGGAAGAGGCGGAAGAGCCCTGGCGACTGGCGATTGAACAGCAGCTGCAGCGCCAACGCGCTGAGGAAGAACGACTCGGCAGCTGCCGTGTCGGCCCCCATCGTGACGAGATCGATCTGCTGCTGAATGGCACCGTGGCCCGTCGCTTCGGATCATCAGGTCAACAACGAACTCTTGTTCTCGCCCTCAAGCTGGCTGAACTGGAACTGGTGGGCGAGCTCTGCGGCCATCCGCCGCTCCTGCTGCTCGACGACGTGCTGGCGGAATTGGATCCGCAGCGCCAACTGGCCTTGCTGGAAGCGGTGGGTGACACCCATCAGTGTCTTGTGAGTGCCACCCATCTCGATGCCTTTGAAGGCGAATGGCGCCAACGCTCGCAGATTCTCAATGCCGATCATTTGAGAAACGGGTTGAGAAACAGCTAGAATGGATGACCGTTTTCTTTTGCATCCTGATGGAGCAGACCCTGTCATGCCTGCATCCCAACCCGGGATGGGACAACGCACAGACCCGTACGCCTGCCAGTGCCCCAATTGAAAGTGCCACCGACATGGTGGGCAAGCACTGCATTCTCGAGCTCTACGATTGCGACAAAAGCAAGCTCGACGACGAAGCTTTTCTGAGAACCACCATCACGACCGCTGCAAAGCGTGCTGGTGCCACTCT
>WTFZ01000101.1 GCA_011523835.1 Synechococcus sp. CO36386bin_29 | reverse complement strand
GAGTTTCTGAGGTCTCCAAGAAGGCGCGTGATTGTGACTCTGGTGGATCCGATGGCTTCGGCGATGGCTTGATGCGATAGCCGCAGATCGATTGTGATCCCTTGGCTTCCTGGCATGCCAAAGTCGCGGCAGAGCACCAACAGGAAGCTCACCAGCCGCGACGACATGTCCCTGTGGGTCAAGGTTTCGATCATGGTTTCGGTTTGGAGAATGCGGCTGGAAAGTCCCTGTAGCAGCAGCAGTCCCACCGAAGTATCAGCTTCGATGGCCTTCCGGACTGAAGTCGCTGGAGCCGTGACCATCTCCACCCTGGTGAAGGCGACAGAGTGGTAGAACCGATCAGAGCGTTGGCCGGTCAGTAGAGACAGCACCCCGAACAGACTGTTCTCCCGGAGCAGTGCCACGGTGATCTCCTCTCCCGACTCATAGACACGAGAGAGGCGCACGGCACCGCGGCGGATTAGATACACGCGCTCTGCAGGATCGCCGGGAAAGAAAATGGTCTTGCCGCGCTCGACCAGCTCCGTGTTCGCCCCTTCAAGGTCCCGGATGACCTCCAGCAGGGTCTTGCTGGTTGGTGCGGGTGCGTTGGCCAGGCTCACCTCCGAGATGCGTCCTGGTTGAGACGCTGTGCGACTGAAGCCGCGGATTACTTCGGGCATTGCCGGCACATCAGTCTCTGGAAGTTAAGGAGCGATCGACACTCACCCTGTAGCAACGCACACGATTCGAAGAGGCTTAGTGCTGTTGCAGGGCCTCTTTCTGGGCGTCCATCAGTTGCTTCAGTCCAGGCTCCGCGCGATCGAGGAGGAGGTTCAGCTGCTGACGGCTGAAGGCTGTTCCTTCTGCTGTCCCCTGGAGTTCCAGGAGGTCACCGCTGTCGTTCATGACCACATTCAGATCCACATCAGCTCGAGAGTCTTCGCTGTAATCCAGGTCGAGAAGGGCTTCGCCTTCGAGCAGTCCCACCGACACGGCTGCAACCTGGGCGCAGACCGGGTTGGTCTGGAGGACTCCCTGCTTCACCAGCGACTCGCAGGCCTGTTGGAGCGCCAGCCAGGCTCCGGTGACGGAGGCGGTGCGGGTCCCTGCATCGGCCTGAATGACATCGCAGTCGATGAGCAGAGTGTTCTCGCCCAGTGCCTCCATGGACAGTGCAGCGCGCAGGCTCCGGCCGATCAGGCGTTGAATCTCCTGGGTGCGTCCGGAGAGCTTCATCCATTCCCGTCGTTGACGTTCAGGGGTGGAACCAGGGAGTAACCGGTATTCCGCGCTGAGCCAGCCGAGGCCCTGATCGCGGCGCCAACGTGGCACGCCTTCTTCATGACAAACGCTGCAGAGCACAGCGGTTCGACCGGTGCGAACGATCACGGAGCTGAGGGCGAAGCCCATGGGGTCCCATTCGATGGCGAAAGGCCTCAGGTCGGACACTTGGCGTCCGTCCTTGCGGGAGATGGCGTGCATGCCAGGTAGCGATGACTTGTTTGAGCCTGCCAGTTGGATGGAGACACTATGGATGGTGTCAAAGGGCTTGTGGATCGCATTCGCAGCGCTAGATTCAAACTCTGCTGGGTCATCTGGACGCCAGCCTGACGTCAGCGATTGAGATGACAGCAAGCTTGAGCCCCAGCCACCGATCCCAAGCCCGCACTGCGGACCACAGGACGCTGGAGCAAGCAGGTCTGCGCGGGTTGCCTGCCTTGGAGCCGAGGCCACCGCTGCACCTAGTGGCACAGGAAGGACAGCTGCAGGTGCATACGGCTTCGTACCGCGGTAGTTACGGGACGGTGTTAAGTCAGGCGCTTCGCAGTGCCGGGCTGGGCAGCAGGGTGATGGTGGCCCAGTTCTTGAAGGGGGGTGTGGTGCAGGGGCCTGATGCCGCTGTCACCCTCTGTGACCGCCTCACCTGGATTCGTCCTGCGGTGCTGGAGTGTCTGTCCGGGCCTGCTGCCGATGCCGATCCAGCGGTCGTCGACGCTGTGCGAGCTCTTTGGGATGTCTGTTCCATCCGCTTGCGAACTGGAGATCTTGATCAACTGGTGCTCGACGAGCTCGGTCTGGCGATTGCATTCGGCTACCTCAATGAGACAGAGGTATTGAGTCGCCTGGAGCAGCGTCCTCCGTCGATGGATGTGATCATCACGGGGCCATCCATTCCTGACTCGCTGATGGCCCTGGCTGATCAAGTCACGGAATTGCGCAGGGGCTTCTGATGCTGAAGAACGATCGCTGGATCACCGAGCAGGCCGCTGCCGGAATGCTTGATCCATTTCAAGAGGGCCTGGTTCGTCATCTCGAGCCGGATCAGAAACAGCGCCCGGTGCTGAGTTTCGGATGTTCGTCCTACGGATACGACTTGCGCCTCTCAGCCAAGGAGTTTCTGATCTTCAAGCACGTGCCTGGCACGGTGATGAATCCCAAGCGATTCAATCCTGCCAATCTCGAGTCCACCGAGCTTCACCACGATGAGGATGGTGATTACTTCATTCTTCCTGCCCATTCCTACGGTCTTGGTGTGGCGTTGGAAAAGATGAAGGTGCCACCCAATATCACTGTGATCTGCCTTGGTAAAAGCACTTATGCCCGCTTGGGCATCATCGTGAACACCACACCAGCAGAAGCCAGCTGGGAAGGGCATCTCACCCTGGAGTTCAGCAACAGTTCAGGCGCTGATTGCCGCATTTATGCCAATGAAGGCATCTG
>WTFZ01000120.1 GCA_011523835.1 Synechococcus sp. CO36386bin_29 | reverse complement strand
GCGCGCTCGCCTCTCGGCTCCCGCGCAAGACAAAACCATAACACCACATCCACCGCTGTCGCAATAGCAACGCTTCAGGGCTGCAGCAGAGCCTCTCCCCAAGGAAGAAAACGCGCCAAATGGGCCCAAGAACCAGCCGCCAGCATGGGGAAACCGCGTTCAGCGACGTCTTCTCCTGGAGAGAGCTGTGCTGGATCCGCATCCAACCAACGAATCGGGCAACCCAGTTCGTCGAGCACCAGCCAAGCTGCTGCCAGATCCCAGATCTTGGGGGTGGCCTCCAATGACGCGATGGTCTGACCCATCGCCACACTCACCAGATTGAGGCTGGCAACACCCAACAGACGAATCTTTCCTGGAAAGCGCTGATCCGGTTTGCGCTGCAGAACCCGAATCGAACGGCTGCAGAGGGAAACACAGGCACTGGTCGCCAAGGCTCGAGTCTCCGCCGTGAGCGGCTGGTCGTTTCGCGTGGCACCGCGGCCTCGCAGGGCGACGAAGCGTTGCCCCAGTGCTGGCACATCCAGGAAGACCTCACTGGGGCGGCCATCGACGAAGCGCGCCACGGAAATCGCCCAATAGGGAATGCCAGCCGCGAAATTAGTCGTCCCATCCAGGGGATCCACCACCCAGTAGGCCCGCGTGGGGGGAACTGTCTTGGATCCTTCCTCGCTAAGGACGCCCTCCCCGGGAGCGATGCTGGCCAAACCCTCCACCAGAGCGGCATCACTCCAACGATCACAGTCGGTGATCAACGAACCATCCGGCTTCACATCAGAGGCGATCTGGCCAAAATCCTGCAGCTGACGGGCACGAATGCGATCCAGCAGCAGATGAATAGAGCTCAGCTGATCGTCACTGAGCACCAAGGTCACCACAGAGGCTGAACAGGACTGTTCTCAGTTTGATCCACAAACGAACCAGATGAGGCCACGGCCGGGCAAGTGGTTTTGAGCGGCGTTGGCTCAATGGGAATTAGCTCCTGAGGGGATTCAGGCTTGCTTGCCGGCAACTGCACCGCACTGCAGCCAATCAAAGCAGCCAGACCGGTGCGACGCTGAAGCTCCGCCAAGGATGAGTTGTAGTCCCTGATGGCACGGGCATATCGCAGCTCTGCCTGGGTGACATCACGTTGGTTGTTGACCACCTCCCGCTGAGTGCTGACGCCCGCTTGAACCCGCAGCTGAGAGAGGCGCAGAGATTCCTTCGATGAGAGAACCTCGCTGGCTGTGGTGTCGATGCTCTGGATGGCTGTTCGAAGGCCAATAAAACTGTCCTCCACTTCGAGACGGATCTGATCACGCGTGTTGGCGAAATTGAAGCGGCTCTCTTCAGCAGCCTGTTTGGAACGCCGGTATTCGGCCCGGGCACGGCCGCCATCAAACAAGCGCCAGCTAGCCGTTAACGCTGTGCTGTTTTGCACTCCATACGTGAAATCGCCCATATCAATATCAGAGATCGAAGGCTGACCGTTTTGCCCTTCCGACCGAGAGGCCGTAGTGGAGTTGACGAAGCTGAGAACAGGCTGAACAGCCGCCAGAGAAGCATTGGCCTGGCTGTTGTTGATCGAGATGTCGAGGATCAACCGATCAAGCTCTTCGCGGTAGTTGTAAGCAGCCACGATGCTCTCTTGAAGCGATGGCTCCCATAGGCCCAGGGGGCGAGCAGGGGTTGCAGCGGTTGGCGTCACGTCCTGAGGCAAGTCGAGCAGAGCTGCCAATCGGCGGCGTGCGAAATCCTGCTCACCCAATTCCGACGTGAGCAAATTACGGTCCCGAGCGAGCTGGGTTTCGGCCTCCAAGACCTCCAACTTTGTATTGACGCCAGCATTGAAACGTGCACGAGCATCACGCAAGCTCACCAACGACGCCTGCACCGATGCTTGACCAATGCGAACCCCTTCGTCTGTTTCCTGCAGATTGAAGTAGGCGGTTGCCGCGTCGAGACGAAGGTCCCTCAAGGCAATGAGGTAGGAGTCGCGGGCCTGCTCGAATCGATCACGAGCTGATGCGATTTGGGGGACGCGCGCCGGATTGATCAGATCCCACCTGACCTGCAAGCTGACGTTGGCCCGCCATTCGCGACCGTACCGCTCGTTGAAACCATCTCGGGTGACTGGTTTGGTGAATTCTTCACCGGTATTGGGATTGGTGCCACTCCTCTCACCGGTTACTGGATTAATGACGCGGGTCGTGGGTTTCTGCACGACTCGGTCCGGGACGAAGTCTGGATTGCGGTAGGAGTACGACTTGAAGTATTCGGGCAATCCACTCGCCGAGAGGTCGACGGTGGGGTACCAAGCGGCAATCGCTGCCCTCAGAGCCGACTTGGCCTGATCCACCTGACTGGCAGCAGCCTTCAAGGTGGGGCTGTTGAACTCGGCCAACTGCAGGGCTTCCTCCAATGTGAGCGGACGCAACTCATGAATCCGAACCTGCGACGGCGCATCGGGCAGGGCCAGACTGGGAGGAGCCACCAATGGCTCAAGCGATGGCGGCAAAACGTCCTCTGCCGGGGCAATGACAGATGGATCCGCCTTGGGACGCGCACCCTTCAGTTCGATTGCATCAGGGAGGGTGGTTTGGTCAACCAAAGCCGACTCCGCCTGAAGAGCTTCCTCGCTGAGTGCTGGAGGAACACCGGTGGAAACAACGCCCGCAACGAGACAAATACCCGCGGTGATCCGGCGCACAGCACAAAAAGTCT
>WTFZ01000119.1 GCA_011523835.1 Synechococcus sp. CO36386bin_29 | reverse complement strand
GGCCAGACGCTCGCTGATGTTGCCTGGACCGCAACCGAGATCGATCAGGACGTCACCTGCGGCAGGCCCACGCCCCGCGTCTTGCAGCAACTGATCAATGCGCTCGACCAGTGCTTGGTCACTGGAAGAGAAATCCGCCCTCGCATAAGCCTGCACCTGCTGTGGCTCATTCATGAGCTCCGGCTCAGGCGTCCGCTGGATCATGGGGTCGCGTCGATGGTCTTTCTAATCAAAGTTTGACTGGGGCCACAAGCGCCCGAAGAACACTGCAGGTGGTGCTCGTGCCACTTGCTGGCCCCATCGCTGGCGTTAGGGTGCGGACAACGAACCTAATCCCTGTGACCCTGACTCCAAGCCGCAGCGTCAGCTCGGACACCAAACAAACGCTGCCTGGGAACGGCGATTTCCCTGCGACTGCCCCCGCCGCCAACCCTGTTTTCTACCGGACCTACAGCCGCCGCAATCGTGAGGGACGGGAAAGCTGGACTGAGGTTGGGGAGCGCAACCTTGGCGGACTGCAGAAGCTCGGCAGCCTCACCAGCGAAGAAGTGAAGTTGATGGCCCGGATGCAGGCTGAGAAGAAAGCGCTCCCCTCCGGACGGTGGTTGTGGATCGGCGGCACGCCTTGGATCGAACAACAGGTGAATTTTTCTGGTGCTTACAACTGCACCTCCACCAACCTTGTGGACTGGGAAGCCTTCGGTCTGATGATGGACCTGGCCATGATGGGTTGTGGGACTGGCGCCATCATTGAGCCCCACCTGATCGAGCGTCTGCCGGTGGTCGGCAACCCGATCGAAATCCTCAGTGTTTCCGACATCGGCGTCACTGCTGCCGGAGAGCGCCAGGAACACACCAGCCACACCATCAACGGAAACGTTGTCTCCATCAAGGTCGGTGACACGCGCAGGGGTTGGGTCGACAGTTACCAACTGCTTCTGGAGCTCAGCAGTGATGCTCGGTTCGCAGGCAGAACCGTCAAGGTCGACGTTGATCTCTCCGATGTTCGTCCTGTTGGCGAGACTCTCAAGGGCTTCGGCGGAATGGCCAACCCGGTGAAGCTCAAGGATTTGTACGCACGGGTTGCCCGGCTTCTTGGCAAGGCGATCGGCCGAAAGCTCACCTCCGTGGAGTGCTGCCTGCTCATCGACGAAGCGGCTGTCACCATCGTGGCGGGCAACATCCGGCGCAGTGCTGGCATGCGCCAGTTCGCCTCCGATGATTCCAGCGCAGCCGGTGCCAAGGACAACCTCTGGCAACAGGATGCGGACGGCAACTGGCGCATCGATCCTGA
The DNA here is from genome assembly GCA_011523835.1 of Synechococcus sp. CO36386bin_29. Classification (GTDB taxonomy): domain Bacteria; phylum Cyanobacteriota; class Cyanobacteriia; order PCC-6307; family Cyanobiaceae; genus Synechococcus_C. Next base: position 15,136 of record WTFZ01000119.1, on the reverse strand, counting down.
GCGGGATGCTTTGCGCATGGCGAACCACACCCGCGTCTATCACACACGGCCCAGTCGAGAGGTGCTTCTCGAAGCTGTCACCCGTCAGTTCCACAGCGGTGAAGGAGCGATCCAGTTCGCTCCCGAGGCCATCGCCCGTTCCAACGCAGATCTGCTCAGCACCCCCGAACTGCGTCGCGAGTTCATCGAGATCTACTGCGATCAAGGCAAGGAGGAGGCCGGCCGTTGGCTGAGCCTCAATCACGGTCCCATTGCCGAGGACGAACTTGAGCATCGCCTCGGCCGCTATGGCCTCAACCCCTGCGGCGAAATTCTCGGTGCTGATTTCCACTGCAACCTGGCTGAGATCCACCTCAACCAGATCGATCCCAGCGATGACGAGGGCCAACGCGATGCTTTCCGCGCAGGTGCTTTATCGGTGGCATGTCTGCTGAACCACCAGTTCGAAGTGGAGCGCTACCGCCAGAGCCGGGCCTGGGATCCGATCGTCGGTGTGAGCTTCACCGGACTGTTCGACTTCTTCGTGCACGCCTTCGGCACCCCCTGGTTGCAATGGTGGGAGGCAGGACGTCCCAACACCGAGGAAGGTCAGGAGTTCAAACGGGGCGAGGCGGAATACCTCAGTCGCTGGAAAGCCACCGTTAATGAGGCCGTCTGGGACTACTGCGATCGCCACGGCCTGCGTCGCCCCAACCGCTGCACCACGGTTCAACCCGCAGGAACCAAGAGCCTGCTCACCGGCGCTGCCCCTGGTTGGCACCCCCCGAAGGCCCAGCGTTTCATCCGCCGGATCACCTTCCGCAAGAACGACCCCGTGGCCATGGCGTGCATGGACTACGGCTACACCGTGGTGCCCTCTCAGTCGGACAAGGACGACAAGGGTCGCCTGCTGGACGATCCTTTCGATCCTCGCTGCACCGAATGGCTGGTGGAAATCCCCACCGAAGTGAGCTGGGCCAATCTGCCCGGTGCCGATGCCGTCGACATCAACGCTTTCTCGGCCATGGCCCAGTTCGACTTTTACATGCAGGTGCAGACGCATTACACCGCGCACAACACTTCAGCCACGATTGAGTTCCGCGAGCACGAGATCGAAACCCTCACCGATGCGCTCCACAAGACCATCGACAACGGCGACGGCTACATCTCAGCCGCCCTTCTGGCCCGTTTCGATGCCAATGCCACGTTCCCTCGACTCCCATTCGAGCCCATTGATGCGGACACCTATGAACGCATGCAGAACGAGGTGATTCAACGCCGCGTGAGCTCCGACTTCTTCGAAGCCCTGCAGCGTTACGACATGGGTGAGATCAGCGAGGCGGGTCCTGCCGGCTGCGACTCCGACAAGTGCCTGCTTCCTCTGGCCAAGCCGAACTCCTGACCGCGCCTGAGGAGTCCCTACCAAGGGACTCCTTTAAGATGGGTCTCAACCCTTTGTGAGGGTTGCTTTGGAGAGGTGGTCGAGTGGTTGATGGCTCTGGTCTTGAAAACCAGCGATGTGAAAGCATCCGTGGGTTCGAATCCCACCCTCTCCGTTCTTTTCTTAGAGAAGCCAAGCCTTGACCGTGAACCGCCTGGTGCTGGCTCTGGGATCCCTCATCGGGCTGATCGCCATCGTGGCCTGGATTGGTGAGCTCGATGTTGTGTTGTTCGAATCAGTACCCAAAGAACAGCCACTGAAAACTCCACAACAAAACCAATCCACTCGCCTTTGAGCTGGTCTGATCCATTGCGCTCTTCAACACCGTCCAATTGTCCTGAGCCTGAAGCCAGGCACAACCGTCATCGTCCGACACGATTCCCTGACGGGAAAAGAGGGGGTCTACAGCCTGAGTAATCTTGGAGCTTGCCTTAGGAGGGCAGGACGGATCAGACACCACAACCACTACTCGACGCCCTCGATCACCTCTGCCTTCAGGTAGAAGACGACCCGGAGGTTCAGAGGAATTTTTATATCGCCAACACTCCAGAACAAATCGTTCAACTCTCGGTTGAGTTAGGCATCTTGATTGATGCTGAAGATTTTCGGGCCTTACTCAGAAACGGCAACACAGAACGCTGGTTTTTGCGTGGAGGTGATCAAACCAATCCCATCACCCATTTAAAACGGGTGTTTCACGTTTGAATCCTCATGATCAGCATCTTGCGGTTCGCTGATCTCGCTGTGCTAACCGTCAGAAGCTCTCGCCCGCCTGAGATATCACCACCTCACTGAACGTCCCCAAGTGGCGATCGGATCAAACAGTACGAAAGATCCAAGACAAAAAGGAGTAACCGCACACTGAAAATCCTCATCAATCGATACAACCGGAGTCTTATCCGCAGCAAGCTAAAACCACTCCTAAAAACCTCTCGATCAGACTTCCTTGCAACTTGCTGTTCAAAAAAAATACTTTTTCTTTTGAGGTATCAGATATTGCAAATACTCAGCATGCTGTTCAATTCCCAATGGTGATCGGCGCCTCCTTGTTTTTCCACCACACCCAATCGCGAATGGGTGGGGTGTTGCTCAACTGCTCTCGCGTCAGCCCCAGCCCAAGCTTCTGGGACGCTCCCAGAAGAACATCCAGCATTGCTTCTCCGTCGTTGCAACGTGCAAGAGCCTCGTTCGTTTTTTTCGCCCCATCAAGAGCTTGAACCAACAGGGCGACCCGACGGGCCACAGGAAGCGATCGAGGATCCATAAGGGTTACGAATGCAGGCCACAGTAACCATTTCCGCTTACAAGAGCTGCCGCATCCTTCAGAATCAATGGTGATTGTTCATGGCAATGGCGGTGGCACAGGCACACCACTGGATCATTGGTGATGTTCACGGCTGCCACAAAGCACTGGTCGATTTGCTGTCGGTTCTCCCGTTCAAGGACCACCTGGTCTTCTGCGGTGATGTGATCAACCGAGGCCCAGCCATTGCCGACTGCATGAATCTGGTTTGGGAGCTGGTCTGCGCAGGTCGGGCCACATGGCTGCGCGGCAACCATGAGCAAGCCTTGCTTCAGGCACTCGAGCAATCTCCCGCCAGCGGCCATGACGACCTCTTGACGATCGACACCTATCGCCAACTTGGGGATGGTCTCGCACGCCAGTGGCTGCAGCGCCTGCGGCAGCTCCCTGAGGTTTTCCAAGGTGATGGGTGGGTCGCCACCCACGCGGGATTTGACGTCTCCGGTCGCCCCGACCTGCACATCCGTGAACCCTTCTGGGATCACTACGACGGGCGCTACGGCAGGGTGGTTGTTGGCCATACCCCGCGACCGGCTGTGGAGTGCCAAGACAACATCGTGATGATCGACACCGGCGCCGTCTACGGCGGCCTGCTGTCGGCTTTTTGCCCTGAAACCGATGCGGTGGTTCAGGTGCAGGGCCCCAGAGCCAGCTCAACGACTTTGGCGCACCCACAGGAACTGGCCACAGGGCTGCCTTGCTGAGGATTTATCGCAGCAACAGAGCAGAGCTTCTGGCTCAACTCCTTGCCCAGGAGCTCAATCTCAACCCTCCCGCCCCCTTCGAACAGGTGGAGGTGGTCGTCAACACCTGGCCAACCAGCCGTTGGCTCGGAGAACAACTCGCCAGTTTCAACGGAATCAGCGCCCTCGTGCGCTTCCCTTTTCCCGGGAGCCGCCTCCGCCTACTGGTGCAGTCCGTGCTGAGCCAAGAGCCCCCCATTGACGATCCCTGGCGTGCCGAACGCCTGGTCTGGACGGTGCTCGCTGTGCTTCCGCAACTGATGCAGTGTGAGGAGGCAGAGCCGCTCAGGCAGTGGTGGGACAACCACCGCGCGGCACCCGACACTCTGACGCGGGAGCAATGGTTGCTTGCCCGCCAGCTCGCGGATGCCGTCGATGATTACGCGCTTTACAGGCCTCAGGAGCTGGCTGGCTGGCTTGCCGGCGATGACTTAGGCAACCTTCCAGCGGTTCTGCGCTGGCAGCCCATTCTTGTGCGTGCGCTTGCTGAGCGCCTTCCCTGCGAACCCTTCGGCCTACAGGTTCAACAGGCCGTGGATCAGCTGCGCTCGGGGCTTGCGCCGGCCACAACACTGCCGAAGCACCTGAGGCTGTTCGGTCTCAGCAACCTCGCCCCAGTGCAGATCGATCTGCTTCAGGCACTGGCCGGGGTCATTCAGGTGGAGCTCTACTTGCTCACGCCCTGTCCGGATCTATGGGAGCGATCAGCGCAACGACGGCGCCGGCTGGGCGAGAACTGGACCGCATCCCCTGATGGAACCTGGCTGATCGAGGCCCCGAAGCTGGAGGCCATCCTCGGTCGCATGGGAGGGGAATTCCAGCTGCTGCTGGAGGGCAGTGGCGACTGCTTACTCAGCAGCACCGGCCAGGGTGATCTGTTCGCCGACCCAGTGGCGATGGCAGCGTCAGAAGGCAGGCAGGGGTCCTTACTGGAGCAACTGCAACGACAGCTCGCAAGCACCGAACACGTTCCCTTGCAGCGCAAGAACTCCGATCGCTCCTTGTTGTTCATGGGCTGTGCAGGCCCCTGGCGGGAAGTGCAGCTGGTGCGGGATCACATTCTTCACTGGATGGCCGACGATCCCACGCTTCAACCCCGGGACATCCTCGTGATGACGCCCGATGTGGAGCGTTATGCCCCGCTGCTGGCTTCCGTGCTCTCTGACCAGGACGCCACCGGCGTGGATCTGCCCTGGCGCCTCACCGACCGCAGTCAGCAGAACAGCCCTGGATTGCAGCAGGCCTTCATGACCCTGCTTCAGCTCAGTGCGGAACGTCTCACCGCCACAGGACTGGAAGCACTGATGAGCAATCCGGCGTTTCTCGATCTTCAAGGCCTCGAGGCACAGGAAGCGATGGATATCACCGCTGCCTTGCAACGCAGCGGCTTCCGATGGGGGCTCGATCGTGAGGAACGCCATGGCGATGACACCCACAGCCTGCGCTGGTGTCTGGATCGCTGGCTCATCGGCCTGATCCTCCCCGATGAGCCTGGCCTGGCACTCGGCACCTGCGCTCCCGCCGTCGCGGATCTGAGCCTTCAACAGCTCGAGCGCTGGTGGCCACTCCTGGATCAGATCGCCCAATGGATCGCTCAGCTGCGCCAAAGCGGATGCTGTTCCACGTGGGTGGAACGCTTGCGGCGGCTGCTGACCGATCTCTTCGGAGACGGCGGTGCCTGGGATTGGGAACTGCAGGCAATCCAGCAATGCCTGGAGACCTGGGTGATGCAGGCAGGCCACTGCGACCTCAACCTGGAAACCACTGTGGTGATCGCGGTTCTCGAGGAAGCACTGTCGGCTGACAGTGGCCGCTTCGGGCACCGCAGCGGTGCCATGACCGTGAGCGCCCTCGAACCGATGCGTGCCATCCCCCATCGGGTGATCGTGCTGATGGGGCTGGATGCCGCCTCCTTTCCTCGCACGCGTGAGCGCCCGGGATTTCATCTGCTGGAGCAACAGCGGCGGCTTGGGGACCCAAGCAGTACGGATCAAGATCGCTATGTGCTGCTCGAGGCGCTGCTCTCCTCCCGTCAGCACCTTTTAATCAGCTGGAGCAGCCGTGATGAACGACGGGGCGACGCGCTGCCACCCTGCCCGCCCGTGCAGCAGTGGCTCAACCTGCTGCGCCAGGAGCTCAGCGAGGAGGCGATGGCACAGGTGCTGATCGAACCACCGGCCAACCCTCTGGATGCAGCCAACTTCATCCCTGCCAAAACGGACGCGTTGAGCTGCGACCGTCGCCTGCTTCAGGCCCGGCAGTGCCTGGATGATCCGCAAGGCCGGGCCCCAGGACACGCCCCCCTCGGTCTCGCCCTGCCCATTCAATGGCCCCTGGATGCGCCCGCCCCGCCAGCGCACGCCACCACGCTGAACAGCGACCAGGTGGAACAGCTGGAACGCTGGCTGCAGGCTCCCCAAAGAGCCTGGCTGCGGGAGCGTGGCATCGAAGCCGGGGAATGGTGCGATGCCGTTGAAGATCGTGCACCGCTGGCCCTGCCCGAACGCGCCCTCCGCGCCTTGATCACCGAGCGCCTGCGTGATGAACTCGATGGGCTCAAGACCCACCCTGAAGCCCGGTGGGACGTCACCAGATCTGGGGAGTGGATCCGCTGGAGTCAGGGCCGGGGACTGCTGCCGCCCGGGGCTGGGGCGGCCTTGAGCGACATCCGCCTGGAGCAACGCTGGCAAAACCTGCAAACCACCCTGTTCAGCCTCGGATCCCTCCAGCAGCCTCCGCGATGGGAAGGGCTTTCCATACCGCCACTGCCCATGGCAGGAGAAACCGGGGTGATGATCAGCGCATCCAAGCTTCAGGCCCGCAGCGTGCTCGAGGGCTGGTTCAAACATCTGCTCAACCAACGATCCGGCCGAGCTGCTCCGACGGTGGTGATCTGCCGCGGTGAGAGCAGCAGCAAAGCCGAGACCTTCACCATCGCCATGCGCTGGATGCCGATGGAGCCGCAGCAGGCTGATGGCTTACTCAGCGACCTGTTCGCGCTGGCTGAGGAAGGACGCCGGACCTGCTGGCCGATCCCCCCGGAAAGCGGACTGGCCCGGGCCATCGCCCTGGCCAAAGGCAGAGACGTTGCCGACCGCGCCTTCAGCACTTGCTGGCATGGCGGCGTCAAGCGTTGGGCGGAACGGGAACGGAGTGATCTCCAGGCCTGTTTCGGTGACGGTTGCGATGCGGAGCGACTGCTCAGCAGCCCGGGGTTCGACGGCGCATTCGACAGCTTGTATTCCCCGCTTCTCGAGGCCAGACGCCAATGACAGTCCCCGGGGACACCCGCACCAGCCGGTTCGAGCCGAACTGCTACCCGCTCAACCCAGGGCTGAGATTGTTGGAGGCCAGTGCAGGCACCGGCAAAACCTTTGCCTTGGCCCATCTGGTGATGCGGCTGGTGGTGGAACGGGAGCTCAGACTCGATGCGCTGCTGGTGGTGACGTTCACAGAGGCCGCGGCCGACGAACTGCGCGATCGCATTGGCAAGCGACTCGACGGAGCGCTGCAAGGTCTTCTGTGTCTTGAACAGAGAGGCGATGGCGAGGCAACGGCAACCGATGCGGTTCTTCAGGAGTGGCTGGCCGAAAACGGCCGCGATCCAACAGGGCGTAGAAGCAAGGCGAGCCTGCTTCTTGAAGCTCTCGAAGCACTGGAGCGAGCCGATATCACCACCATCCATGGCTTCTGTCGGCGCACCCTCCGCCGGCAAGCCCTGGAAAGTGGCCGGAGCATGGATCTCTCAGTCGACGATGACCCTCAGACCCTGGTGGAGGAGGTGGCCCATGACCTCTGGCGCGAACAGGTCCTCACCCTTGATCCAGGAGATGTCGCTGGGCTCCTGCAGACAGGGCTGCGGGAAGACACCCTGACGGCCGAACTTCTGCGTCTTGATGGTGATTGCGGTGTGCGAATCGCCGAAGACGCCGAGGCCATCGATGCTGAGACTGCTCTGCGGGATGTCTTTCCCGTCTGGCTCGAGCAGCGCTGGCTGCAGGTTTGCGAGCTCTGGAGCCATGAAGGCGACGCCCTCGACCGCTGCCTGCGCGAGTGCGCGCAGGAGTGGCACAGCCTCGGCTGCAAGGACACGAAGCCTTACAGCCGCAACCCCAGAAAGAATCGTGCCGCTCTGCTGAGCAGCTGGCTTCAAGCAAAAAGCGAAACGCAGTCGTTACCGATTCGTTACGCAGACGTGCGAAATCAAGACTTGTTTGGCAATTTTTACCACCCGGGTGTCTTTGCCAAAACAGCCCGGAAATGCGGCGAGGACGCACCGAGCCTGCCCAGACCGGAGCTGATGCGAGCCATCGCTGAACTCTGGGATGGGCCAGGGGAACAAACCTGGCGCTACCTGCTCATTCGCGGCTTGCAGGAGATCGACCAACGACGCCAACGTCGCGGAGTGGTGGGTTTCTCCGGCCTGCTCGATGCACTGAACCCAATCGATCCATCCCGATCCCAACCGTGGATCACAGCCCTGCGCGAGCGCTACAAGGTTGCGTTGATCGATGAATTTCAAGACACCGATCCGCTGCAGTGGAACCTCCTGCACCAGTGTTTTGCCTCCAGCGACCACCTGCTGCTGATGGTGGGTGACCCCAAACAGGCGATTTATCGCTTTCGTGGTGGTGATCTCAAGACCTACAAAACTGCCCGCGCTCAGGTCGATCGCATCGACGACCTGCTCGATAACCGCCGCACCACACCTCCGCTGATGGAGGCCATGAATCACTTGATGTCTCCAGGACTCAAACACTCCGAACTCACGGTTCCAGCGGTATCGGCGAAGGCCAGCTGCAGCCCTCTGGCGCTCCCGCCAGAGGCGGCCCCCCTGCAGATTCTCGCGTTCAATCCCGATGATGCCGATGGGAGCAGGAGCCGGACCGACCTGGAAGCGAGCATCCCCTGCTTCGCTGCGGATCTGCTGCTTCAGATCATCGGCAACGATGCCTCCCTCATGCCTGCCGACTTCTGCATCCTTGTGAGTCGCCACCGACAGGCTGAAACGATCCGCGACGAGCTTTCAAAGGTTGGCCTGCCCAGCCGCCTGATCAGCCCTGGGGATGTGCTCAGCAGCCAGGGGGCCAGTGAGTTGCAGTGGTTTCTCGATGGCATGGCCCGACCAGCGGACAATGAACGCCTGCGTCGACTGGCGGCAGGAGCCCTGATGCAATGGCCTGCCCACACCCTCGAGGCATGCGAACAAACCGGACAACTCGACCTGTTCGCTGCCAAGCTCCAGACCCTCGCCGAAGCCTTGCCTCGGCTTGGACTGATGGGCTGCCTGGCCCAGTTGCTGGAAGGAGAAACCCTGGCGGACCTCTCCACCCGCGGACGGCTCCTTGGGGATCTGCAGCAGTGCGCACGCCTTGTGCAGGACGCCATGCACCGACAAGGACTCAATGCTGCAGGAGGGGCCGACTGGCTACGCAGGCAACGCCTGCATCCACCAGACAACGTGCCGGATCAGCGTCAGCCCTACAGCGATCTAGCGGCCAGTGCCGTGGCCGTGGTGACGGTGCACCGCAGCAAGGGCCTGCAATATCCCGTTGTGATTTGCCCTTACCTCTGGGAGGCACCATCCCCTGGGAAAGGGCCGCTATGGCGTCTTCCCGCAGACGATCACACAGGGAGCTGGAGGGTGGCCTTGAATCCGCACTGGGGCAGCGGCCAGGCAGCCGCCTGCTCCGACGCACTGGACTGCATGGCGGAGGCGGAACGCCTGGCCTACGTGGCGGTCACCCGCGCTGAACGCCATTTGGTGCTCTTCAGTGCGGGTGAAGCCAACCCCAGTGGCAATCCTCTGGATCCCTGGCTGGATGCATTAGCAGACGAGAACCATCCGCACATCAGCCTGCATCATCCGCGTCCCCCCGCACCCATTCAGCGCTGGAACCCACCCAGACAGCCACAGGCGCTTCAGTGTGCACCAGTCCCCAGGGGAGCCCTGGATCGCTCCTGGGGACGCAGCAGCTACTCGGCATGGATCGCCAGTGCCTCGAACCACCACCCAAGCAAGCGCAGCAACCCCCACGAGCTCGAAGAAGGCCGGGATGTGGATGCTGGCACCGACGCAGCATCGCCACGCGAACCAGTCATGGGGCCAAACAGTGACGTTGAACGGGGGGTTGGCGACGCCTTGCCGCCACGCAACGGCGCTCTCGGAGCATTCCCCCGCGGAGCGTCGGCAGGGGATTGCCTGCACCGGATCCTGGAGCAGCTTCCCTTCGATGAGCCGATCGAACAACCCAGCAACCAGGAGCTCGTTGCCCGAGAGCTGAGCCGTTCAGGTCTGGACCTCTCATTGCAGGATGACGTTCTGAGCGCCATCACCACCCTGCTCCGTTCACCTCTTGGCGGACCTCTCGGCAAGCTTCGCCTGGCTGATCTCCACAGCCGCCGGCGCCTGCATGAACTCAGCTTTGATCTACCAGTGGCCCATGCAGGCAGTGCTGTGCGGGCCTCGACGCTCGCCAGAGCCTTCCGCTGCGATCCCGAGCAGCGGTTCGGTTCGGACTACGCCGCGCAGCTGGAGACCCTCGATATTCACAGCCGGGGCTTTCTCACGGGCTCGATCGATCTGGTGTTCACCGATGGGGATGATCTGAGCACGGCCCGATGGTGGGTCGCCGATTGGAAAAGCAACTGGATCGGCGAGCGGGATGGTGAAGGACAGCCCCTGCATTGCGGCCCACGGCATTACACCCAAGCCGCGATGGAGGAGCAGATGCTTCATCACCACTACCCGCTCCAAGCCCATCTCTACCTGGTTGCCCTGCATCGATTCCTGCAGTGGCGCCTGATCGACTATTCCCCTGAGCGCCATCTCGGCGGCTATGCCTACGTCTTTCTCCGCGGCGTGAGTGAGCAGGGTGGAACCGGGGTGATCATCGAGCCAGCACCATTGCAACGGCTCGAGCGTCTGAACACGCTTCTCCAGGGCACCCAACCATGAACCGAAGCGAAGGAGCACAACGCAGCCTGCAGCTCGGCAACGGTGTGATGGCCATGCTGCGCCGCCGCCGCCCCCCCGCGGCAGACCTGTTGGAGACGGATCACCAGGCGCTCGAGGAACTCGTTCAGGCACTCACTGCAGCTCTGAGCGCAGGAGAAACCAGCATCAGCATCGAGAAGAACCAGCGCGAGCTGCTCGAGCGCAGCGGCTGGCTGACAGATCCTCCCCACTTGATGGTTCTCGATGGCGATCAACTGCACTGGACGCGCTGGCATCAGGCCATGCAGCGCCTGGAGCTGGAGCTCATTGATCGCAGTCTCGCCCACCCCACCGGCAGCCATCCAACAAACAGCCATCCAACGAACAGCGATCCAGCGAAAAGCCATCCCAACGCCATGCATCCACCTGAGCTCGGAAGGCTCAATACAGAACAACGGGCTGCTGTTCTGGCCATCACGCGCCATCGCCTGGTGATGGTGAGCGGCGGCCCAGGAACGGGAAAGACCAGCACCGTGCAGGCGATGTTGCTGCAGGCCATGGCTGAACGCGGAGTCCTGCGCATCCAATTGGCGGCTCCCACCGGCAAGGCGGCCCGCCGCCTGGAGGAAGCACTGCAAAGCGACCCGCAAACCCGGGGACTCCCCTGCTCCACCCTGCACCGCCTCCTGGAAGCGCGCTCTGGAGGCTTCGCGCGCAATGGCCGACATCCCCTGAATCTCGATCTGCTTGTGGTCGATGAAGCCTCCATGGTTGATCTCAACCTCGCGCAGGCTTTGCTCAGCGCCCTGCCTCGTGAAGCACAGCTGGTGCTCGTGGGAGATGCCGATCAGCTACCGCCGATCGGCGTCGGAGCGGTCTGGCGACATCTTCAGCACGCAGACCGTCGCCACCGCTTCGGCGATGCCGCGATCAATCTCCACCGGGTTTATCGCAACAGAGGCGACTTGGCACGGTTGGCTGAGATGCTCCGCAACGCGGGGGAAGAGGCGTTCTGGAACGCCTGCAACGGGCTGAACGACCAGGCGAATGTCACCCTCCGGATATGCCGAGACCGTCGCATCCCCGATCCGGTGACCCAAACCTTGCGACATCGCCTCGCCGAGCTCGGCCGCGCGACGGCCGACTTGACCACCGACGCAGAGGGCAACCCCAATCCAACAACCAGTGCAGAACTGCTGGGGCGGCTCGACGATCTCATCGTTCTCTGTCCTCGTCGCAGGGGATCCTGGGGTGTGGAGGCCCTGCATCGCGATCTGGTGCAGGGCGATGATCCAGCGGGATGGCCTGAAGGTCTGCCGGTGCTGTGCAGCGAAAATCAGATGGATCTCGGACTGGCGAATGGCGACCTGGGTCTCGTTGTGGGCAAAGGTGCATCACGACGGTTGCTGTTCCGATGCAACGACGGCGATGCAGGCAGCCAGTTCCGACTGATTCATCCGGCGCGCATCCGCCAGCTGGAACCAGCGCTGGCACTCACCATCCACAAAGCGCAGGGAAGTGAGGTCACCGATGTGATCGTGCTGTGGCCTCCGCAAGACGCGTTGGATTCTTCAGCTCTTCTCTACACGGCGATTACTCGGGCACGCCAACAGCTGAACCTTTACCGACTGGCGCATGGCGTCAATGACGGCATGCTGTGAGTGAAGCAGTGAAGGTCGAAGGCGTGTCAACACGGGTGGAACGCCCCTGGGGTTGGTATGAAGACCTGCTTTCAGGCCCTGGCTACAAACTCAAGCGATTGCTGGTGCGCCAGGGCCGCAGATTGAGCCTGCAGCGCCATCGCCATCGCAGCGAAAACTGGACTGTGGTGGCTGGAACTGGACAGCTGCTCTGTGACGACCGTTTACTTGATGCGAAAGCCGGAAGCACATTCCATATCCCCTGCGGCTCGATTCACCGCGCCAGTGGAGGACCGGGCGATCTCCTGATCATCGAGGTCCAACACGGAAGCACGCTCGAGGAAAGTGATATCGAACGACTCGAAGATGACTTTGGCAGGGTGATAAAATAAAGATTCACCTTTGAACAGTTGGCAAGCAATACTGCGCGGCATATGCCGATGGGACGTTGCAAGCCTGATTTGAAGGATCAATCAGGCTGAGCGCCGTTTTCACCATGACCCAGACCCCCTCGCAGGCCGAAGTGCCCTGCGCCGTGGATCTCACTGTTTCCGAACAACCGATGGATTCAATTCCGAAGGAGGAGTTGTTCACAACAGTGATTGCCCCCTGCAGTGATGCAGAACCTCAAGAACCGGCCGCTGAAGAACCGAGCGAGACACCATCGGGCTTTGCCGGGTTCGGCTTCAGTGAGGCGCTGTTGAAGACCCTGGAAGAGAAGGGATACAAGGATCCTTCACCGATCCAGAAAGCAGCCTTCCCCGAGCTGATGCTCGGGCGTGACTTGGTGGGTCAGGCCCAGACAGGAACGGGCAAAACAGCGGCATTTGCCCTCCCCCTTCTTGAACGTCTCGAAGGACGCAGCACCCAACCCCGGGTTCTGGTTCTGGCTCCGACCCGGGAACTGGCCATGCAGGTGGCTGACTCCTTCAAGGCCTACGCCGCTGGGCATCCCCACCTGCACGTCCTGGCGATTTACGGGGGCTCGGATTTCCGCTCCCAGATCCATGCTCTTAAGCGTGGAGTGGATGTGGTGGTCGGCACCCCGGGAAGGGTGATGGATCACATGCGGCAAGGCACTCTCGACACCACCGGGCTGCGCAGCCTGGTGCTCGATGAAGCCGATGAAATGCTGCGCATGGGCTTCATCGATGACGTGGAGTGGATTCTTGACCAGCTCCCAGAGGAACGACAAGTGGTGCTCTTCTCGGCAACGATGCCGAATGAGATCCGCCGACTCTCGAAGCGATACCTGCGCGAACCTGCTGAGATCACGATCAAAACGAAGGATCGGGAAGCGAAACGCATCCGCCAGCGTTCGATCACGTTGCAGAACTCTCACAAGCTTGAGGCACTCAACCGAGTTCTGGAAGCAGTCACCGGTGAGGGGGTGATCATTTTTGCCCGAACCAAGGCAATCACTCTCACGGTGGCCGAATCTCTGGAAGCGGCGGGTCACGATGTCGCGGTCCTCAATGGAGATGTCCCCCAGAACCAGAGAGAGCGCACTGTGGATCGCCTTCGGAAGGGAACCGTCAACATTCTTGTGGCCACTGATGTAGCGGCACGAGGCCTTGATGTGGACCGGATCGGCCTGGTGATCAACTACGACATGCCGTTCGACAGTGAGGCCTATGTGCACCGCATCGGACGGACCGGGCGAGCAGGTCGAACGGGTGAGGCGATTCTTTTTGTCACACCGCGCGAACGGCGTTTTGTGGGGAACCTGGAACGAGCTGTGAACCAGACGATCGAGCCGATGGACATTCCCAGCAATGCGGAAATCAACCAGAGTCGACTCGATCGACTCAGGGATCGTCTGAGTCAGGCTGGCCTGGGAGAAGCCGACGATGAGACACCTCTCCTGCAGGAGCTCATCCAAAGAGTGTCCCAGGAGCACGAACTCACAGCCGATCAACTTGCACTTGCTGCCTTGAAACTTGTGGTGGGCGATCAACCGCTTCTCGTCACTGGTGATGAGAGCTGGCTGAAGGCTCCTTTCCGGAACGATCGCCGCGATGACCGAAGAAGTGACCGTGGACGGGATCGTCGTCGCCCCGAGCGTGAGGCCCGCCCGCCTGAAGAGAACATGACGCGTTACCGGGTGGAAGTCGGACACCGCGATCGGGTCAAGCCGGGGAACCTGGTGGGTGCTATCGCCAACGAATCAGGACTCCAGGGCCGGATGATCGGACGCATTCAGATCTTTGAATCCCACAGCCTGGTGGATCTGCCGAAGGGAATGCCCGAAGACGTCTTCAGTTCGCTGCAGAGGCTTAAGGTTCTCAACCGGGAACTGCAGATCTCCAGAGCCTCATGACGCCGATGAATGCCCGCATTCCCGCAATCGCCATCGCACTGGGCCTTTTTGCAACGCCGCTTCCACAAGCTGTTGCATCGGGAGATCAGGACATGATCACAAGGCTCTGCATGGCTGGCTTCAACGGTGCCATGGCCAGCGCCGGCAAAACGCCGCCTGCAGGGATGGGTGAATACACCTGCAAATGTTTTCTCGAAGAGGTGAATGCAGGAGCATCTGTGCAAACCGCGCAGGACTCCTGCAAGCAGAAGGCAGCCGAGCGTTACAAGCTCTAGAGACTGGTCACGGCGGTGATGTCGACACTCGTGCTGGGGTGACGCATTGCCGTGACCTCAAGCATGTGAATCAATTCGATCTGCACTTCAGGTTGGGCGCTCAGTACCAGCAACTGCAGGAGTTGCAGTTTGTCGGCAGCATCGAGCTCTCCATCAGCCGTCCAACCAAGGCAGCGAAGACTGAGCCCGGCCATCAACCACTCCGTCAGGGTCTCCTGACAATGGACGACTCTCTGAGTTGTTCCGCCGTCCTTCCAATTCTCTTCGGAAAGCCGTGACGTTGCTACAGGCAAGGCTGTAACTTGGAACTGCATCAGCTTCAGCGTTCGGCTCTGAACGGCTCGCTCCCCCAGGCTTCAGCTTTCCGGCTTCAGCATCAAGGACTTTCCAATTCGGACCACGGCTTCACTGATCACATGTCCATCGGTCCCAACAGGAAATGACCATCTACATCGGCAACCTCTCCTTTCAGGCCGAGCAGGAAGATCTGCTCGACCT
>WTFZ01000161.1 GCA_011523835.1 Synechococcus sp. CO36386bin_29 | reverse complement strand
CGCCCGTGATCAGCGCTCTTTTGAGGAGATGTTCTGTCAGGGACACTGGAGCGAACGTGGTGGACAGCGACGCTGGCGTGTGGATGGTGCCAGTCGTCTGGAGGAGTTGCGTCGTCTCACCAGGCCATTGATCCTGCATCGCCGTAAGCAGCAGGTGCTGGGCCTGCCTCCCAAGCGTCGTTCCTTCATCCCAGTGGCCCTCGACCACAACCAGTCCAGGGGCTTTGATCACCGGCTGGCTTTGGTCATCGAGGACTATCGCCGTCGCGTCAAGGCCGGAGAGGTGCGCTCTGATGCTGAATCCCTCGCGGTGTTGACGTCATTGCGTTTGATCGCTTCTGAATTCAAGCTGCCAGCCGCTGAACGTCTCGTCCAGCAGCTGAGGGCGCAGGGCGAATCCGTTGTGCTGTTCAGTTCGTTTGTTGCGCCTCTTGAGCTGCTGCAGCAACGTTTAGGCGGGGCCTTGCTGACCGGTCGGCAGAAACCGGAGGAGCGTCAAATCGCTGTGGATCGCTTTCAAGATGGTTCAACTGATCTGTTGCTGGCAACCTTCGGAGCAGGTGGCCTGGGATTCACCCTCCACAGGGCCCGCCAGGTGGTGTTGCTGGAGCGTCCCTGGACGCCAGGTGATGTTGATCAGGCCGAGGATCGTTGCCATCGGCTGGGCATGGAGGGAGAGCTCATGAGTCATTGGCTTCAGCTCGGTCCAGCCGACCAACTCGTGGATGGACTGGTGGCCAGCAAGGCCAGTCGGATCGAGCTGCTTATGGGTCCGCGACGGGTGAGCGTTGAACGTCAGTCCTTGCCGGCGATGGTCGCGCGGAGTTTGCAGGACTGCTGACGCACAGTCAGCTCGTGCACAAACATCGCGTCAGGTTTTTGCTTGCCTTGCTTAAGCAGATTGACAGCCTTGCTCACGTCGCGGCAGGCCTCATCAGGTCGGTTCATCAAGTTGAAAATCAACGATCGGTCGACAAGTGGAGCCGGATTGCTGCGGTAAGTGAGAACCACTGCATTGCAGCGATCTAAGGCGGCATCCAGGCGTTGGAGGTTCAGATTGTCCAGACACTCGTTCACCCCCACGGCAGCTGGCTCGGCTGGAGCGGTGTCACTGGATTGGCCTCGGCAGCTTGCGGTGCTGATCAGCAACCCGCTCAGGATCAGAACGGAAACCAGCCGATGAGGAGATTGAATCTGATTCCGAGACTGATCCATCGCCGACCGGTTTCAGTAGCTGTAACGCTCATCAGCATCCCAGTTGGAGGGTGTTTCGCTCTCGCTGGTGCGGGTTGATGAGGTGGCGGATTCGGGAATGTCTCGGGACCCACCGAACAGATCCCCCAGGTACTGACCACAGTCAGGGAAGTTGTCTGGGTCTTCGACAACGGCTTCGGTGATCATCACGGCAGCGTGTTGCGGAGAGGTTTTGAAAAGGCCACCGCTCTGACGTTTGATCAGCGAATAAGAGGCTTCCCAACTCACGACGTGATCGTTGCCGCTCCTGCGCATGTAGCAGTAAATCTTCGCCCCCTTTTCGGCCGGACTGTTGCTTGCCGCTCTGCCAGGAGCAGCCGACCACAACATGCCCGCGATCGGCAGCAGCAGGGCAAGACGCATCGGGAGGCTGATCATCGATAGACACTGCAAGCCATCGTCGCTAAGTTATCGATTCTTAATCTTCTGTCCAGGGTCGGCTCAAGAGCTGCCGAAACCAAGTGTGGCCAGCATTTTGACGACCAATGGAAGCACCAGAAGCACTGTGATCAGTCGTACGGCGTGGAGTGCAGCAACGGCTGCCCCCACTCCGTAATCGGCTCCGACCAGGCTCATGCCACTGATCCCACCCGGTGCCGCACCAAGCAAGGTGATCAGTGGATCCACACCCAAGAGTCTGCTGGTCCAAAGACCGATCACCACACCAGTGAGCACCAGAGTCACCGTGATCAGCACAGCCGGCCTCCAGAGATCCTTCAGTTGATCGAGGGAAGCCGTGGTCAGACCCGTCCCAATGATTGTGCCGATACCGATTTGCAGTGCTGTTCGTGTGCCGGTGGGCCACTGCGCCACCTCAAGACGTCCGCTCATGCTCACCACGGCAGCTCCGATGAGAGCTCCGGCGAGGGGTGCGGCAGGCAGCCCGGTTTTGATGGCTAATAATCCAAAGATGGTGCCCGCCAGCAGATACACCAGCAGCGTCAGCAGTGAAGGCAGCACGTCAAACTCCCTGAGGATGGTCTTTCGAGTTCAATCCACAGTGGCATCACCGGATGCGCGACTTGAGGGTCTGTCGTGCATGTGTTGTCATCAGCCCATTGCTGTTCTGTTTTCGGATGACCCAGTCCGTCTCTTTCCGTATCACCCGTACGGCTGAGGATGTTGCTCAAACCCTCAATGCTCTGTCTCAACGTCTGATCAAGCTCGAGCAGCGTCTGGAGAGTCTTGAACGACAGCAGGAGATGCATCGCAGCGAAGCCCAAACGATGCCGGCCGAAGAGCAGCATCGCCTTGATGGTGTGGATCAGTTGTTGCTGGAGTGTCAGGAGCTGCTTGGTTGTTCAGAACACCCGGTGGAAGAACCGGATGTGGATCTGGCCGCATAAAGCTGGTCAGGGGTGGCAAAATAAAAAGAAAGCCAACCATGGCACTTAAAACTCTTTCCACATCTGGTACGTGCGGCCCCGGGAACGGTTCTCATCCGGGCTGTTCTTCTGGGTTTCCTGGGTCAGGCAATCGCCGCAGCTTCTTTGAAGGT
>WTFZ01000134.1 GCA_011523835.1 Synechococcus sp. CO36386bin_29 | reverse complement strand
AAGACCGGCGCCGGCTGGAGGATCTGGCGGCCAGCCTGCCGCTGGTGGCCACCTGTGCCTTGCCCTGGCGGGAACCCCTGGGGCGCCGCAGCAACCGCACCACCCGGTTGCGACCGGAGGCCATGCGGGCCGCCAACCCTGTGGCCAGCTGCCGGCCCCGCAGCGGACGCCTGCGGGTGGCGACGCTGCTGGAAGACCTAGTGGACGCGCAGTTGCGCAAGGACTTTGAACCGTCCACGGATGGCCTCGATCCCCTGCTGACCCTTTGGCAGGAGGCCCTGGGCTCGGAAACCGGGGTGATCGAGATCGGTGATGAAGAAGCCGAACGCCTGGCCACCGCCAGCCATCACTGGAGGGAGGGCATCGCCGGCGGTTTTGCTGCGGCCCGCACCTGCCTTGAACTGCACACCCCACCGGATGGGGAGGATCTCTGGGAGCTGCGCTTCGGGCTGCAGGCGGAAGCTGACCCCAGCCTGAAGCTCCCGGCCGCCGCAGCCTGGGCCTCCGGCGCCGAGATGCTGCAACTCGGGGAGATCCAGGTGGATCAACCGGGCGAAGTGCTGCTGGAGGGCCTGGGACGCGCCCTGACGGTGTTCCCACCGATCGAACGGGGCCTGGAGAGCGCCACGCCGGACAGGATGCAGCTGACCCCGGCCGAAGCCTTCGTGCTGGTGCGCACGGCGGCCCGCCAGCTGCGGGATGCCGGTGTGGGGGTGGAGCTGCCGCCCAGCCTCTCCGGCGGCCTGGCCAGCCGACTGGGCCTGTCGATCAAGGCCGAACTTCCAGAGCGGTCCCGCGGCTTCACCCTGGGCGAATGTCTCGACTGGGAGTGGGATCTGATGATCGGCGGGGTGACGCTCACCCTGCGGGAACTGGAGCGTCTGAGCGGCAAGCGCAGCCCCTTGGTGCGCCACAAGGGGGCCTGGATCGAACTGCGACCCAACGACCTCAAGAACGCCGAACGCTTCTGTGGCGCGAAACCGGAACTGAGCCTCGATGACGCGCTGCGGCTGACGGGAACGGAAGGGGAACTGTTGATGCGGATGCCGGTGCACCGCTTCGATGCCGGCCCACGGCTGCAATCGGTGCTGGAGCAATACCACCAGCAGAAGGCCCCCGACCCCTTGCCGGCCCCGGAAGGATTCAGCGGCCAACTGCGGCCCTATCAGGAGCGGGGCCTCGGCTGGCTCGCCTTCCTGCACCGCTTCGACCAGGGAGCCTGCCTGGCTGACGACATGGGCCTGGGCAAAACCATTCAGCTGCTGGCGTTTCTGCAGCACCTCAAAGCAGAACAGGAACTGAAGCGCCCGGTGCTGCTGGTGGCCCCCACATCGGTGCTGACCAACTGGCGACGGGAGGCGGAATCGTTCACCCCGGAGTTGAAGGTCACCGAGCATTACGGCCCGCGCCGGCCCTCCACACCCGCCGAACTCAAGAAAGCGTTGAAGGAGGTGGATCTGGTGCTCACCAGCTACGGGCTGCTGCAGCGGGACAGCGAACTGCTGGAAACCCAGGACTGGCAGGGGGTGGTGATTGACGAAGCCCAGGCGATCAAGAACCCCGGCGCCAAGCAGAGCCAGGCCGCCAGGGATCTGGCCCGCCCCAGCAAAAGCAACCGCTTCCGCATCGCCCTCACCGGCACCCCCGTGGAAAACCGGGTGAGCGAATTGTGGGCCTTGATGGACTTCCTCAACCCCAAGGTGCTGGGAGAAGAAGACTTCTTCCGCCAGCGCTACCGGATGCCGATCGAACGCTACGGAGACATGGCCTCACTCCGGGACCTCAAGGCCCGGGTTGGTCCGTTCATTCTGCGGAGGCTCAAAACCGACAAATCGATCATCTCGGATCTGCCGGAGAAGGTGGAACTGAGCGAATGGGTGGGCCTCAGCAAAGAGCAGAAATCGCTCTACAGCAAAACCGTGGAAGACACCCTCGATGCGATCGCACGGGCGCCACGCGGCCAGCGCCATGGCCAGGTGCTGGCGCTGCTGACCCGGCTCAAGCAGATCTGCAACCATCCCGCCCTGGCCCTCAGCGAAGGGGCGGTGGACGATGGCTTCCTGGGCCGCTCCGCCAAGCTGCAACGGCTTGAGGAAATCCTCGAGGAGGTGATCGAAGCCGGCGATCGCGCCCTTCTCTTCACCCAGTTCGCCGAATGGGGGCATCTGCTCCAGGGCTGGATGCAGCAACGCTGGAAAGCGGAAGTGCCCTTCCTGCACGGCGGCACCCGCAAGAACGAACGCCAGGCGATGGTGGATCGCTTCCAGGAGGATCCCCGCGGTCCACAGCTGTTCCTGCTCTCGTTGAAAGCTGGTGGTGTGGGCCTCAACCTCACCCGGGCCAGCCACGTGTTCCACATCGATCGCTGGTGGAACCCGGCCGTGGAAAACCAGGCCACCGACCGGGCCTACCGGATCGGCCAGACCAACCGGGTGATGGTGCACAAATTCATCACCAGTGGCTCGGTGGAGGAAAAGATCGACCGGATGATCCGCGAGAAATCCCGGCTGGCAGAGGATGTGATCGGCTCCGGGGAGGATTGGCTCGGAAGCCTCGGTGGCGATCAATTGCGTGATCTCGTTTCCTTGGAGGACACCTGACCATGACCATCAGCAACACCAACAGCACCGGGATCACCGCCATCGGCGACGACGGCCTGGGCCAACAGCCCTGGTGGGTGGAGCAATGGATGGAGCTGATCAACGGCTACCGCTTCAAGAAACGGTTGGAGCGGGCCTGGGGATACGCCCGCGAAGGCCATGTGACCTCGATCCGCTTCGAAGGCCGTCGGGTTCACGCCCGGGTTCAGGGCACCGATGACGCGCCGTACAAGGTGAAACTCTGGCTGGACGTCCTGAACGATGAAGACTGGGGCTACGTGCTGGAAGCCCTGACCCAGAAAGCTCGCTGGTCGGCCCAGCTGCTGGCGGGAATCATGCCTTCAGACATCGAACGGGCCTTCGCAGCCAGCGGCAAGCGCCTGTTCCCGTTCAAGCTGCAGGAGGTGCGCAGCGAGTGCAGCTGCCCGGACAAAGCCAACCCCTGCAAACACATCAGCGCGGTGTATTTCCTGATGGGGGATCGCTTCAGCGAAGACCCCTTCGTGCTGTTCCAGCTGCGGGGCCGCAACCGAACCAAGCTCCTGGAAGACCTGGCGGAACAGCGCCGCAAGGCCCTGGCCAGCCTCGCCGAGAAAAGAGCCGAGGATCCCGCGCCTTCCGAGGAGATACCTGTTCCCCTGCTTCCCCATCCGGCGGTTCTCGATCCCGCCCTGTGGTGGCGCTACAACCGCAGCCTCGATGGCGACTTGGTGGTGATCACCCCAGCGATGGAAGGCGACACAGGCCTCGATGCCGCCGGAGACCTGCCGCTTGCGGAAGACCCGCGCTTCCCAGAGGCCCGCGGCACGTTTCTGGACAACCTTCGCGGCCACGGTCAGGCCAGTGCCCAGCGGGCCATGCTCCAGGCCATGGCAGCAGGCCACTGATCAGGGCATGAACGAAGTTCCCTGGTTGAGCGGGGAGAAGCGTGGGCTGGTGAGGCTGCTGCTGAATGCCCATCAGCGAGCCTTCGATCGCCCGCTGATGGCTTGCGAACGCTCGCACCAGTCCATGCGTCTGGTCTGCCAGGAACTGTTCGCCTGCGGCTTTCCCGTGCTGGCCCATGGCACCGGCAGCGACCCGCTGATCCTGTATGGCAATTCAGCAGCCCTGCAGCTCTGGGGCCTGCGCTGGGAGCAGCTCGTGGGCATGCCCTCACGCCTGACGGCACCCGAAGAGGAGCGAAGTGAGCGACAGACGGCCCTCACGGAAGCTCAGACCAAAGAGGCGATTCGCGGCTACAGCGGCACACGCATCAGCCAAGGCGGACGCCGGTTCCAGATTCGCGATGCCCGCATCTGGACCCTCTGGAACGAAGACAACCTCTGCTGCGGCCAGGCAGCCTGTTTCAGCGACTGGTGGTGGAGCTGAGCTCGAATTCATCGCTTCGGTTTCAACGACATTTCAGTGGTGCCAACCGAACCCGGTCGTGGGCACCGAACAGAAACAGACGGTTCTCGCCCTTCTGAATCACATCAAGGCAACGCAGATTGTCATTGCGGGCAATCAACCCAGTCCGCAGATGTTCACTCTTCGGATCAACAATCATGCTGACCCTGCATCAATCCCCTTTCGATCTGTTCGAGCGTCTCGAACAGCAGATGGCTACCGCTGAACGTGTTCCCAACGCCGAGGTGGTCGAAGCCGATGAGTCCTACACCGTTCGCCTTGAGCTGCCGGGTGTGGAGCGTGACACCATCGATATCAAGGCAACCGACCGCACCCTGGTGGTGAGCGCCGAGCGCCAAGCTGCTTCCGATGGCGAATCCGAGAAGCCCGCTCTGCTGAGCGAGTTCCGCACCGGAACCTGGAGCCGCAGCTTCCGATTCCCCACAGGCCTAAACCGCGATCAGCTGAAGGCCACCTACCGCGACGGCATTTTGGAGATCAGCGCCGGGAAAGCCGTCAGCCACACCAGCGTCACGGTGACGGTGGAAAGCTGACGCACCACGCAGCGGTGGATAGAACGGACTACTCCCCCCGCTTCAGCGGGGGTTTTTTGCTGGCCCCCGTCGCCTAGGCGGCTGCTCCCAGACCGATGAAGTAGCGGGCGATGAACAGCAGGCTGAAGCCTGTGAGAAACGCCAGACCAAACCAGCAGAAGCCCCGGGTCAGTCGCCCGTAGCGGTGCTCGGGAGGCACCAGGCTGCTGTTGATCGTGTCCATGGCCATCCAGGCGAACAGTGGCGCTGTCAGGAAGCTGCCGGTCATCGCTCCGAACACAAAATCTTTCACACCAATGCCGCCGCTTTTGGCGACGACAAGCGCCAGGATCGCCGCCAAGAGATGCACCACGACCCAGAGATCGAAACGGCGTTGCATCGGCCCTGGCGCGGAATCACCACTGTCATGACCGCGCAGCAGTCCCTGGATCGCCGCAATGCTGCGGGGGTAGGCGTCCAGGCAGGTGAGGGTGGTGCTGAACATGGCGGAAAAGGCTGCAGGGATGATCACCCAGGCGGCCCAGCCACCCATGGCGGCCGTGTAGAGCTTGATCAGCTTCTGGGCGAAGGACACACCACTGCCGGCCAGCATTCCGTCACCGCTGCCGTACATCGTGTAGGCACCCAGGATCACGAAGAACATCGCCGTCACCACGGTGACGCCATAGCCGAGGTTGAAATCGAACTCGGCTTCCTTCGGCGTTGCGGTGTGGTCGGTGTCGCGGGCCCGGGAGAACATCCACAGTGACGGCCACACGCACATCTCCACCGGGCCGGGCATCCAGCCCATCAGCGGAATCAGAAAAGCCAGGTTGGCCATGGTCCAGGGGCTGGGATCGGTGCTGACCCAGCTGGAGGCCACAGCCCCGACAGGGCCTCGAATCAGCAGCGAAACCGCCGCCACACCGGTGAGCAGCGTCAGGAGCAGCACCAGCAATTTGGAGAGACGATCCAGGGCCCGGTAATGCCCCAGGAGCAGCACCAGCCCACTCACCACCAGAACAGCAATGGACAACGCAAACGGGTCCTGTTGCGACAATCCGGGAACATTGGTCAGCAGGAGCCCAGCCACAAAGCTGACGGCCGCGATGGTGAAGGTCCCCGTCACCAGACTGACCACCAAATAAATGGGCAGGTACAGGGGATTACGGCGCTGAAACCCCTCCAGCAGCGACAGACCCGTGGCCGCCGTGAAGCGGGTACCCACGCGCAGAAAGGGGTACTTGACCAGGTTGGTGAGCAGGATCAGAGCGACCAGAGCAAACCCGAAACGGGCACCAGCCGTGGTGGACGACATCAGATGGGATCCACCGATGCAGGCACCAGCCAGCAGGATCCCGGGCCCAATGCTCTGCCGGAGCGTCGAGGACGCCATCACAAAAAAGTTGTAGTTACTACCAGTCTCTGCCTCTGGGCTTCGAGGAATCTCCGTACAGTTCAAATCCGTCACGGTCGCTTTCATGGTCGTTGCTCCTGCTGCTCCGAAGCTGTCGTTGCAGTGCGAGGCCATCGCCGCCGACACCAACACGCTTCGCTCCCTCGATTGGGACCGCAGCCGCTTCGACATCGAATTCGGCCTGCGCAACGGCACCACCTACAACGCCTTTCTGGTGCGGGGAGAACGCACCGCCCTGATCGACACCAGCCACGCCAAGTTCCGCGACACCTGGATCCCCCTGCTCAAGCAGCAGATCGATCCAACCGCGATCGATGTGTTGATCGTGAGCCACACCGAACCCGACCATTCCGGATTGATCGGTGACCTGATCGATCTGAATCCCGAGATCGAAATCGTGGGCTCCAAGGTGGCGCTGCAGTTCCTGCAGGACCAGGTGCACCGACCGTTCAAATCCCGTGCGGTGAAGTCCGGCGAGGAATTGGATCTCGGCACCAATCCCGAGAGCGGCATCCAGCACCGCTTCGAATTCCTCAGTGCTCCGAACCTGCACTGGCCGGACACGATCTTTTCCTTCGATCACGGCACAGGCATCCTCTACACCTGCGACGCCTTCGGCCTGCACTACTGCTCCGACGACGTCTTCGACGCCGATCCCGGCGCCATCGCTCCGGATTTCCGCTTCTACTACGACTGCCTGATGGGCCCCAATGCCCGCAGCGTGCTGCAGGCCCTCAAGCGCATGGATGGCCTGCCGGAGATCACCACGATCGCCGTGGGACACGGCCCCCTGCTGCGCCATCACCTCAGCCACTGGCTCAGCGACTACCGCGAGTGGAGTGGCCAGCGCAGCAAAGGCGAGAGCTATGCCGCCGTCTGTTACCTGAGCCAGTACGGCTTCTCCGATCGGATCAGTCAGGCCATTGCCCACGGGGTCGGCAAAGCCGATGCCCAGGTGCAGCTGGTGGACCTGCGGGCCACAGATCCACAAGAACTCACCGCCCTGATCGGTGATGCCAAGGCTGTTGTGGTGCCCACCTGGCCGGCAGAACCGGAGCCGGATCTCCAGGCCTCGATCGGCACCCTGCTGGCTGCCCTGCATCCCAAGCAAGTGGTGGGGGTCTACGACGCCTTCGGCGGCAACGACGAACCCATCGATGCCGTGGCGGATCAGCTGCGCAGTCAGGGACAGAAGCAGGCCTTCGCGCCGCTGCGCATCCGTCAGCTGCCTCAGGGGAGCGATTACCAGCGCTGCGAAGAGGCCGGGACCGACCTCGGCCAGCTTCTGACCAAGGACAAGGCCATCGCTGCGATGAAGAGCCTGGATGGCGAGCTGGACAAAGCCCTCGGTCGGATCAGTGGTGGGTTGTATGTGGTGACGGCCAGTCAGGGAGAAGGGGACGAGCGACGTCGCAGCGCCATGGTGGCGAGCTGGGTGAGTCAGGCCAGCTTCACGCCTCCAGGGCTGACCGTGGCGGTGGCCAAGGACCGGGCGATCGAAGCCCTGATGCAGGTTGGCGACCGTTTCGTGCTCAACGTGCTGCGCCAGGACAACCACCAGCCATTGCTCAGGCATTTCCTGAAGCGTTTCCCGCCCGGTGCTGATCGATTCGCCGGTGTGAACGTGCTTGACGGTGTCGCGGATGGCGGCCCAGTTCTGGGAGACGCGCTGGCTTATCTCGGCTGCCGGGTGGAGCAGCGCATGGAAGGCCCCGACCACTGGGTGATCTATGCCGTGGTGGAACAAGGCAATGTGGCGGATGCCGACGCCACTACTGCTGTGCACCACCGCAAAGTTGGCAACCACTACTGATGAGCGCGACCGCAACACGGCAGACCATCCAGCTGCCGATTGACCCCGGCGTGATCGGGCTGCGCGGACTGAGTCCTGAACGCAGCCGCTTCGAGCTGGAGTACGCCCTGGAGCGGGGAAGCACGGCCAACAGCGTTCTCTTCGAAGCCGCTGACGGCCAGCCGGCCGTTCTGGTTCATCCCCCAGGGGCGGCCTACGGCGAGGTGTTTCTTCCCGCTCTGGCCGCTCTGGTCTCTGACCGTGACCAACCACTGCTGGTGGTGGTTGGTCACGTGAACCCGAACCGCGTCGCGCTGTTGCGCATGCTGGCGGAGGCTTACTCCAGGCTGGAACTGATCGCCTCCAACGCCGGCGCCAAGCTGTTGGAGGAGTTGTGGAGCCTGCGCAAACCAACTCCGCCTGGCCAGCAGAGCGAACAACCACCCCTACCGGATCTGCCGGCGATTCGCGTGATCCGTCACGAGCAGGATCTACCCATGGGCGACGGCCGCAACCTTCAACTCCTGCCGGCCCCCACACCACGCTGGCCAGGAGGGCTGCTGGCGTTTGAAACCAGCCTGGGTCTGCTGATGAGCGACAAGTTCTTCAGCGCCCACCTCTGTACGGCGGCGTGGGCGGAAAGCAACCGGAGCAGCACAGAAGAGGAACGCCGCCATTTCTATGACTGCCTGATGGCACCGATGGCCCGTCAGGTGGATGCCTTGGTGGAACGGCTGGAGGAGCTGGAGATCCGAACCATCGCCCCCGGCCACGGTCCGGCAATCGAGGTGAGCTGGCGAAGCCTCCTCAGTGACTACCGCCGCTGGGGAGAGCGCCATCAACAGGCCAGCCTGAACGTTGTGCTCTTGTTCGCGAGCGCTTACGGCAACACGGCCGCTATCGCCGATGCCCTGGCGCAGGGTGTGAACCGCACCGGCATCCGGGTGAACAGCCTCAACTGTGAATTCACCCCCGCGGATGAGTTGGTGAAGGCCATCCAGCAGGCTGACGCCATCCTGATCGGCTCGCCCACGCTCGGTGGGCATGCTCCAACACCAATCGTGTCAGCCCTCGGCACACTGCTGGCGGAAGGGGATCGCAGCAAACCGGTGGGTGTTTTCGGCAGCTTCGGCTGGAGCGGAGAAGCCGTTGATCTGCTGGAGAACAAACTGCGCGATGGAGGGTTCAGCTTCGGTTTTGAGCCGATCCGGGTGAAATTCAGCCCCGATGCTGCTCGGGTGAAGCAGCTGGAGGAAACAGGCACCCGGTTCGGCCGCCAACTGCTGCAGACGCAGAAGCGGGCCCAACGCCGCAGCGCCGGCGGGCTGAGCGAAAGCCGCAGCGATCCCGCTGTCGTGGCCTTAGGGCGAGTCATCGGCTCCCTGTGCGTGCTCACCACCCGCAAGGGTGATCTGAGCGGCGCCATGGTCGCCAGCTGGGTCAGTCAGGCCAGCTTCACGCCACCTGGAATCACAGTGGCCGTCGCCAAGGATCGTGCCGTTGAAGCGCTGCTGCACAAGGGCGATCGCTTCGCTCTCAATGTGCTGGCGGAAGGACGCGAAAACGGACCGATGAAACAGTTTCTCCAACCCTTTGAGCCTGGCGCCGATCGTTTCGAGGGACTGGACCTCGAAGACAGCCCTGCCGAGCAACCGCTGCTTCCGGATGCACTGGCATGGCTCGAAGGCAGCGTGAAGCAGCGGATGGAATGCGGCGACCACTGGCTGATTTATGCCGAGGTGAGCCATGGAGGGCTGTTCGACGCCCAGGGCAGCACGGCGGTGCACCAACGCCGCAGCGGAGCCAACTACTGAGCGACGAAATGACCCGCTAACTCATACTCACTACGAGTTAGCTGTAAAGTATTGATCATTTGATCGTCGGCAATGGATCTATCGAAGCCCTCCACCCACGCCAATCTCGATGCCGCCTTCGGCGGCGAAAGCATGGCCAACCGCAAGTACCTGTTCTTTGCGGATGTGGCCAAACAACTGGGCCACAAAGACCTGGCCAAATTGTTTCGTGACACCGCAGCTCAGGAAACGGAACACGCCTTTGCGCACTTCCGCCTGCTGCATCCGGAATTGGTGGTGGGCGACCCCGACCAGCTCAGCGACGAAGAAAAGCAAGCGATGCTGAAGCGCTGCCTGGAACTGGCGATTGAAGGCGAAACCTACGAATACACAACGATGTATCCGGAGTTCGCCGCCCAGGCCCGGCAGGACCGGGACAGCGGAGCCGCAGCGGAATTCGCCGAGCAAAGCAGCGAATCCAAGGAGCATGCGGGCCTGTTCCGCACCGCCGCCAAGAACTTCGGCCTGCTGACCCCGATCGAGCAGCATCACGCCGAAACCTATGGCGTTGCCCTCGAGGCCCTGCAAGGCAAGGGCACCGCAGGCCAGGCCGATCAACCGATCCCGGGCAAGTGGATCTGCAAGGTGTGCTCGATGATCTACGACCCCGCCGAGGGGGATCCGGATTCCGGCATCGCCGCAGGCACCCCCTTCGAGGCAATTCCCGACGATTGGCAGTGCCCGATCTGTGGAGCACGCAAAGCCAGCTTCGTGCCTTACCGCGAAGCCGAATTGAAAACAGCCTGAGGATCACCCTGGTCCTACAGGCGATCACCAGCAGGTCCCTAAAACACCTCCGTCAATCCTCTGGGTATGACAAACGCAGCACGCACGGATCTGCTGGCGATCGCCGCCAGCAAT
Source organism: Synechococcus sp. CO36386bin_29 (assembly GCA_011523835.1). GTDB lineage: Bacteria > Cyanobacteriota > Cyanobacteriia > PCC-6307 > Cyanobiaceae > Synechococcus_C. The sequence goes on along the minus strand of WTFZ01000134.1, from coordinate 6,151 downwards.
GGGGAAAACCTGAAACTGGCTGAGCGATTTGCTCAGCAGGCCAGATCCCTTGGGCAGACCGCTGAGGTGCTCGACCTGACGGAGATCGATCTGCCGCTGTTCACCCCCCGTTCCCAGGCGAAGGGAATGCCACGAGCGGTCGGGCCGGTTCAGGAACAATTGATGACAGCCACGCGCTGGGTGATCTGCGCTCCGGAATACAACGGCTCGATCCCGCCATCACTCTCCAATGCCATCGCCTGGCTGTCGGTGAGCGGGGAGGACTTCCGAGCACTTTTCAATGGCCGACCCATTGCCATGGCCACCTTCTCCGGCGGTGGCGGCATGGAACTGCTCCTGTCCCTGCGTATCCAGCTCACCCATCTCGGCGCTCAGGTGGTTGGACGGCAACTCCTGAGCAACAACGCCAGACCCGCCAAGGACGACACCATCAACGATCTGCTCCAGCGGCTGCTGCAAATGAGCCCACTGCTGCTCTGAATCAGAACAGTCTTTTGTTGATCCCACCCCGGAACCACCATGCAACCGGTTGAGACCACACAAGCTCCAACCGTCGTCTTCCGCCCGGCCGCTGAGCGCTTCCACAGCCGATTGGACTGGCTTGACTCCTGGCACAGTTTTTCATTCGCGGGCCACGTCGACCCCAACTGGATGGGTTTCGGCCCCCTCCGCGTGATCAATGACGACACCATCGCCGCCGGCAAAGGCTTCGGCATGCACCCACATCGCGACATGGAGATCATCACGGTGATGGTGGACGGTGAACTCAGCCACCGGGACTCCATCGGTCACAGCGCCGTCATCCATGCCGGAGAAGTGCAGAGGATGTCGGCCGGCACCGGCATCACCCACAGCGAAATCAACCAGGGCACAGAACCCTGCCGGCTGCTGCAGATCTGGATCGAGCCGGAGAAGCAGGGAATTCCCACGGCCTATGAACAGAAATCCTTTCCGATCGATGGCCAGTGGACACCGCTGATTGCTCCTGAGAGCAACTGGGGTGCCATGCGGATTGCCCGAAGCGTGCATCTCTGGCGTGCCCGGCCGGAACAGGCCAGACAACTGGCGCTTCCTTCAACCGGCGGTCCGCTGCTCTGGCTGCAGGTCATCAACGGAACGGTGAAGCTCAACGGCAGTGATGCGGTGCCGGAGCGCCTGCAGCAAGGCGATGGACTGGGTTTCCACCGGATGGATGCTGTCGTCGACGACTTATGTGCCGCCGATCCAGAGGCTGACCTCCTGTTGTTCGCGCTGACCTGACACACCATATGTGGATGGCGCGGGGCTGATCACGTTGTATCCAAAGCAACTGAAATTTGTCGCCCAAAGCACATTCACTGCGCCGCAACAGCTCTGACTGACTGGTTTTTTCGAGATGCATGACAATCGACCAGATCAGACCCAGGGATCCCAAAAAGATTCTGTTGATGGCGAGCACACCAGATGTTGTGGTCTCAAATAGCGGAGACACAAGCCAACGATCCCCTGAGCGATGGGATTTCCGATGAGCCAACAGGCCGTGGTGCGTTATCGCGGCTTTCTCTTGCTGCCTCAGACCAATCAGAGCTGGCTGGTAAGGCCGGAACGCAGTCCGATGCGACTGCTGCCGTTTCGCACACCGTCCTGCTCTCTGGCCGATGTGAAGGCCTTGCTGGATTGGAAACTGTCAGAGCAGACGACAACTATTCACGCTGCCTGAATGCTGATCAGGCAGCGGCTGGTGGTGGCGTGGGATTTCCGATGGGCTGCAGTGGAATCACCAGAGTGGCCCAGTGATCAGGCCGCTCTGGACGCGTGCGGCGGGAGCGCCGCACACCAAAGGGGACTCTCACCACATTCGTCCCCTCGATCGGGAGAGTGTGTCCGCGCTGCAGAGCGGATTCCAGGCCTTCAGGCAATGCGGGCAGGATCGGTTCAGATCGGTCCGTTGATTGATCGCTTTTGAGAATGGTCTTCCGATCCATGGTGTCCCCCGACAGACGAATCAGTTGTCGAATAGTTTGCAACTGGTTGATGGGAATCCCAATCGAACCAAAACAAGTTTTCGGTTTTCAGTGAAAATTTACACGCCCTGGCAAGACAACACCAGGTAGGTCGGAGATTCAGGCTGCGACCGGTTGCTCAGCCAGTTCCTCCACAGACGGACAGGTGCAGATGAGATTCCGATCACCGAAGGCGTTGTCGATGCGACCGACCGCAGGCCACAGCTTGTTGATCAGCTGATCAGACAAGGGAAAGGCTGCGGTGGTGCGGCTGTAAGGACGATCCCAGACATCTGCGGTGACCACAGCCATGGTGTGAGGAGCTCGCTTCAGAGGGTTGTTCAGCGGATCCATCCGACCGGCTTCGATGTCGCGCACCTCCTCGCGGATGGCGATCATCGCGTCGGCGAAGCGATCCAGTTCCGCAAGACTCTCGCTCTCGGTGGGCTCCACCATGACGGTGCCAGCCACCGGCCAGCTCACCGTTGGCGCATGGAAGCCGTAATCCATCAATCTCTTGGCGATGTCATCGACATCAACACCAGCGTCCCGCTTGAGCGGCCGCAGGTCGAGGATGCATTCGTGAGCAACGCAGCCCGTCGACCCACGGAACAACACTGGATAGTGGCGATCCAGTCGATGGGCGAGATAGTTCGCTGAAAGCAGGGCGACCGCACTGGCTTGGCGGAGAGCTTCCGCTCCCATCATGCGCAGGTACATCCAACTGATCGGCAGGATGCTGGCACTGCCAAGGGGAGCAGCCGATACGGGCCCGATCGCCGTGGCCTGGGCTGACTGGAGGGGATGACCGGGCAGGAACGGGGCAAGGTGCTCCGCCACTCCAATGGGACCGACACCCGGACCGCCGCCGCCATGCGGAATGCAGAAGGTCTTGTGCAGATTCAGGTGGCAGACGTCGGCTCCGAACGCTCCCGGCCGACAGAGCCCGACCTGAGCGTTGAGATTGGCTCCATCGAGATAGACCTGCCCGCCATGGCGATGCACCACAGAGCAGATCTGACGGATCCCTGGCTCGAAGACACCGTGCGTGGAGGGATAGGTCACCATCAGAGCCGCCAGACGGTCGCTGAACTCTTCAGCCCGGGCCGCCAGATCATCCTGATCGACATTCCCCTCCTCGTCGCACGCCACCGGAACCACCTTCAGACCAGCCATCACGGCACTGGCGGGGTTGGTGCCATGGGCACTGGTGGGGATCAGACAAACGTCGCGATGGGTGTCACCCCGCGAGTGATGCCAGGCCCGGATCACCAGCAAGCCGGCATACTCCCCCTGCGAGCCGGCGTTGGGCTGAAGCGAGACGGCTGAAAAGCCCGTGAGAGCGGCAAGCCAGCGCTCCAGATCATCCGCCAAGTGGCGATAGCCCCGGGCCTGATCCGCAGGGGCGAAAGGATGCAGCGAAGCGATGGCTGGCCAGCTGACCGGCAACAGCTCGGCGGCTGCATTGAGCTTCATCGTGCAACTGCCCAGAGGGATCATGCCGTGCACGAGGGAGAGATCACGGCTCACAAGACGCTGGATGTACCTCAGCAACTCGGTTTCACTGCGGTGCCCATGGAACACCGGTTGCATCAGCCAGGGCTCCTCGCGCGCAGGCACGCCGTCCAGGGAAGCGGAGACCAACTCAGTGATCGGAGGAGTCGGTTTCTCTGCAGCAGCAGCCAGCAGCCGAACCAGACGCTTCAGTTCCGCCTCGTTGCTGAGTTCGTCCAGGGTGATGCCAAAGCCTTCCGCCTCCTCAGGCGCCGCGGCATCCGGTACCACCCGCAGGTTGATCTGCTCCTCCGCAGCAGCCCGGTGAACGGCAGCGGCGTTGCTGCAGCGGATCACCACGGTGTCGAAACGCTCTCCGGGAGCAACCGGATAACCCAGGGCGACCAAAGCAGCCTCCAGTCGACGACGCAGACGCACGATGCGCTGGGCGATGGCAGTCAGTCCGTCCGGTCCATGGTGGACGGCATAGAAGGAAGCCATCACAGCCAGGAGCACCTGCGCGGTGCAGATGTTGCTGGTGGCCTTGTCACGTCGAATGTGCTGCTCGCGGGTCTGGAGAGCCAGACGCAGAGCGGGCTGGCCCTGGGCGTCTTTGGACTGGCCCACCAGGCGGCCGGGAATCTGGCGCTTGTAGGCATCCCTGGTGGCGAAAAAAGCAGCATGAGGGCCGCCGAAACCCATCGGCACACCAAGGCGCTGAGCGCTGCCCACCGCAATGTCAGCCCCGAAGGATGCCACCGGCGCGATCAGGGTCTGAGCGAGGGGGTCGATCGCCACGGTCACCAGAGCCCCGGCGTCATGAGCCTGCGTGATCAGAGCGGTGGGGTCCCAGATGCGACCCTCAACTCCGGGCAGCTGCAGCAGAACGCCGAACACCGTGGCATCCAGCACGAAATCCCCGGGATCCAGCCGCTCCAGCTCAATGTTCAAAGGCTCGGCCCGGGTCTGAAGAACGGCCCAGGTCTGTGGCAGGACGGCGGCATCCACAAGGAATCGCCGCGCCTCAGGACGGCGACAGACGGCATGGCTCAATCCCATCGCCTCGGCGGCTGCCGTGGCCTCGTCCAGCAGAGAAGCATTGGCGATCGGCAGACCAGTCAGTTCACTGATCAGGGTTTGAAAGTTGAGAAGCGCTTCCAGTCGTCCCTGGGCGATCTCAGCCTGATAAGGCGTGTAGGCGGTGTACCAGGCGGGGTTTTCGAAAACGTGGCGCTGGATCAGCGCCGGCGTGGCTGTGCCGTGATAACCGAGTCCGATCAGAGAGCGGCGGACCGTGTTGTCGGCGACGATGCGGCGCAGATCGTCGAGTGCCTCGGATTCACTGCAGCCCTCCGGCATGGCCTGAGAAGGAGGGTGGGCGTCGAGGATGTCAACCGGAACGACATCGGCGATGAAAGCCGCCATGTCGCTGTAGCCGAGGGTCTCCAACATGGATCTCTGTTCGGCTTGACCCGGACCGAGATGCCGTTCAAGGAAGGGGGAGACCACGGTGATCGGCAGCGAAATTCCGCCGATCGTAAAGAAGGGTGACCCGCGGCTGATGTCAGCCGGCGTTCACCTTGGCGCTGTAGGCCGCCGCGTCGAGCAGTGCCTCCATCTGGGATGCATTGCCGGGCCGCATCACCAGCAACCAGCCTTCCCCATGGGGATCGTTCTGAAGTTCCTCAGGACTCGCGAGCACCGCCTCATTGCGTTGCACCACCTCCCCGTCGATCGGGGCATACATGTCCTCAACAGCCTTGACGGATTCCACTGAACCGAAGCTGTCGCCTTTGCTGAGACTGGCCCCGACATCAGGAAGATCAACGAAGACGATGTCTCCCAGCTGATCCACGGCGAATGCGCTGATGCCGACACGCACCAGGTCGCCGTCGGCATTCGCGTATTCGTGGCTGTCGGCGAAGCGGAAGGATTCTGGAAACGCAAACGCCATCGTCTGGCTGATCAGCGACTGGTTCCAGTCTGCGGGAGATCGAGCAGGTCCGCAGCATCGAGAGCCGCCAGTGCCTGCTGAAGCGCGATGCTGAGATGGGCCCGGTGGGTTCCGCCCTGCACGAAGAGATTGAACGGTTCCCGCAACGGAGCGTCAGCGGAGAACTCGCTGGTGGAACCATCGATGAAGGTTCCACCGGCCATCACCAGATCGCTGGCATACCCCGGCATCGAAGCCGGCACAGGGTCGAGGTAGGACCCGACTGGAGAGATGCTCTGGAACGCACGGCAAACCACTTTGAGTGCCTCCGGCGACCCAAGGCGCACCGCCTGAATCAGATCACTGCGGAAGGCGCCCGGCGCTGGCTGAACGTCACAGCCGAGCCGTTGAAACACCCCCGCCACCAGATCTGCTCCGATCAAGGCCTCAGCGACCATCTGCGGAGCCAGGAACAGTCCCTGCAGCACAAGACGCTGCAGATCAAATCCTGTTCCCCCCTCCCGGCCGATTCCCGGAGCGGTGAGACGGCAGCAGGCCTGCTCCACAAGATCAGAACGACCCGCCACGTAGCCACCCGCCGGAGCGATGGTGCCACCGAGATTCTTGATCAAAGAACCTGCGATCAGATCGGCTCCGACATGCGTCGGTTCCTGTTCTTCCACCAACTCGCCGTAGCAGTTGTCAACGAAGCAGACGCAATCGGGCTGAGACGCGTGGATGC
>WTFZ01000162.1 GCA_011523835.1 Synechococcus sp. CO36386bin_29 | reverse complement strand
GCGCCCTTGGGGCCCATGCCGTGAGGCCCGGCAGGCGTGCCGTCAGCTTCGAAGCCGACATGGCCTGCTTGTACCGACTGCACCTGCAGGCTCGTCTGCCCTTCAGGCTGTTGCGACAGGTGGCACGCTTCGCCTGCCAGGGCCGAGACGACCTCTACGACGGCATCCGACAGGCGCTCGACTGGGAGCACTGGCTGCATCCCTCCATGACCTTTCGGGTGGATGTAACCGGAACGGCACCAGGTCTGAACCACAGTCATTTCACGGCACTGCAAGTCAAAAATGCTCTTGTAGACGCCCAACGGGATCTATGGGGGCAGCGCTCCTCCATCGATCTCGAGGATCCCGACCTCTCCCTGCACCTCCACCTCGGCCGCGGGGAAGCACAGCTGAGCCTCGATGGAAGTGGCGGCAGCCTGCACCGCCGCGGCTACAGGGCCGCCATGGGAGCTGCACCGTTGAAGGAAAACCTGGCCGCTGGGCTGATCCACCTGACAGGGTGGGATGGAAGCCAGCCGCTCGTGGACCCCTGCTGTGGATCAGCAGTGCTCTTGATCGAAGCAACCCTGGCCGCATTGCGGCAAGCCCCTGGTTTGGAGCGCCACTTTGCTCTCGAGGGCTGGGCCGATTTCCAGTCTGAGCTGTGGGACAAGGAAGTCGATCGCGCACGACAACGGCGGAGGGGAGACCTCACGCTTCCGCCGATCCTTGGTATCGAAGCGGATCCCACCATTGCCGATCAGGCCCGTACCAATGTGGAAGCCGCCGGCTTGAGTGACTGCATCAAGATTCGTTGCAGAGACTTCCGAGAGGTCACCTTTCCCCAAACACGTGGGGTGGTTGTGTGCAATCCCCCCTATGGCGTTCGCATCGGCGACCAGGCGCAGCTGGACGCTCTCTATGGTGACTTAGGCAGAACCCTGAAAGCCCAGGCATCGGGATGGGATGCCTGGGTGTTGAGCGGCAATGCTGCGGTGACGGGTGCGCTGCGGATGAAAGCCTCACGCCGAATCCCGGTCAGCAACGGCGGAATCGACTGCCGCTGGCTCCATTACCAGGTGCGCTGATCAGCATGGGAAGAGAAAACCTGGACAAAATGAACACCTGATCCCGCTGTCGCATGACTTCGCTGCCGCTGACGTTTGGAACAGCTGCATATGCAGGTGCATCATCCCTACAGAGCGTTCCGATAGAAGCGCAGTTGCTGTTTATCGGTGTCATCTTTCTCGGCACACTGATCATCAATCGATTTTCAATCCGCATTGGCATCCCCGCGATTCTCGGGGTACTTGCCCTCGGCTTGATGATCAATATTCATGTGCTGGATGTCAGTCATGGCGAAGTTGAAAACCTGCACACCTTCGCCCTGGCACTCCTTCTGTTTTATGCAGGACTGAAAACCGATCTGAAATCAATAAGAGGGTTTCTGGAATACGGCCTACTACTTGCCGTCGGGGGCGTGGCCATCTGCACAATCATTCTCGGCATCGCAATTTTTTGGCTGAGCTCATCAACGGGCACGGGGATAGCACCCGGGATGACAGAAACAATGCCACTGGGAGCTGCATTCCTCATAGCGGCATGCCTGGGATCCACCGATGCCGGCGCCACGCTGAGCGTGCTTCGAAAGGTTCGAAACATTGTTCCACGCAAGGTGCTGCAACTTCTGGAGTTTGAATCGGCTCTGAATGACCCCTCAGCACTGATCATTTTCAGCATTTGCCTGAGCCTGTTCGTCGCGTCCAACAACACCCATGACTCATTCCCATCTCTCGCCCTGGCGGCATCGAGCGAACTGCTGCAGAAGCTGGGATCTGGACTTCTGGTGGGTATTGCCTTCGGCTACCTCTCCAAACTGACAATCGATCATTTTGTCACCGACAAAGAACAGCTCTTGATCGTGGCGATGTCGATCGCCTTAATCGATTATGGAAGTTCTTTTTTTCTTGGAGGCTCAGGCTTTGTTTCTGTATACGTGACTGGTGCTTTCATGGCAAATCTGCACTATCACGATGCAAATGTGAATCACGAGAGCATTCAGGATGTGCTGCTGCCCTTTAACACGATGACAGAAATAAGCATCTTCCTTTTATTCGGCCTGCTGATTCACCCCTCAGATCTTGCACCATGCGTTCCTGCAGGCCTGGCCGCCGCCGCGGCGTTGATGCTGATTGCCAGACCGATCAGTGTTGCCTGCTTCCAGCACGTGTCCCCCTTCAACCGCAAGGAATCGACACTGATCGCCTGGTGCGGGTTGCGAGGAGCCGTCCCCCTTGCGCTGTCATTCAGCGTGCAGGAAGCCATCGCCAACTACCCAGGCCTTGAGCCGCAGGCATCAGCCCAGCTCGCACAGAACTCCCAGGGAATCATCTTCATTGTGGTGATTCTCAATCTTTTGATCCAGGGCATTTCCATCGCCCCGCTCTGCAGAGCCCTCAGCGCCCCTGGACGGACAACATCGACGTGACAGCCACCGGAGCGGATGTTTTGACTTGAAACCCGCAGTACTTCCAGCACATCGATGACGAATAGAAGTTCAATGCAGTTCACAGCGGCCTGAGGCAATGCGTGCTTCAAGAAGCATTCAATTGAAGCAATGTGGCTGCTGAGCGAAAACGCTCATCACACTCAGCCACAAGCAATGAACCGTTGAGAAAAAGATCCTCCAATTCAGACGCCTGCGCAATGAAACGGCAGCCCATTTGCACTTGCATTTACCTTCCATCCTGACAACCAGCACGGTCCACGGAAGGCCTGG
>WTFZ01000087.1 GCA_011523835.1 Synechococcus sp. CO36386bin_29 | reverse complement strand
CAAGCCGGAACTGATTGCGGAGGAGACCCGCATGCCTGGCCCCATGGGTTGGGTGGGCGGAAAGGGCGATCCGTTCTTTGCGGTGATCGCCAACAAACCCGTGCCGTCAGCTGCCAACCTCTGATGGGTCAGGGGGAATCGACTGCCAGCCGCTGTCCCAGCGCGATCGGTCGCGGAGCTCGCTCCAGCTGAGGCGAAGTCGAACCTCAGGTTTGAGAACGGAGCACAGTTCCACCCAGCGCTCGGTACCCCGTCCCCCTTGGAGGACCAGGCGGAAGTGACGTCTCCCCTCTCGGGGGGTGCGGCTGGTCCATGCTTTGGCCGCTTTCCAGCTCACCTAGCGTTCCTTGATCGCTTAAAGATCATCATGCCGCTGCTTCGGGGGCGCCTGTTGCCCATCGTCAGTGGTCTGGTGCTGCTGGGGTCGGCAGCTTTTCTGGCGAGCAGCCATCGACAGCTCGCGGCTGCCCCAACAGCTTCTGCTGCCCGAACAGCCGTTGCTGACACCCAGGCCCTGAAGGAGTACATCCGCCAGTGGGTGTCGCCGTTCTCGGTTCCTGAGACGGTTCGACGGTTGCGTGCCGGCCTGGAGCAGCAGGGGTTTGAGATCCGGGCGCAGCTGAACCATCAGCGCATGGCTCGTGAGCAGGGGCGGCGGATTCCTGCAAACACGGCCTTACTCGTCAGCAAACCTTCCCTGGATGTTGTGGTGCTGGCCGCCAATCCACTCGCCAATCTGTTCACGCCATTCACCATCGCCGTGTGGGATCAGGCGGGCACCACCCGGATCGGCTACTGGGATCCCAAAACGGACATCGCCGCACTCCTGGAGATCCAGCAGGGAGAGGCGGCTTCGGCCTTGGCAGACTTGCAGGAGATTCTGGCCGAAGTGATCAAGGAGACCCTGCCATGAGCCCGCGCACGATCGCCATCAGTGGAGCGTCTGGCAAGACAGGGTTCCGAATTGCCGAAGAGGCCCTGGCCATCGGGGATCAACCGCGACTGCTGCTGCGCGCCGATTCGCAGATCCCGAAGTCTCTTGAGGGGTGTGCGCAACACCGTTTGAGTTTGCAGGACTCTTCCGCCCTGGATGAGGCGATCCGTGGCGCCGATGCGCTGGTGATCGCCACCGGAGCGCGTCCGTCCGTGGATCTCACCGGTCCGATGCGGGTGGATGCCTGGGGTGTGCAGCGCCAGCTTGAGAGTTGCCAACGGGTTGGGGTGCGCCGTGTGGTGCTCGTGAGCTCCCTATGCAGCGGTCGCTGGCGGCATCCACTCAACCTGTTCGGGCTGATCCTGGTGTGGAAACGTGTGGGCGAACGCAGTCTTGAACGCAGCGGGCTGGACTGGACCGTGATTCGCCCCGGTGGTCTGTCGGAACGGGAGGATGCGCTCGAGACTGAGGGCATTGTCTGGACCGGGCCGGATCAGCAGGACAGTCAATCGATCCCCCGGCGTCTTGTGGCGCGTTGCTGCCTGGAGGCCTTGGAAACCCCGGGATCCATTGGCCGGATTCTCGAGGTCACCAGCAACGCCCAGCAAACGGTGCAACCGTTGTCAGAGGTGTTATTGAGTATCGATGCTTACGGCACTGCGGCCGCGACCGCGCGATAAAGAACGCGTCAGAGGGCATTGCTCTGGGACGCCAATCGGGAGATCCAAGACGGGCCACCACCCGTCTTTTTTGTGTTCAGACTCTTGGCAGAGGGCGACGTGCTCATGGCTGACGTGGATTTGGCGGTGATCGGTGCGGGGCTTTCGGCCTGTGCTCTGGCATCGGCTCTACGCCGCAAGCAAACGGTCGACTCCCTGCTGATCCTTGAGGCCGGACGCGGGCCGGGTGGCCGTTGTGCAACGCGACGGCGCCGGGATGATGCCTTCTGGCGGCTTGATCATGGTGCCCCGACCCTCAGTTTCAGTGGCCCGCCGCAGGGGCGTTTGGGTGCGCTTGTTGACGATCTCTGTGACCGTGGTGTTTTGGTGCCGGATGCTGGTTGTGTCGTCGGTCTCGATGGCGATGGCGCGCTGGTCGAACCTCCCGCTCATCCGCTGCTGTGCGGCCCGCGCTGGCGCGGGCAACCCACCATGGCCGCTGTGGCCGAAACGCTGTTGGCGGACGCGGGGGAGGCTGTGTTCACGTGCTTCGGGGAGCGCATCAGCACGCTCCGTTTGGACGATGGACACTGGTTGCTTCCTGGCGGCTGGCGGGCCACGACACTGGTGCTGAGTGGAACACTGCTGGCCCATCCGCGCTCGCTGGCGATGCTGGGTTGGCCCGATGTCCCTTTGCGCAGCGCTGTGCCCGTTGGGGTTGACCCCGACCTCGACGCAGCCTTGGCTTCGATTGCCGTGATGACGGCCAGCGTGCGCTGGAACCTGATGCTGGAGGTACCTGCGCTTAACGCTGATCTGGATACTGGAGATTCACTCCCGCGACAGATCTGGTTGACGCCGGAGGCCCAGGACCACAGCGGTGTGGAACGGCTGGTTCTGCACCAACAGAGCGATGGTCGCCTCGGTTTGGTGGTGCATGGCCTCGATGATGGGGCTGCGATCAGGCCGGACACCCAACCGGATCTGCTCCTGCATCACGAGAAGCGATTGCTGGCGGCTCTGCCCCAGCTGCTTGGGCCCTGGCCTGCCCTGCAGGCGGCTCTCCCCGAGGCGAGAAGCTTCGGGGTGATGCGCTGGGGTGCGGCGCAACCCCTTGACCATGCCTTGCCCCGGGATCTGCAGTGGTGTCCGCAGGCCCGGGTGGGGTTCTGCGG
>WTFZ01000115.1 GCA_011523835.1 Synechococcus sp. CO36386bin_29 | reverse complement strand
AGGCTGCCCCACCAGGTGCCGTACAGCGCACCCGCCAGCATCGAAGCCCAGATACCAGGCAGGAGCACAGTGACCCACACCGCATACAGGGGGATGAACACCAGAGCTCCCAGGGGTGACTGCAGCCACTGCAGAACAGCCTCAGTACTCAGCCAATCGCTTGCCATTACTTCTCCTGACCCAACAACGGTTTCATGGGCATGGCATCAGCGCAAGTGCAAAGGATTTGGCATCACGAGATCACCGTGGGCACCATGACATTGAGCATCGACACGACCGATGAGGCGACCCTGCTGCCGGGATGAAGGGCCGATCAAACGAAGACCTGGGCATCGTTCATTCATCAAAAGTGTTCAGCGCTTTGGCTTGGCAGGAGCGCTTGGCCTTCTCAGCGCTTGCAGCAGCGGCGAGAACGGCCGCACAACTCTGCTCAGGGTCGTGCGCACATTGCCCAGCAACGAGGTGGTGAGCAGCGAAGAAAGCACCCGCGATCGCGAACTGGTGCGCGACTTTCAGACCCATTTGCGGGTGGTGGTCCCAGGACTGCGGGTCCAACCCTCGCTTTACTCCGGGACCACTGTCCAATCGGAACTCGAACGCCAAACCAACAGCGGACTGGGGCCGGATCTGGTGATCAGTGACGCCCAGACCATCCAGACCCTGTTCGATGCACGATTGCTGGATTCCGTACCGGTCACCCCTGAACAACGCCAGGCCATTCCGCCGGAGCTGCTCACACGGGTCAGCGCAAGCGACGGAAGCATCACTGGATTGCCGGTGTACCAGTACATCCAACTGGCCTGCTACGACAAACGCAAACTACAAAATCCGCCGAAAACCCTGCAGGAACTAGCGCAGCAGAGCAGTCAGGGCATCATCTTCGGCCTGACGCAGAACTTCGAAAACCTGTATTGGAGTGTGGGCAGCTACGGAGCCAGCAACGCATTGATCAGTTTCCTGCGTGGCGAGACACCAACGACGCAGGAAGTGAACCAGCTGGTGCAATGGCTCACCTGGCTTCGAGCTGCCAGCTTTCAGCAGAACGTTCTGTTCATGGACGATCAGGCCTCTCTTAGGAAAGAACTGATCAATGGAAATCTGCACTGGATCAGCTGCTGGAGCTCCCAACTGCCCCAACTGCGTGAAGCTTTGAAAGAGAATCTCGGCGTTGGACTTCTACCAGCCGGTCCAGCGGGGAAAGCCACACCAGTCAGCCGTCTGCAGGTGTGGGGCCTGGGACGGAATTCCAGCCAGCAACAGCGTCGGAAAAGCTTGGAACTGATGCGCTTCATTGTTCTGCCCTGGGCCCAGAAAACATGGGTCCTTCGGTATCGCACCGCCTACCCCGTCAACCCGTTGGCGGCGAACATCATCAATCGCGAAATCCCTGGCCTACAGCACCTCTCTTTGAGCAGCGACCGCGACGATCTTCGCCATGGCGATGAAATCAGAGCTGCGCTGAATCAAAGCCCCGCACTCGACCAGGCGATGCAATCTGCTCTGAACCAAGTGATTTTCGGAACGGAATCACCAAGCCAGACTGCAGCATCCTTGAACACCCTCCTGGGACCATCGTCATGACCATGATCCCTCTCATTCTGACGGTGTCCCCCGAGGACATCCTTGTGGAAGTGCTCAGCTGGCTGGCCTTTCTACAGCGCTGGTCGGTGCTCTCCCAGCTGATTGTTCTGGCCATCATCGTGCTTGTGGCGCGGATGCGCAGCCTCCAACTTCGGCTCAATCAATACCGGTTTCACCAACAGCTTCCTGAAGCAATCCGCGTTCTCCTTGGCCCAGCACTGATCCTGATCCTCGCAGCTGTCTTTGCTGCGCTTCAGGCACCCTTCGGCCTCCTGCGTTATTTCGGGCTGCTGTGGCTTGGCTGGAATCTGTTTACGCCCTTGAAATTACTGGTTCAACGTGTCAATCCAAAGTTCCCGATCGAAGAAATCGAAACCACACTCTTCAAACCGATCTACGTGATCACAGCCACCGTGTCAATGCTGAGCCTGCTCGGCAGCCGTGAAAATCTGGCGCGTATTGGGATTGCCAACCTTTTCGATGTGGAGATCACTTTGGGGAAGGTATACACGGCGATGGTGGCGATTTATCTGATCGTGACCATCGCCTCTCGTCCCGCAGCACTGATGGCCTGGGCCAGTGGCACGATCTTCGGGGTGCGCCAGCAGAACCGACGCGGAATGGAACTGCTGTTCCGCTACAGCGTGATCGCCATTGGCATTGTGAGTGTGGCGTACTACATCGGCATCAATGGCAATGCGTTCATCGCCATCGCCGGTGGTTTATCGGTGGGAATCGGTTTCGGAATCAAGGAAATCATCTCCAATTTCATCAGCAGCATCTGGTTGCTGTTTGAAGGGTCCGTGCGTCCTGGCGAGATCTTGATGATCAATGGAGATCCCTGCACCGTGCGCAAGCTTGGCCTGAGAGCAACACAACTGAGGCGCGGACGGGATGGCGCCGAGCTGTTGATCCCGAACCAGACCTTCTTCATGCAGGAAGCAGCGTCTTACACAGCCACGGAAACAGCTCGCCGAGACAGCGTGGTTGTTGGAGCTGCCTACGACCACAACCCTGACAACGTCATTGACTTGCTGCTGGAGATTGCAGGAGCACACCCCAAAGTGAAGCAGTACCCACCAGCAGCGGCCTTCGTGATTGACTTTGCCGATTCATCCATCAATTACAAACTGCTCTTCTGGGTTGCCAACCCTCTGGATGCCTTCGCTGTAGGCAGTGATCTGCGCAGGGA
>WTFZ01000180.1 GCA_011523835.1 Synechococcus sp. CO36386bin_29 | reverse complement strand
TGTGGATGGGCGGCGGCGGCGAACCCACCCCTGAGGTGATCGCGGCTTCCAACAGTGCCTTCTTCCAGATTCTGGGCGTGGCGGGTCTGATCGTGGCCTTCTTCTGCTTCTTCTTCCTGAAAGAGCCGAAGGGTTCGTTCGCTGATCTGCACGAAGGTGAAACAGCTTCTGAGGGCGCTCCCTCTATGGCTGGCTGATCCATTTGACCCATCCCCGGATGGTGCTCACCCCCGTTGCCTTCGGCATCGGGGGTTTCTCTGTTCAACGGTTTGCTCCGATGTCGCTCGTATCTGCAACTGTCCAGAGTCAGTGTCCTTACTGCGGCGTGGGCTGCGGCCTTGATCTGCTGCCTCCAGGAGAAGCCGGGAAGGCCGTCAAGCGGGACGCGGACGGGAACCCGATGTGGAGCGCCCGCGGCAACCGGACGCACCCATCAAGCCTTGGGCAGGTCTGCATCAAAGGCGCCACGGTGGGGGAGACCCTGGGGCGTGGTCGTCTCAGCCAACCCCTCTACAGAGCATCACGATCAGATGCGTTTCAACCCATCAGCTGGGACAGCGCCTTTGATCTGCTCAGCGAACACATTCGCTCCACCTTGGCCAGCAAAGGGGCCAATGCCATTGCCATGTATGGGTCCGGGCAGTTTCACACCGAGGACTACTACCTCGCGCAGAAACTGTTGAAGGGAGCACTCGGCACCAATAATTTCGATGCGAATTCACGGCTGTGTATGAGTTCAGCCGTAGCCGGCTACACCCGGAGCCTCGGCTCCGACGGTCCGCCCTGCTGTTACGAAGATCTTGATCACTGCTCGGTGGCCTTCCTGATCGGCACCAACACCGCCGAGTGTCATCCGGTGTTGTTTCAGCGCCTGCTGAAACGGAAGAAGCGCGATCCCAAGGGACTCACCATCGTTGTGGTCGACCCTCGCCGGACCGACACAGCCAAGATCGCCGACTATCACCTGGCACTCGCTCCTGGGACCGATCTTGCGCTGTTGCATGCGCTGGCGCGGCTCGTGCTTCAGGACAGCGGCTTCGACAGTGACTTCATCGACAACGCAACCGATGGCTTTGCGGGGTTCACCCAGACGATCCAGGCCTGGACACCGGGCAAAACCAGCAAATTCTGCGGCATCAGCGAAAAAGACCTGCGCGCGGTCGCCAGGCTCTGGAGCCGTCAGGACAACATCCTGAGCCTTTGGTCGATGGGCGTGAACCAACGGCGTGAGGGAACCGCCGTGGTGGGAGGACTGATCAACCTGCACCTCCTCACCGGGCAGATCGGCAAACCCGGCGCCGGCCCCTTCTCGCTCACGGGTCAACCCAACGCCATGGGCGGTCGTGAAGCCGGCGGCCTGGCCCATCTGCTCCCGGGCTATCGCCTGGTCACCAATGCCGAGCACCGCAGTGAGGTGGAAAAGGCCTGGGGATTCACCCCTGGATCCATCGCTGCCCAGCCAGGCATGGACGCATGGAAACAGGTGGAAGCGATGGAGCGAGGGGAGCTCGATCTCTGGTGGGTGGCCGCAACCAATCCCCTGGTGAGCATGCCCAACCTCGAGCGTGTCAAGGCCGCGATGCAACGCTGCGGGCTTGTGGTGGTGAGCGAGGCCTATGCCGACACCGAAACATCCCACTACGCCCATCTGCTCCTGCCTGCGGCCCAATGGAGTGAGAAAAGTGGAGCGATGACGAATTCGGAACGCCGGGTGACCTTCTGTCCGGCCTTCCGGCCTCGTCATGGCGAAAGCAGGCCGGATTGGGAAGTCTTCGCCGAACTCGGCCGGCGTCTCGGCTTCATCGATCAGTTTTCCTACAGCTCCGCAGCGGAGGTGTACGAGGAGTTCACTTCCCTCACCGAAAACCGCGTCTGCGACATGTCGGGCCTAAGCCATTCCCTTCTTCAGGAACATGGCCCCCAGCAATGGCCTTTCTTCAGAGGCGATGAATCCACCACCATCTCCAAACGTCTCTACGAGGACAGGCACTTTCCAACCGCAAGCGGCCGGGCCCGTTTTCAGCAGGACAAACCGCTTGGGCTGGCTGAACCTCCCTGCGCGGCCTACCCCCTGGTGCTCACCGTTGGTCGTTATCTCGGCCAGTGGCACACGATGACGCGCACAGGCAAGGTCGAGCGGCTGAATGCCATGCATCCTGAACCCTGCCTTGAGATGCATCCCAACGATGCCGAGCGCTTCGGCCTTGAACACAACGGCATGGCTGCGATCACATCCCGTCGGGGCACGCTCACCGCCCGCGTCAACGTGACGGATCACATCCGCCCCGGATCCGTCTTCCTGCCGATGCACTGGGGTTTCACCCAAGCCGAAGCCTGTGAAGCCAATGCCCTCATGCACGATCAGGCCTGCCCGATCTCGAAACAGCCGGAACTGAAAGCATCAGCCGTGGTGGTCGCACCGGCCGTGTCTGTCGTGAAACCCGAGGAACAGGAAACAGGCGTGCTGGACAACCTGCGCCGTCTGCTCACCCCAGCACTTCGCTGAACGCGGCGTCCAGGTTGTGATGGTCATGTCCTGGACGCGCCAACTTGCAGAGAGCAAAGCGATCGAGTTCACAGAGGTCTTGCCACTGATCCGTTGAAATCTGGATCTGGCGCTGCCGGGCCGCATCGAGCAGATATTCGGGGAGAGTATTGGGTTGCTGCCAGGGCTCCTCAATGCAGGGACTGAGATCCTTCACTACGCCATCAGCCATGACAGCGGTGCAGGCGCGCAGATGGTCGCGCATCCGCTGCAAGGCCTGACTCCCATCATCCCAGTCCACCAGGACCTGACGCTGCTCCTGGGACATCGCAAGCCAATGACTGAGCTTGAGCTTGACGCCTGCGAGATCAAGTTTGCGACGGACACAGAGGGGAATGCATCGCCAGGAACCGATGAAATCCTGTTCAAAGGCATAACAATGCCGCGACTGATCAAGTTGCCGGCGCATTGATTGGTATCAGGAACAACCATTTTTTCATCTTTGGCCAAAAACAGTGACAACCAAGACGAACCATTTGATCCCAACGATCAAGACTTCATTCATCAATGTTTTCGACAGATGCGTTTCGCCCTCTGCCTGGGAATGCTCTTCGGCTCTGCCCATGGATGGCTCGCATCCGAGGGTCTGGCATCCGGTCTCTTCGTGCTAGATCAGCCAACCCATCAGCCTGAAAACTTTTGGTGAATTTGGTAACGGTTCATACTGCCGAGCTTCATGATGGACCGAAGTTGTCCAAATCACTGATGACCTACAGCTCCTCATCCAGCCAAGCCGCTCGCAGCCCGATCACCGTCGCTGCCGGATTTGCCGGAGCATTCATTGTTGCCTCACTCGCCGTTCAGATGGTTCGCAGCCAAACGTCGGCCTTCCGTCCCTCCGTCAGTGCAAACCAGGCAACCAACGTTGAGCCCGTGATTGCCTCCCAGGCGGCCATGTGGTCCGTTCTCGGCACCAACGACGCCAACTGATTCCATCTGATCTCTGCCGAGATGTCTGATCGGGTCACGCACCTCACCAGCCAAGGTGAGGTGCACATGATTGATATCGGCGAAAAAGCCGTCACCAAGCGCACAGCAACAGCCGCTGGTGAGTTGCTGATGCTCAATTCAACCTTGGATGCCGTCGTCAACGGAACCACTCCCAAAGGGGATGTGTTCGCCGTTGCCCGCATCGCTGGAATTCAAGGAGCCAAAAAAACCGCGGAGCTGATCCCCCTGTGTCATCCACTTCCACTCAGTGGACTGTCGGTGGAGATTGAACCCGATCATGAATTGCCTGGCCTGCGTGTGCAGGCCACCTGCAGCACCACAGGGCAGACCGGTGTGGAAATGGAGGCCATCACAGCCGTGTCAACCGCACTGATCACCCTCTACGACATGTTGAAATCAGTGGAACCAGGCATGTCCATCCAGCAGATCCATCTGCTTGAAAAGGACGGAGGTCGTCATGGCCACTGGAAGCGCTGAACCTTACGGGCGTGAGGGACTTCCACTCGACGTTGCCCGCGATCAGATCCTCAGTTCACTGAGAGCCAACCAAAGCCGGTTTGCACCAGGATCTTCAGAGGTAGTGCCGCTGCATACGGCTCTCGGACGGGTGATCGCCGAAGCGGTTCAAGCCCAGGCAGACGTCCCCGGATTTCGCGCTTCGATCATGGATGGCTATGCCCTGGGCCAGGACCATCAACCGGCTCTCGGTGACAGCTGGACGCTGGTGGGGCGTTCCGCTCCTGGTGTTCCCTACCGCCAGGCGTTGAATCACGGCGAAGCGATTCGCATCCTCACCGGAGCACCATTGCCCGAGGGAGCTGGTTGGGTGCTCCCCCAGGAATTGATTGCCACGCAGGGCACCCTCCTCCACCTGAACAAGGACGCCTCACCCAACCCATGGATCAGAGCCGCCGACGAGGAATGCCGCGAGGGTGCCCGGCTGCTCGCAACCGGTGAACGTCTTGGTGTGGCCGACATCGGGCGTGCATCGAGCTGCGGTGTCGCACACGTCAGGGTTCATCGACGTCCTCGGATCGGCGTTCTGATCAGTGGCGATGAGCTGGTTTCCCCAGGGCAAGAACGCAGCGATGGAGCCATCTGGGAAAGCAACAGCTCCTTGCTGAGCGGAATGCTCGAGCAACTCGGCTACCCAACGGTGGACTGCCGACTGGTCGCTGATCAACCCCAGCAACTCAGAGCAACGATTCTGGATCTGGCTGCAGGCTGCGATGTAATCGTGAGTACCGGTGGTGTCTCCGCTGGCGACAGCGACTGGATCCGCCCGCTGATGCAGGAGCTGGGTCAGGTGGAATTCTGGAAGCTGTTTCTTAAACCAGGGCGCCCTTTCGCTTTTGGCTGGGTGGGACAGTCGGTGCCGTTCTTCGGCTTGCCTGGAAATCCTGTCGCAGCAACCATCACCGCTCTTCAGCTTCTCTGGCCTGCGTTGCAACTGCTGGAAGGACAGCAGACCCCTGAACAGTTACCCAGAGTGCGCGTGCGTTTATCCACACCTTATCGGCGCAAACCCGGGCGACCTGAACTGGCACGGGCCTCGCTGGAGTGCAGCGCAGACGGAGAACTGCTCGCCCGCATCGATGGATCTCAGGCCTCCTCACGCATCGGGTCCCTGCAGAACACGGATCTGCTTGTGGAGATTCCAGCCGACTCAGGACCGGTGGAGTCCGGGCAGCAGCTCTGGGCTCAACTGATGCGACGAAGAATTCTCTGAGGAACCAGCTGGATCAGAGCGGAGTGTTGCGCATGAGCCAGATGCCCGCCCCATCACTCCACTCCCGTTTCCAAAACGGAGCCTCATGCTTCAACAACTCGAGCAACGCAGAACAGCAGCGTTGAACCGGACCACGGCGATCGCCACTGATAGCCACCAGCACGATCAACTCTCCCGGCAGCAACCGTCCCACCCGATGCAGGACCAGTGCCGAGTGCGCACCATGATCCAACAGCTGTTGCTGGGCCATGCCCAGCAAGATGCGCTCGCAGAAGCCTGGGTAATGATTGAGCTCCAGCGCTTCCAGCGGAGCACCACCCATGGTCTGGGGGCGCACATGACCCATGAACACGGCCGTGGCCGCAGCGGCTGAAGCTGCGCCATGAAGCCAATCATCGAGCTGATCTGTTGCGGAGAATGGTTGAGGGTGAATCGCAACCTGCACCGCACCATGGGAACTCACCATCCCTTCAACCTCCCGTGAATGGTGGTAGAAACGCCAGCTCGTCTCCCTCCTGAAGCGGATGGTCCATCGAGACGAAGGTCTGATTGATGGCGACACGCACGCCATCAGGCAAAGGTCCGAGATTGAGCTGCAGCCAGAGCTCGCGTGCCGTGCATCCCTTCTGAGTCGGAAGGGTCTGCGGTCGGCTCGACCAACCGGCCAGGTCGCGAAGACTCGCGAAAAGAAGCACCTGCACCCTGCATTCATCGCCGACAGGCATGTCGCTTGTCACTGGAAGACTTCACCATCAAAGTTCTAGCGTTGCCTTCAACCACTGCCCTGCTGGCCCCGCGTGCTGTCCATTGCTCTTTTGACGATCTCCGACAGTCGGACACTCGCGACTGATCCCAGCGGAGACTGTCTGCAGGAACGACTGATGAGCGCGGGACATCAACTGTGTTGTCGAGAGCTCTGCGCCGATGACCGGTATCAGATCAGAGCCAGCGTGAGTCGATGGATCGCGGACCCGAGCGTGGACGTGGTGATCACTTCAGGCGGAACAGGACTGACCGGACGGGACGGGAGCCCGGAAGCGATCGGCCCGCTGCTCGACAAGACCATGGACGGCTTCGGCGAGCTTTTCCGAGTGCTCTCGTTTGAAACCATTGGGACAAGCACACTCCAGAGCCGCTGTCTTGCCGGCGTCGCCAACGGCACGTTCGTGTTCGTTCTCCCCGGATCCCTCGATGCCGTGACCACAGCCTGGGATCGGCTGATCGCGGCTCAGCTCGATCAGGAGACCCGACCCTGCAACCTGGCCCAGATTCGAACAAGGCTCAAGGAGTCAGCCGACCATCCAGCCTGAGCTCCGATCAGAAAGGAATCGGCATGGTGACAGCAGCCGGTTGCGGAGCACAGGCGGTCACCTGTTCGTTCACAACATCGCCAACCACCACGATGGATGGAGAGGCGAACTGTTCAACACGCACACGTTCGGCGATCTCCGTCAGCGGGGCCTGAAGACAGCGCTGGCCGGCCACAGTGCCCTGCTGGATCACAGCCACTGGGGTCTCGGGACGAAGCCCTCCTGCCATCAGTTCATCAGCGATTCGCGGCAGGTTATGCAGACCCATGTAGATCACAAGGCCATCGCTAGCTGAAGCCAAGGAACGCCAGTTCACCGAAGGGCGACGTTTGTCGATCTCCTCATGCCCGGTGACGAACGTGACCGAGGATCCCGCACGCCGATGGGTCACCGGAATGCCGGCATAAGCCGGTGCGGCAATTCCTGCAGTCACCCCAGGAACGACCTCCACCCGGACACCGTGTTTAACGAGATGAGCCGCCTCCTCTCCTCCCCGGCCAAACAGAAACGGGTCCCCGCCTTTGAGACGCACCACACAGGCGTGACGGGCCGACAACTCCACCAGCACGGCATTGGTGCTCGGCTGCGGAACGGAATGATGCCCCCTGCGCTTCCCGACGAAGTGGCGTTCACAGCTCTCCGGCACCAGATCCAGAACCTCTCTTGGAACGAGGGAGTCGTAGACAAGAGCGTCACAGGACCCAAGCAGACGATGCGCCTTCACCGTGAGCAACTCGGGATCTCCCGGGCCGGCACCAACGAGATAGACAATTCCGGGGCGATCTGAAGTGGTCACGGCAGAGAAGCAAGCAGTTCGATCAAGCCCTGACGAATCATGGGCTGGTTCAGCAAGGGGGGCCATCCATCAACCTCGCCGAGGGATTCGGTCATCCGGTTAGGAGAGAGGGCCAGAGTGAGCGGCTGAGCATCGGGGTAGCGCCTTCGGTACTCAGGCCACTGGTCATACGAAATCAGCGGACGTTGCAAACGCTTGGCCAGTTGATCCAGAAAACGGTCAGCCAAACCTGGACGAAGCGGGTGATGAACCAGGACAGTCTGCGACGCAGCAAAGGGCTGAAGCGCCTCTGCAACAAGAAACCACCAGCTGTCCCAGGCACCGAGAAACGGCAGAAGTTGGACGTTCTGACCCTGGCTTCGCAGACGGCTGCGAATCATGGGGACATCGCTGCGGGCATGGGCCCCTGGCCACAACAGCAATGGAACAAGCCACGTGGTCTGGTCGGTGGTCAAAGGCGAGCCATCGGCGGTGAGCACCTCCAGGTCAACCGGGGCAGAACGCCGCTTCTGCAGGGACTCGCAGAGACTCATCAGAGATTCTGGAATCACACCTCCACTGCGGCCATGAACAATCAACCGGATGGCACGGTTGGTCTCCGAACCTGCGTTCGGTAACAACGGAAACGACCGGCAGGCAGGGGTGACTGTTGACATCAGAGCGTGATCAGCCAAGTCAATTCCATGGCCCCTCGTCGATACTCCAACCGCGCTGCGCTGAGTGTGCGGCCCAGAAGAGATCACTTCACCGAAGACTATCGCCCGCATAGGCAACGCTTCGAGAGCGAATTGGACCGGGACTTTGCCGCGATGAAACGGGTCTGGCAGATGCTCAGGCACGGTGCAGTGCGAATGCTTGGCGAAATGGGGCGCCAATACTGAAGTCGCAGAAGAAAGCCTTCTACGGCTGAGAGTGCAACCCCTTTGTAGCGATGAAGACAGTTCAAGAGACCCACCGCGGCTCTGAACGAACTCACAGATTGTTCCAACCGTTACCGACAGCGACCTGACGGGCCTGTTCACTAAGCATGAGCGACGCCTTCGTTTTGACTCGCTCGCAGTTCATTGCCCCATATCGATTGATTCACGCCTTGTTTTGAGTGATCAATCCGCCCTTTTCTCACTGAGATCATGACGACCAGCTCTCCCTCCAGGTCCTATCTGGATGGCAAGAAGCTCAATAAAATCGAGCAGAACAAGGCCTCGAAAGATGGTCTTCTTGTTGGCAGCGAAATTGAAAAATTTGCCGAACTTGGTTGGGAGCAGGTGGATGAAACAGACCTTCAACTTCGCCTGAAGTGGTACGGCATGTTCTGGAGACCTAAAACTCCAGGAAAGTTCATGTTGCGTTTGCGGGTTCCAAACGGAGTTCTCTCCGCACAGCAACTGCGAGTGGTCGCTTCCATTGTTGAGCGATACGGTGACAATGGAAGTTGTGACATCACGACACGCCAGAACCTGCAACTCCGCGGAGTTTTACTGAACGACCTGCCTGAGATTCTGAATCGACTCAAGCAAGCTGGACTCAGCACCATTCAATCGGGCTTTGATAATCCCAGGAATGTCACCGGCAATCCTCTGGCTGGGATTGATCCAAACGAAATCGTTGACACGCGTCCATACACAACCGAACTTCAGAATTTTCTGACCAATCATTGCCAAGGCAATCCCGACTATTCCAATCTTCCTCGCAAGTGGAACACCGCTGTCGCTGGAGCAACAGACAATTTTTTATTGCACAACGATATCGTTTTCCACCCCGTTGAACGGGATGGCGTCTTGGGGTTTGGAGTATGGATCGGAGGCATCCTTTCATCGCAGATGAATGCGTACGCCATTCCCCTGAATGCCTGGGTGAAACCGGATGAGATCTGCAGAATCACCGATGCCGTGATCTCACTGTGGAGAGATAACGGTGAACGGGACAAGCGCCCCAAGGGTCGTTTCCGTCTGTATCTCGACTCCGTGGGGATCGACGCGTTCCGTTCAAAAGTCGAAGAACTCTTCGGACCCTTAACCCCGGATCCCGGTTCCGTCTTTGCAAGCGAACCTCGATCCCATTATGGACTTCACCCCCAAAAGCAGGAAGGATTGTCGTTTGCAGGCCTGCATGTGCCTGTCGGCCGACTGACAGCTCAGGACCTGCAGGATCTCGCCACTGCAAGTCTCAATTATGGAAGCGGGGAGGTACGGCTCACCGAAGATCAGAATGTGATCATTGTTGGCCTGCCGGCCGAGAGCATCGAAGCCTTCAAGGCCGATCCTCTTGTTCAGCGTTTCCCGCTCGAGCCAGGCACCCTTGCAGCCGGAACAGTGTCCTGCACTGGTAGCACCTATTGCAGTTTCGCGCTGACCAACACGAAAGACCAAGCACTATCAATTGCCAACGAACTTGACCAAGAGCTCGACATCCCCGAGGAGGTGAAGATCCACTGGACCGGGTGCCCTAACACCTGTGGTCAGGCCTTCATGGGAGCCATTGGTCTCACAGGAACCAAGGCAAAAAACAGCGAGGGTGTCATGGGTGAGGGTTACATGCTGACAACAGGCGGATCACAAGGCGCGAATCCGACCATCGGCGAAGTGAAGCAGAAAGCTGTTCCAGCGGATCAGATTAAAACCGTGCTGAAGGATCTTCTAATTGAACAATTTGGGGCCTCTGCCAAACATTGAAAGCAACGCTGTCGAAGCATCGTGACCGTGGCGCTTCCTTTTGAAGTCACGGCAAACATGTTTCAAAACGCGTCTTCCTTTCTCACCATGGCAGAACCTACCGACTTCTTTTCCAAGTTTGTTAATTGGCTGAGCGCACAAGGATCCGCTCCAAAAATCACTACTCGCGACGATGGCGGGCAGGATTTTTTCTCAAAACTAATGAATCGCATCTCTAACTAAATCCTTACATCCATTCCTTCGATCAATCATGGATTACGTTCTGCCCAATGAATTAGTCGACGGCATGATTGCCGCCGGCGGCAAAAAGTCGAGCGTCAGCGTCAAAGATTTGCTGCTGCGTGGTTTCTATTCAGGCGCCATCCTTGGTTTGGCAGTGATCCTGGCACTGACTGTTGGCATCACGGTGAAGGCGCCCTTTGTCGGCTCCTTGCTGTTTCCCTTCGGCTTCGCCAGCATCGTGCTCTTTGGCATGGAACTGGTCACCGGTAATTTCGCTCTGCTGCCCATGGCCACCTGGGCCGGTCGCTGCACCTGGGGAGCCACATTCCGCAACTGGACTTGGGTGTGGATCGGCAACTGGATCGGTACTGCTGTCGTCGCAGTGATCATGGCGATCAGCCTGACCAGCGGGACCATGGATGGAGCAGCCGATAATGTCGGTGCGCCGATCTGGGACCTTGTGGCTCAGAAAATCATGGCTCTCAACAAGATCAATGTTGAGAAAAAATATGAAGCACTGGGAAGCATGGGCTTCTTCCTGGCGTTTCTCCGCGGCCTGGTCGCCAACTGGCTTGTCTGCCTCGGCGTCACCATGGCACTGGTCAGCAAAAGTGTTCCCGGGAAGATCCTGGCCTGCTGGCTTCCAATCACTGCGTTCCAATCGATGGGAATGGAACACATCGTGGTGAATCAGTTTCTGCACACAGCGGGACCAATTCTTGGCTCTGGAGTTCCTTACACCAAGGTGATCTTCTGGAACTTCCTTCCCGTCACCCTGGGTAACATCGTGGGCGGCATGGTGTTCATCGGAATGCTCTTCTACAGCACGCACCGCACCACGATGGACAATGTGTTGCCGAAGGAGCATGATGAAAAACTTGAGCGTGAACTTGCTGCTGAACTTGGAGCGCGCTGAGCCCCATGAGTGTTGACGAAGCCATTCTCTGGGAGCGGCTGTCACGATCACGCAGGGCTCCACTAGAGCCTTCCTGGCTGGAGGAGTGCTACTCCTCCAGCCTTTCTGCTGATCTGCGCAGAGCGCTCTGCGAAAAACTGGGATCCCTCGCTGACCGTGGCTGGCCGATCATCCTGCGTCTCCTGCATCGCCACGGTGACCAGAACGAGTTAATCCTCGCTGCAGGATTGTGCCATCAACGCGAGGCCCGGGACTGGCTCCTGCAGAGACTGCATGAACCCAGTCATCTAAACGATGATCATCTCTGTGTGCTTCAAGCCCTGTCGTGCTGGGGAGCCGACGTTCCCGAATCAGTCCTGCATGCCTGCCTGCAGCACCCCGGGCTCCAACATCGTCTGACAGGCCTGCAGCTGATCAGCTTCCGTGCTCACACACTCACAGATCAACAACTCCTCGCTTATTGCGCAGATCTGCTGAATGATTGTCGCGATCCACTCGTGATCTCCACCATTCGTGTGCTTCAGCGTCGGGATGGTGAAGCAATCAGCGAATGCCTGGCGGAACTGTGTCGGAGCAACTCCTTGGTGATTGCTGAAGCAGCCTTCCGTGCACTCGGCTGTATTGCCACTCCAGTGAGTCAACGGTTACTGCACGAGCTCAGTACCTCACCTGAGGATCCAACACGCCAAGAACTGGCTCATCGTCAACTCAACCAACAATTCCGCAGTTGACAATAAAAAGCCCGGCTTGGCCGGGCTTAACATCTCTCCTGTCTTTCCTGAAGCCTAGCTAAGAGACATTGTTAATCACCACTTTTTGTAAGGAAGAAACTTGCCACACATGGTGATCTTCACGCGATCGCCTTTGGGATCCTCAACCTTATCCACCTCAAGGGTGAAATCAATCGCGCTCATGATGCCATCACCGAATTTTTCCTGAATGACATCCTTCAGCGGCATTCCATACACCTGCATGATCTCGTAGAAGCGATAAATCAGAGGATCAGTGGGAATGACAGGCTCGAGACTGCCTTTTGTGGGGAACTCCTGGATTGCTGCTGTAATCGCGGGATCCAACGAAAGCAGTGACGCCAATTTGTCAGCCTCCTCCGGTGATGCGGTGGCCTGTCCATAAAACAAAGAAGCAACCCAGACTTCATCGAGCCCAAGGGCTGATCCAAGGTCGGCGAAACTCATGCCTTTCGCTTTCTTTGCTGCCATCAAACTTGCAGTCACAGTGCTCTGGGAAGGAGCTGATAGTGATGCAGTCGTGAGCGTGGAGGAGGTCATGCCGAAATGGCAATTGGCATTATGAATGCTCACGCAGAGACTGCCCGCCAAATGCATCAATGACGACCAAAACGACAATTCGATTTTGATGTATTGAACACAGCATGGCCTATGCACAGCTGCTGTATTGGAAAGAGATAATTTGAGTGAAGTCATGAGTGCTCTTTTCCGTTCCTTCAGCTCCCTGTTGTTCAGCCAGCAACTTGAAACAGGCGGAGCTTCCAATCTGGTGCTTGAGCGCTTGTACTACGCCGACGGTCGCCAAAACCCTGATCACCCGCTCCACGGCAGTTTTCAAGGCTTGACCTATTTCGACGCGTCGTGACTCAGTGCCTCGGTCTATTGGTATCAACAACTACCTCTGGGCCCCGCGTGCTGCAGAACACTGTTTTTGTTGGCTTGAACGCGCGTGACAAGCACTGTCCTTCATGGTCGTGAACGGTTCAAACAGCACCTTCGCAAGGTGGGGAGCGGTGAACACACCAGCAAGGGCTTGACTCGCGAGGAAGCAGCGGATGCCCTCGAGCTCATGCTTAACCAGGACGCAACGCCGGCTCAGATCGGTGCTTTTTTGATTGCGCACCGGATTCGACGTCCTGAGCCTCAGGAACTCACGGGGATGCTGGATACGTACCGAAAGCTCGGTCCTGTTCTCCACAGCGCCCCGGGACGGCGTCCACCTCTTTGTTTCGGCATGCCCTACGACGGACGGACCCGGACAGCACCGATCTATCCCCTCGCCACCCTGGTGCTTCTGGCCTGCAACCAGCCAGTCGTGCTTCAAGGTGGCGAGCGCATGCCGATCAAATACGGCATCACGGCCATCGAACTATTCCGCAGCCTGGGGCTCGATCTGCGTGGATTACCTCTGGATACCGTTCAAGAGGGCTTCCACAGCCAAGGGTTGGCCCTGATCCATCAGCCCGATCATTTCGGCATCGCCGAAAGCCTGATCAGTTACAGAGATGAACTGGGAAAACGCCCACCGGTGGCGTCTCTCGAACTGCTCTGGACCGCCCATCAAGGACCCCATCGACTGATCAGTGGATTTGTGCATCCCCCGACCGAAAGCCGCGCCTGGGAAGCACTGAAACTTGCCGGTGAAACCGATCTCATCACCGTGAAAGGCTTGGAAGGTGGAACAGATCTGCCCATTGGTCGGGCCTGCATTACTGCGCGTGTCCAGGGAGGCCAGAGCGAACGTCTGATCCTGCATCCAAGGGATCACGGCTGCCATTCCAACGATGTGGAATGGACGGATCTCACCACCTGGCAGGCCCAGGCCTTGGAGGCGTTGCAGAACCGCGGGCCCCTTCGGGACTCTCTGCGCTGGAACGCTGGTGTTTATCTCTGGTTTGCGGGTCTCAGCGACAGCCTGGAAACGGCTTTGGAGCAAGCCACCTCTGTGATGGACAAGGGCCAAGCCCTTCAGCAGCTTGATCAGTTGTGCAGCTGTCTTTCCATCAGATGACGCTCAAAAGGCACACCGCCAACCGCAAAGGCTTCAACCCTTAAGCATCGCCAGCCACAGCGCTCCAGCAGGGGTCGGCTGAGCAGGCTGGCTTCAGCATGAAGCTGTCGAACGCCATCAGCGTGGGCATCGCACTCGATGCGTTTCACAAGCGCCGTTCCATGGCCCTGGCGTGACACACATCCTCGGCTGTACAGCAACGCGAGTCGATCCTCCGGCTGACGCACGGCAAACGCGGCGCCCTCTCCACTGATCCAACCGTCCCCTTCTCGAAACCAACGATCGAGAACTCCGGGCAGCCAGGCCAGAGACATCCAAGCTTGAATTTGTTCCTCGGAATACAGACCTCGAGCCTGATTTTCGATGGCATCGGTATAGATCTCGCGAAGCAGCGCGGCATCAGTGGATTGAATCCGTCGCAACGCCATCGCCATGGCCTGTGGGAATGTGAGTCTCTTCTGAAACCGACCAGCTTGCAGCGTCCACGGATTCCCACACTGCTGAGTGCGTTCCTCACACTCCTGAACGACAGGCTGAGCGAAAGCATCGTGTTTCCGCTGTTGCCCTTTCTGCTGGCCAGCTTCAATGCCGACGGACGCACTCTTGGACTGCTGGCTGGCAGCTATGCCCTGGCACAGTTCACCGCGACTCCACTGATCGGAGCTCTCAGTGATCGCTTCGGACGCAGGCCGGTGATCGCCACCTGTGTCAGTGGATCCGTCCTGGGCCTGGGACTGTTCGCCCTCACCGTGAGCCTCGACTGGCCAGCGGGTGCTTCGCTGCCCTTGATGCTGCTCTTTCTGGCACGATTGATCGATGGCGTGAGCGGCGGAACCGCTGCCACGGCCAGTGCCGTGCTGGCTGACATCACCCCTCCAGAGAAGAGAGCCAAAGCCTTCGGGCTCATCGGCGTGGCCTTTGGACTCGGCTTCATCGTGGGTCCCTTCCTGGGCGGGCAGCTTGCACGGATCAACGTGACCGTGCCGGTGTGGGCTGCCACGGGATTTGCAGTGGTGAATCTCCTGGTGGTTCTGGGGCTTCTCCCTGAAACACATCCTGCCGATGAACGCAGGGCCATGCCGCGCAAACGGGATCTCAATCCATTGGCTCAAGTCATCAAAGTGACGGCCAATCCCGCCGTCGGACGGCTCTGTTTGAGTTTTTTCCTGTTCTTCCTGGCGTTCAACGGCTTTACCGCCATCCTGGTGCTCTATTTCAAACAGCGGTTCAACTGGGGCCCTGAACTGGCCAGCACAGCCTTTCTGATTGTTGGCATCGTGGCCACCGTGGTCCAGGGTGGACTGATCGGTCCGCTGGTGAAACGTCTGGGCGAATGGCGACTCACGCTGATCGGTCTCGGCCTTGTAATCACCGGTTGCCTGCTGATTCCCTCAACATCAGCTGAGCAAGCCAGAGCAGGAGTCTTCACTGCCGTTGCGATTCTGGCGACGGGCACCGGATTGGTGACACCAAGCCTGCGCAGCCTGGTCTCCAGGCGTCTGAACTCGGAGGGTCAGGGGGCAGCCCTCGGCAGCCTGCAAGCGCTGCAGAGTCTCGGTAGTTTTCTCGGACCGCCCCTTGCGGGACTCAGCTACGACCTGCTGGGACAGACCAGTCCGTTCCTTGGCAGTGCTGCTTTGCTGATCACCGTGACCGTGCTGGTGGGCGGAACGCCTCGCCTGCAGCGAAGTGACTGAACGCATGCCACAACGACCTAGGCGCGCTTTCCAGAACACAGTCCGGTCAGTCCACGATTGCTACTTTGCGATCGAAGGCTTTCCCAGTAGTCACGTCATGAGTGACAAGGTTCTCTCTCCCGACCTCTACATCAACCGGGAGCTCAGCTGGATCGCTTTCAACGAAAGGGTTCTCGTTCAGGCCTTAGACGAGCGAACGCCGCTGCTGGAGCAAGCAAAATTCAGTGCCATTTTCAGCAACAACCTCGATGAATTCTTCATGGTGAGGGTGGCTTCACTGAAGGCCCAGGTTGAGGCCGGTATCGAAAAACTCAGCGAAGACGGACACACACCGATCGAGCAGCTGCACGCGATCCGCAAGCACCTCACCCCTCTACTGCACAAGCAACAGGAGCATTACCGCTCGCGCCTGAAAAGCCAACTTCTCGACCACGGCGCCCATCTGCTGGATTACGAACAGCTCAATGAGCGCCAGCGACTCTGGGTTGACAACTACTTCCAAACAGCGATCTTTCCGGTTCTCACACCCCTGGCTGTTGATCCGGCGCATCCCTTCCCGTTCGTGAGCAATCTGAGCCTGAATGTGGCAGCTCTGATCCGCGACCCCCAGAGCGGTCAAAGCCAACTCGCCCGTGTGAAGGTTCCCCAGAAGATCCTGCCCCGCTTCGTCACCATTCCCACCGATCTTTCTGGCGGTGACTGTCAACCGATTCACACTGCCGTGCCTCTCGAGCAGGTGGTGGCCTTCAACCTGGGCTTGCTCTTTCCGGGTATGTCCATCGAAGGGCACTATTTCTTCCGAGTCACCCGCGATGCGGACCTGGAATTGAGGGATCTCGAGGCCGATGACCTCATGATCGCCATCGAGCAGGGCTTGCGCAAACGCCGGATGGGCGGTGAGGTCGTGCGCCTGGAGGTTGCCGATGAAATGCCCCAGGACGTGGTGGAGATGCTGATGGAGGGAATGTCGGTCGAAGAGGAAGATCTCTACAGAGTCGATGGTCCACTGGGACTGGACGACCTCTTCGGCCTGATGGGAATTCCCCTGCCGCAACTCAAGGATGAAGGCCATTCAGGACTGACTCCCGCCATCCTCGGGCGTGCGCAGCGGAGCATGTTGGAGGACGGGTCCCTCAAAGAAGAGGAGTTCGAAAGCATCTTCTCGGTGGTGCGGCGCCGCGACGTCCTGCTGCACCATCCCTACGACCTCTTCTCCACATCCGTGGAGGAATTCATCAACCAGGCCGCCGATGATCCCCTGGTGATGGGCATCAAGATGACGCTCTATCGCACCTCAAAGGATTCACCGATCATCGCCGCCTTAATCCGCGCAGCTGAGAATGGCAAGCAGGTGATGGCCTTGGTGGAACTCAAGGCCCGCTTCGATGAAGACAACAACATTC
>WTFZ01000118.1:10902-17457 GCA_011523835.1 Synechococcus sp. CO36386bin_29 | reverse complement strand
AAAGAAGCCCAGACGGCGATCAGCAGGGTCTTTCGATTGCGTTTCTGGTCAGTCCTGTCCACTGGCATTGGAGTTGGTGATGGTGCCTTCAACAGAGATGCTGTCTACCACCAATGGTTGCTGAAGAAGGTTCAGAGGCAGCACCGTCTTACCGGACAGGCGGACTGCACTTCACCCAGCCCGTTTTGAGCATCGTCTCCCAGGCTTCGATCGCGTTATGCCGCAGCATCCGTCGTCGTGTCATCGGTTCAGGGGGACGAGGAGGCACCCATCGGTAGGTGCGCAACGCCACCCACTGTGCATGAGCTGTCGCGGAGTCAGGCTTGAACTGAACGATCTTCTGCAGGTCGGCATTCGCCAGCCATCCCTCGCCGCCGGGTTTTTCCGGGGGATCAAGGGTGGCGCGATCCTTGCTGGGCATAGAGATCATTCTGTTCCGTGTCATCCATCAGCGTGTTGCAGAGGGACATGAGCCCTCAGCCCTATCAGTAGCTGGACTCCGGCAGGGTGAAACCAGACTGCATGTGCCCGACATCGAGCATCACGTAAGTCAGCCAAAGCAGAAGGGCGGCGACGCCTGCCCCAGCTGCCACCTTGGCCAGTGAGCGGCCGATCATCTCCAGAAGGCTGACCTCTTTCATCGGAACATTGTGGTGATGCACTGATTCTGGCTGCGGCAGGGCCCCTATGATCTCGGCGCTCTGATGGGCAGACTGATGAAATGGGAATACACCCAGTTGAGGTTCGTGCCACGCGGCAAGAGCTGGACCGGGGAAATCGAGGAGCTTTGGCTGGATGAGCAGCAACTCATCTCCCGCAGCCATCCCCAGCGTGAGATCACGCTGGTGGGATTGATGAACGAATTGGGGGAACAGGGCTGGGAGCTGGTGTCCTACGCCCAACCCTTCACGGGGTACCACGGTGGTTGCTACACCTTCAAGCGTCCACGCTGAATTCCATGCCGCTCGTGCCCCGCTGGCGATACATGACACCGGAAGCGAAAGCTCTCACCCGCAAAGTCGGCATTTCAGCCGCGGTTTTGGTTCTTGGCCTGGTGCTGCTGCGAAGCCTGCTTCCCTGGATGATCCTGGCCCTGATCATCTGGTGGGTCCTCAGCGCGATCCGACGGTAGTGACACAAAAAAAAGACCCCGCCGAAGGCAGGATCTTGGTGAATCGGAAGTGTGACCTTGTTTCCACTCCGGATGAATCCTCACGAATTCAGCCTGGATCAAAGAATGGGAGAGCGGAAGATCAAAGATGCGAGAGCCTTAACTGGCACAGTGACAGTTGAAGGGAATCACCCCTGGCCGAACAGACCGAAACTGATCTGGCTAGCAATTCCATGACCTGTGAGCAGCTCTGTCAACAGACCGATCAAAAACCCAACCATTGCGACTCGGCCGTTGAGTAGCTCGGCTCGGACCATACGCTCCGACTGAATCTGAGCCTTGGCTGCTTCCTGATACCAGGCATCACGGGATTGAGTGGCTGAACTGGACATCAGAAAAACTCCTTGTAAAGCAATGTTACAGGGACAAGGCTCGATCAGCGGCTGGCTGGGGCTTCGCTCATGTCAGGGGTACGGGCCACCAGATCGTCGAGAGACTCAGCTGTTGCCATGTAGTCAGGCTCCAACCTGCGAGCGATCAGCTCGTCAATGGAGAAGGCTCCCGGGCCGCAGGCAAGAACAGCGACTGCTGCAGCGAAATAAAGGCCAAGCAGTTCGAGGAGATAGATGTTGAAACCCGCTGTGATGATGGCGTGATAGATGGCAACACTGATGGTTCCTGCAACAGCCAAGGCACCAAACCGCGTCAGCAGGCCCGTAATCAGCAGCCAGCTGCCGATCACTTCAGAGAATGCCGCCACGTAGGACAGCAGAATTGGAAAAGGGAGGTGCAGTGGGCGGACAAAGGCGTCAGCGAAATTCTCGATATTGGCGAGCTTTTCGTATCCGTGATGAATCAGAAGCGCGCCTGTGAAGACGCGAAGAAGGAGCAGACCCAGATCTGCGAGGAAAGGACGCGTGAGAGCGGCGCGGATCATGGGAGAGCCTTGAGTTCACATAGGTTAAAGAACTTATGTGAAGTGGCGCGACTCGCTCCTCCAAATAAGCATTTCTACTTAGCGCTGTCAGCGCATCGCGCTTCGGGGCGGGGCGGGTCAATCGACCTCATCGAGCCTGGCGTTGTGCTCCTTCTGCATCTCCACCATCTCGCCACAGCTCAGCGCCGGCGCATAGCTGAAATCGACCCCGAACATCGATCTCCAGAACATGAAATGCCGGAACAGTGCCTTGGCATCAGCCGCTTTGCAGATGATGCAGATGCGACCGGATTCCGGCATGTGCAGCCGGGCCACGAGCTCGAAACCATCGAACTTGTCCTGAGAAGCACCCGCTTCCATGTAATCGATGAAGGCGGTGTAACCCTCGTCCTGGGTTTCAGAAGGGATCTGTGCGTCGCACACGTAAAACTGCATCGGAGCTCCGTGGTTCAAAGCCTGTCTAGTGGTGATGGCATCACAACGGCCATGCTCCCTGAAACACGATCATGCGAGGGCATCTGCCATAGCCATCGGTTCAAGCTCAGCACTGCTGGTGACCTCAACGATGCGACCGATTGAAGCCGGGGTCTGCAGAGCCTCAACACAACAACGGGCCACCAGCCGCCGGGGAATCGAATCACTCTCCTGCTGATCCGGACCACTCCAGCGAATCGCCTCGCACTCAAGATCCTGGTCACGCTCCGTCAGCCCACCGGGTCGGATCACCGTCCAGTCCAGACCACTGGTTTCGAGCGCATGTTCGCCCACACGCTTCCACACCAGGATCAGACCGAACAGGTTGAGTGGATGCCGCCAACGGCCGGCACAGAGGGAGCTGACCAGCACCACCCGGGATACTCCGACGCGAAGGCAACTCTCCACCTGACGCCTCACGCCCCAGGCATCCACACGCATCGGCCCCGTCAGGTCAACGGAAGGACGCGCACCTGTGGCGATCACCAGGGAATCCACACCCCGAAGTGCCAGATCGAGCGATGCCTCATCAGCCAGATCAAGTCGATGTTGCTCACAGGCCCCAAGTGAATCCGGAAGCATCGACCCTGGCCTGAGCAGCAGTCTGGCCAGACCTCCAGAACGGATCACTTCCTCAGCAACGCGGAAACCCGTTCGTCCAGACGCTCCACTCACAGCGACGGTGCCGAGCATGTTGCAAACCTTGCTGAGGAGACCTTAACGACGGCCACCATCAAATCTGTCGAACTGACACAAGCTCAAAGAGCGTAAAAGAATCCAGAAGGGTTATCTAATCGAATTTGATCATCTCTCAGCAAAGCATCCACCTGGGGTACCAAGCGTCAGTCTTCATCGGTCTATATCCACAAGCGTGAGGCCAATAAGCAACATCCTTAACAACAACAGCATTAAATCTTTTACCTCAAAATTGAATCAATTGAACGAAAGGCGCAACAACAATGTCTGTCTCAGCGACGCAACACTAACCAAACGGCGAGCCAGATGGCACGCTGTTGACCTCGACCCTGACATCCATTCCCATGATCAGGTTTGTCTTGCCTTCATCAGTGAGAGCCAGGCTCCACTCTTCTTCGAAGGTTGTCATGATGTCATTCATACCGTTAACAAGGTAACGATCAACCTCATTTTGCAGGTGAGTAGCAAACAATCTGTTGAGACGGACAACTGGGTGTTCCTCCTGCAAGCGCTGGATTTTTGATTGAAGCTCAGAGATGTCCATGACTAGTCCTTGAATGGCTATGGCTTCATTGTCTGCCTTTCTGTCAACGATGGCATCACCCGATTGGGGGATTGGTGATACCAACCAACTCCCCCAGATGGTTGAAACCTCACATCCATTGAGCGGAGCTCAAGTCAGTCATGCTCTGGCGCTATCAAGGTCGTTCGATCGCAATACCACACCAAAGACTGACAGCATCAGCAACTGGAGAGTCTGGGTGTGAAGAGAAATATCTTGACCCTGGAAGTCCGACGTTCTCATTTCCATGACTGAAATGGCGCAAGGCTCGTCAACACCCCCGCCTTGTGACGGCGGGGAAGAGTACATCGCTGAAGTGATGCAGCTGCTCCAAGTGATCCAGTCGTTCTCTGACTTCCAGATCCGGCATGGCCATCACTCGTCTCATTAGATTTTGCCTGTAAAGCGTTAGCCCCTTGCAGCCTCTGAGAGGTTCGAGAAGTAGCTCGTAGAGAAGTGCTTTTGCAGTCGTACCGGTCATGATGATCCCATTGAAATGTTCAATTGTTTTGTCGGGAGATGGATAGCGACAATCAACGCCCCCTGCTTTTCCCTTGCGGGTTTTGTATAGCTTTCAGCCGCTCTGCTTGGCATCAGGCTTCCCGACTGGCCTTAAGTAGGGACGCAACCTTCTCCACCATCTTGGCCGAGGCTGGCGTTGCAGGAAGCTTCAGCTTCTACCTCATGGGTGATCGGTAGAACGAAGATGGTGACCTGCGTGCCAGCACGCAAGGTTGTATTGAGGTTTTTCACGATTGTTTTGATCTATTGCTGTATAAGCCTCTCGGCCCGTCTAACCATCATCACCATTCGGCCACAGAACCACATCACCCATTTGGGGGATTTTCTCAAAGCCTGCTTTTACTGAGCTCGGTGATCACCACACCCTTGGCCCGCTGCCAACTTGTCTCGTCACCAGCCGGCTGTTGCAGTTGCACCCACAATCCGAGCTGTCAGCACTCCACCAAAGGGGTTGTTCTGCACTTCCAGATGCTCCTGAGACGCAACATCTGAGAACACCTCTCGCAGCAGGGCGGATCACCTCAGGATTTGATCGGTCGTCAGCTCCACACCGTTGACGGCGGTCTTCGTGCCGACGGTTCCGCGCCTGCCTGGGTGCACATGCTGTGTTGAAACAGGAGGTGCGGTGCAGGAGATTGTCCAATGAAGTTCCGATCAGGCAGCTCAAGCATTGATTGATCAGTTCAGCCTGGCGTTGTCCTGCTCGACCTCTGCTTGGGTCATCGAAGGATTGCAACTACCTCAAAAAAAAGCGAAGACATCAGGCATGGCATGAATGAACGCTTCAAGCCATCAGCCTCAATCAGGAGCGATGCCTAAAGACCTCCAATCCTCAAGCAGATTTCCAACGCACCCAGACCGAACAAGAACGTTCCACCAAGCAAAGCAAGTTCCTTCGTGTTCTGAGCCATTGGTAAAAGGGCAGAGCCCACCAGCAATGCTCCAAAAAATCTAAAAGGAATCTGAAGCTCCAACGCCGAGGAGAATGAATGTTTACGCATCATCGCACCCCGCGTTTACTCAAATTCATGAAATAGGCTTAACAACCTACCCAAATCAGCCGCTGGCGACACACAACTAAATATCCTTGAAGAGGCAATAATCAGCGCCGGCAAAAAAGTACCTGACGGAAGCCCTCTTCCATCAGGCCTTTTGCGGCAACAGAAAAGGGAGCCTTCCACAACCTCCTCTTCCGGTCCATCCAGCAGCCCGTCCCCGAGCGCTTCACAAAATGTAATGCTTGGGGAGCGCGAGTGTGGGCAGTGCTTGCCTGCAGGCTGATCCCCCCTGCAGCACTGAAGGACTGAATCAAAGGCTGGTGATGGAGCAGTGAAACTGCATCGGCGAACGCGACTTCATGGGCTGAAAGGGGGTCAGCATCTGCATGACCTGCCGGCACTTCGCGCATGGCACTGACGCTCATGGCGCGGACGCTCAATGCCACGTGCTCCTGGGCTGCAACATCCGACAGATGCAAGTGCAGCATGGCGACCACCTGAAAAAACGCTGCCAACTGTGGGCCCCGTCATGGCAGAAGGACATGGGGTGGGCACCCGAAGCGGGATATGTACTGGTGCTCCCTTAAAGGCAACTCGAAGGGGGTTCTGAGAGAGCACTGCATGGGGTGAATCCCGGAGGATGCAGCAACCGATCAGGCAGCAGCCTCACCAGTTGTGTCCTGCAGTGCTTCCTCCTGCACCTGCTGAACGGCACAGAGCGCTTCATGAGCGGCCCACCCGTGGCGGTTCATCAGCTCTTCCACAAGGTCGTCGGGGGAATTGGAAATGAGTGCCCTTAATTCAGCGACTGCCCTGTCGTCACGGGCGAGTGCAGAGAGTCGAAGCGAATGAAGTTGTCGAGCGGTTGGCTGATTCATGCCTGCACTTTGCATGTCGGCCTGACGCAGGGCTTCGGTGGTGGGAACCTGCAGCCAAAGCAAGGCTCACGTCTCTGTGTCAGCGAGACAGTTCACCGTTAAGAGCCGCACCAGAGATTCTTATGGCTGACGTCCACTCGCAAAGAACGCAACGATCAGAGCCACTGAACGACAAGGCAGCCATCGGTGGGACGCAAAACCATCTCCTGACCGTTTCGAATCTTGACGGCTGCGTGTCAGCAGCAGTGACAGCTTGAGCAACACTGGGCCTCCCTGGCATCACCATCAGCACAGGGATGGGCGCAATCCACCCCCTTTGCTGTCTCGACGGCTTGATCCGGTTGAACGCCGCGTCCAAAGAGCTCACAGGCGCCCTG
>WTFZ01000118.1:0-10802 GCA_011523835.1 Synechococcus sp. CO36386bin_29 | reverse complement strand
TCTCGACGGCTTGATCCGGTTGAACGCCGCGTCCAAAGAGCTCACAGGCGCCCTGCTCATTTGAAACTGGCGTGAATGCATCGATCAAGGCCACTTGTCTTTGATCAGACAACAACCAGAACATCCCTCAACCGAGTGGGTGAAGCCTCATCACACCGATGAGAAAAAAGCCACAACCTTGCTGCTGCACATTTGCACCGCCTCTCCACGTGCATCTGAAGCGAACGCAACCTGGCCTCAACAGCCCAGATGAAGACAATCAGCATGGGCATCGGGAACGACCGGCTCCATCTGAGGCAGTCGCGGGAGTCAGATTCTGCTCTGAGGTGTCGGGCTCACCGATGGGTCATCGGTGGTGCTGCCCTGGGCTGGCAGGGGAAGATCCTCGGCCCTCGGGCAGCTTGACGACACCCCTGCCTTGGCGTGTTTGATCACGCAGCCCCGCCTGTCAGTCGTCGTACACAAGGCATTCGGGTTCGTCGGGATTCTGCTCGCAGAACAGCTCGAGCGGGGAAGGATCGTGGGTGTCCTCCGGGAAATCACGCTTGTGATCGAGCAGCCACTGCAGCTCTTCAGTCAGGTGACGCACCTTGCCGTCGTTGTGATCTGCAAGGGCCTTCAGGAATTCCTCCTGATCCTTCTGGATGTGGTCGTCGATGGTTTTCATGCTTCCGGTCGAAAGCTCACGACCGTTTGTTAGCGAGCAGAAGCTCAGAGAATCAGCCGGTATTTCTACCTTTATTGGAAAAACAACACATCAGCGTTCGCAATCGTCATTGAACAAAGTCCTGTGACGCATTGGTGGTCAGACGAGCCATCAGGGGCGATCGTCTGATCGAGAAAGCCATGCGTTCATGCACTTCACGGAACGATCGGTGCTGACCGGAACAATCCTGTTCGGGATTGGGATCCTCATCGGTATCGCCATCGGCTCGGCAACCGCTGTTTCGGCTCTCACTCAGGGAGCTCCGGATGTGCTGCAGAGCTGGTCAGGTGTGGTGGCCCTCCCCTGACATTGACGAACCATCCTGAACCGCCTATCACCACGTCCAAGGCGGCTTCAAGATCATGAACAGCAATGCGGAGCGCACCATCTTTCGGAGACGGAAGCCCGCTCTACATCGCTTCCTGATCAGCATGCGTCAACTGATCTTCGGCTGATGGACCGCTGACGTCAGAACTTCCACAAATGATGCGGCATCACGCACCTGTGGTGAGTCATGTTGGTGAAGTCCTCAGCGTCGTGTCCGTGACCGATCGCAGGCCTTATACCGTCCGCTACCGGACTTCTGACAACAGCACTCTCGACAACTGTTTCTACGCCTCGGATGCCTTTCAGGCTCGATTGCTCGCCATCGAGTTCAACAACTACATCAAGGATCACCCCAATCGCATCGTGAAAATCTTCAGCGCCACCACCTGACATACCGCCTTTGAACAGAAGGTGCGTTCAGATCAATGCAAGGGGGAGCGGCTGAACAAGAGACCGGCAGTTGTGATCATCGTCGTTGGTGGTGCGTAATTCGAGGTTGAAGAACAGGGCTGACGGTTTCGTCACATAAGGCCCTGCATGCCAGGTTCCCGGATGCAGCTTGATCCCTTCACCCGGGTGCATTTTCAGCAGCAGAACAGAGCCGGAGTTCAGACCGGTGTCGCCGGCTTCCTGCGCAGCGACCGCCAACCACCAGGGCTGAGCATCAGCCGATCCGAGACACTGGCTGACGCGGTGATGGCATGTCATCGCCGCCACCAGAGGCGGACGACGCCTCAGACGCATCAGATAAAACCGCGGTTGACCGTCGGAGGCGAAATGCAGCTCGGCGTCATCAGAACCGAATCGGGCGGGGTCATCCTGAGGCAGGAGCAGGGTTCCGCAGGCAGCGAATCGGGAGTCCTGGGGACGGATCGGCTTGATCACATCAGGCATCGGGTCCATGCGGAACCTCAGCGTGAACCGACGCTGATGCTGCCGCTTCTGATCAGGAGCTCGAGTCGAGCGGTGAGCTTCTGCTCCGTGCGATCGAAGCCGTCGTGGTTTCCGGCGACATAGGCCAGCTCCTCACTGGTGATCACCTGGTGGGTGACAGCATCCAGATAGATCTGAACCAGGGACATCGCTCCGACGCCAACAAGGCACAATCCTGGCAACAGTGGACAACAAACGGAGGCGTCCCTCGACAGGGTCACAAGCGGTATGGAATCTCAGCGGGTTCAGAGCCTCATCAAGCAGTGCGGCCTCGGTCTCTTTGACCTGGCCTGCCAAGTCAGTGCCCTGACCACCTGGGATCTCAATCTGCCAGTGGGTGTGATCGATGCCAGACGCACCACCCCGAAACTGACTGTCACCGCCATCGGAACGATCAATTCGGTGGTGCGGGCATCCGCCACCATCGGACATCCACTGATGCGTCGCTTCTTCAAGCGCATGGAGGCTGTGGGAGTGGATCAAGCACTGAAGGAATCCACCTCCGGTCCGCAATCCGAGGCATTCTCGGAGGTGTGGCAGGCCTACAGAGAGGAACGCCGCCGCGGTGAAGCACCGATGTGGAGCATCGAGGACGCCACGGAGTTCGTGATGTCGTCGCGGGAGGCGCACAGCGATCGCGAAGTGGCCTGCCTGGCGATTTTCCCCGGAGAACCCCACGCCATCGTCACCTTCTCTGTACCGATCGCTTTCCTGACAAGCGGCTGATCACCTCAGCATCCTGATGAACCTGGAATCCCTGCTGCTGTTCCTGGGTCTCGGCCTCATCGCCGTGATCGCCAATGCGATGTCGGCCTTCGCGGGCGGCGGAGCCGGACTGGTTCAGCTGCCGGCGCTGATTCTCCTGGGACTGCCTTTCGCCACAGCCCTCGCAACGCACAAACTGGCGAGCGTGGCCCTGGGGATCGGTGCCGCTGGGCGTCACTGGCGAGCCAGCAGTCTCGATCCGCGTCTGTCCAGCCTTGTGTTGCTGGCGGGCTTGCCCGGAGTCTGGATCGGCGCCAGTGCAGTCCTGGCCCTTCCGGATCGTCTGGCCTCGGCCGCCCTCGGACTGCTAACCCTCGGACTGGGGCTGTATTCGGCCCGACGGCCAGAGCTGGGACAGGACGACCGTCCGACGCCATGGAACCGGCAAACGCTCACCATCGGGGCAACCGTGCTCTTCGGGATCGGGATCCTGAATGGATCCCTGACCTCCGGCACAGGACTGTTCGTGACCCTTTGGCTGGTGCGCTGGTTCGGCCTGAGTTACACCCGCGCTGTGGCCCACACCCTGATCCTGGTGGGTCTCGGCTGGAACGGCACGGGTGCACTCGTGCTGGGCATCAGCGGGGAGATCCGCTGGGACTGGCTGCCCGCACTCATCGCCGGGTCGTTGATCGGTGGATACCTCGGAGCTCACCTGTCCCTGAACCGGGGAAGCGGCATGGTGAAACGAGCCTTTGAGCTGCTGGCCCTGCTGATGGGGGTTTCACTGCTGATCCGGAGTCTCTGAAGGGTCTGAAGCCAGAAAGCGCCCGGAGAAACGTGTCGCCAGCACCACAGTGGCCGCCCCGTAGGCGATGAAGGTCACCGCCTGACCGGCCGTACCGGTTTCATAAACCTCGCCTGTGAGCAGCATCCAGTCCATCAGGGACGCAACCGTGCCCCAGATGACCACCCAGACCGAGACGTAAGCGATACCGCGAAAGGTGGAATTCACGCTGGCCGAAGTGACTGAGGAAAGGCTAAAGAAGCAGCTCAGGCTTCCGACATCGGTGTCTCGCTCCTTTCACTCCGCACTGGTTCCTCCGCTGGTGCGCAACCTGAACAATCTGAGCCACCTGCTGAAGAGGGCCGAAAGCCATGCAGAGGCCTCGGGATTCCCCATGGCGGTGCTTCTCTCCAGCCGTCTTTACCCCGACATGTTCGATCTCACCCGTCAGGTTCAGATCAGCACGGACATCTCACGCCGGGGCGTAGCCCGCCTTTCCGGACGGGAAGCTCCCGTGATGGACGACAACGAAACGGAACTGAGCCAATTGCTGGAACGGATCGATCGGAGCATCGGCTTCATGGAAGGCATCACGCCAGCGGAGCTTGATGGTGCCGAACAACGCGAGATCCGGCTGCCCATTCCAGGGAGCATGGGGGGAGGGGAGCGGGTGTTCGAGGGCGAGGACTTCCTGCGCTCTTTCGTGCTCCCCAATGCCTATTTCCATGTGACAACCGCCTTCGCCATCCTTCGCCACAACGGCGTGCCGATCGGAAAGTTCGATTACCTCCTGGGCGAAGACGCCCCCTGAGCCGCAGGACCTCCCGTAGTCTCAGCCCGGACAGGACGTGGGGATGCCGAAGAAGCGCCGCAAGCTCAACAAGGAGATGGAGGCCGAGATGGCCGCCGCCAAACGAAAGATCGAACTGAACATGGCTCTCATCCATGACATCCGCGACGAGGACATTCAGGGCGAGTATCTGGAAGCTTTCGCGCAGATCCGTTCAGCCGTCGTGAACCTCGTGGCGAAATACACCACAGACGGGTTCTGCGAGGAGACCGAAGGTCTCCTCGCGCTTTACAAGGGCCTGATCGTGCAGTTTGAAGAGGAGTTCGAGCTCTGAGACTGGC
Organism: Synechococcus sp. CO36386bin_29; assembly: GCA_011523835.1. Taxonomy (GTDB): domain Bacteria; phylum Cyanobacteriota; class Cyanobacteriia; order PCC-6307; family Cyanobiaceae; genus Synechococcus_C. The sequence goes on along the minus strand of WTFZ01000118.1, from coordinate 6,213 downwards.
AGTCAGAGGCTGTAAGACACTCCGCGGTAACGGAAGTTCCCCGATTTCTGATCGGCAACTCCGTTGCGGGAGCTGTACCCACAGCCTCGATAGGTGAGCGTGCGGGATGTACGAGCCGCGTCCTGACGGGCGCCGTACACGCCGCGGTCGTAGCGGAGCTGCTGGGAGTGAACTGATACGGCCTGCTCGTAAGCCTGGCCGCGATACAGAAGCGTGGTCATGGGTCGCGTCCGAGAAAGGCCGGCGTCCCCGTTCCATGGCGCCGGTCGAACTGCGCTCCGCTGTGTAGCGGAGTGAACGTTGTGTAGCAGTTGCTACAGCCCATTTATAGAGCATTAGTCAACGGGCGTGATGTTCAGAAGAGCACGGGTTTCAACTCTTCACCTGCACACGCCAGCACTGGTTTTTAGCCCGCCGGGGAGATAATCGAACGACACATTTGATCGGTCGCCATGCCGCTGCGGCAGAACAAGAATCAGGTCTCTCCGCTTCGACTGAAAATCACCCTGTTGGTTGCAGGCTTTGGACCACTGATCGCCATCGGGCTATGGCTGCAGTCGCAGGGGTTCTTCAGTTGATCGCCATCCATCGCAAAGTTGCGGCCCCGCTTTGTCTGGCGCAGTTCGTCGTGCTGCTCTGCGGGACGGTCGCAGAAGCCGAAACCATCCGAGTCACCCTGAAGAACGGCGACACCATCAACGCTGTGTTGCTGCCCGAAGAAAGCTCGGAAACTTTGAAAGTGCTGATTCATCCTCAGCTCGGCCGACTGGAGGTGAGCAGGGATGCCATCCAATCCGAGCGCAAACCCCCTGCCTGGAAATCCTCGATCTCCGCGGGAGTGATCGGAAACAACAAGGATGGAGAGAACGACATCACGGCCACATTCGCCGCAACGTCGACCTACAAAAAAGACCGAGACAAAATCAGCCTGAAAGGGGGATACAACTACAACACCACCCGTGACGGGAACGAACCCTTCGAAGTGCAGACCGACAAAGGCTCCGCAACCGTGCGCTACGACCGAAGCCTCAGTCGAGGCCTCTCGCTGGTCACATTTGCTGACTACCACTACAACGCCACGAACGAATCCAGCATCAACACGGTGAAAGGAGCCATCGGATTCGGGGTTCCTCTGATCAACAGCCCGTCCACCCAGCTGACGCTCTCCCTCGGCCCCTCCTTTCAGTGGGGCAACGGGGGGAGTGAGTGCGACTCCGACGCAGCCTGTGGACGGACCTATCCCGGAGCCAGCTTCACCACAGAACTGGCCTGGACACCGAATCCATCCTTCCGCATCAACCTCAACAACAACTTTTCGGCCCTGGCCGCTTCAGAGTTGAAACCCACCAACAGTTTCGACGCCACCATCAAATATTTCCCTTCGATCACCAGCGGCCTGTTCACCTCCTTGCAATTTCTCTCCATCTACAACAGCATCGCTGAGCCGGAGATCGACAACACCATCAACGGCCAGGTTGGGCTCGAATTCTGAATCATGCTGACGCCACCCCTCAACAGTGATGCCCTGCGTCGTCTGTTCAGCAAGCCCTACGGAACGCCCGGACCGACACCCGAACAGTGGAAAGCGGTCTACGCCGAAGACGTTCTGTTCATTGATCCCACCCAGGAACAACAAGGTATCGACGCATACATTCGCGCCCAGGATGGCCTGATGAAGCGCTGTGATGATGTGTTCCTGGAAACTGAGAGCGTGGCTCTCGATGGTGATGTTGCATTCGTGGAATGGCGCATGGGCCTGAAGATCAAAGGGATCGAATTCATCTACCCGGGTGCAACAAGGCTCGTTTTCGATAGCGATGGACGGATCATCAATCACAGGGACTATTTTGATTTCGTTGCTCCGACCTTCGGCCCTGTTCCTGTTCTGGGGCCAATCGTGCGCTGGATTTATCAACGATTCGTGTCTTGACTGAGCCTGCATCAAAGTTATAAATCGAATCAAGATGAACCGGTTCCAGTTGTTCTGATGGACCATGATCTCGACAAGCTCATCGCATGGATTGACCATCGCGATGCGGAAGCCGAGCAGTGGCTCAACGAGCAGGCTGCCGAACGTTTCAATCTGAAACCGGAATCTGAGATGGCGGCCTACATCAAAGACGTTCTCTCATCAGATCTTCTGCCGGACTGAACCTGGGCTGCCCCTCTGCACGGAAGGGCAATTGCATGGTGGCGCTTCCGATCACAGCCTGGATGCACGACAGCCGCGACGTGGAACTGAGCCTGATCGTGGATACCAGCAACTGCACCTGGCGCTGGCAACAATCTGGAAGCTCTGATGATCCTTCGATGTGAGGATGCTCGGCCAGGGGCTACGGGTCCCTGGCATGAAGAAAGGTGAGCAGATGCAGCAGCCATGGAGCGTCACGTCGAACCTGCACGCATCTGCAACAGGCTGATGAGCCTTGGTGAACTGTTCCTGGAAGCCATGGTGACCGGCGTGATCACCAAGGGGGAGGTGGCCTGGGTGACCTGTCATCAAGATGAGTTCAACCGCACGGAAGAGGCGGTGGCTCAGCGGCTCGGGCGACTGATGGACCAGGGCAGCATTCAGCTGGGCTGCAGGCTCCCCTCCGTCTGAGCTCGGCTTGGCCTCCGGCATCCCCAATCAGGCCGACGCGGTTCTGAGATTCTGGTTTCAGGAATGCCGACCGATTCAGTGGTTCCGAGGGGGTCCGCGAATGGATCAAGAGATCGACTGCCGGTTCGGCGCAACAGTGCGGCAGGCGATTGACGGAAACTGCCAGCACTGGAATCAGGCCCCGGAGACAGCTCTGGCCCTCGTGCTGCTGCTCGACCAGTTTCCGAGGCACATCTGGCGCGGTGAGGCAGCGGCCTATGGCGGAGATCGCCAGGCCCTCGAACTCAGCCTGCTCGCCGAAGAACGTGGCTGGCTACAGCAGGAGCAACAGCGTTCCAGGCGTCAGTTCTGGTTGATGCCGAGGCTTCACAGCGAGGACCTTGATGTGCAGACACAGGCCCTGAGCCTGTTCGCACAGTGGACCGACCCGCGCACTCACGCTCTGGCCTTGCGGCACAGGGAGATCATTCGACGGTTCGGACGCTTCCCTCACCGCAACGTGGCTCTGAAGCGCAACTCAACGCCCGACGAGCTGCAGCATCTTCAGCAGCGGAGATCAGCTCAGAGCGCACGCTGATGCAACCGACGCCGTCCGGACCTGCTGCGCATCCGTTTCACCATGCGGCGACCACGGCTGGAGCGGGCCACCTCCAGCTGATTCCAACGCCATCCCACAACGGAAATCAGCACCACCAGCAGCACCAGCAGAAGAGCGGCCATCACTGGCAGAGACTGCGATTGATGCTGATGCCGTCGTCCAACCCGTGAACCGGACGCTGGGTGATGCCCTCAAACCACGCATCCACGGCATCCCAAGGCCAGATCGTTCCGGGGCCGTCCTGCTGTTCCTTCGCCATGACAACCCAACGCCATAACGCCGTTGTAATCCCTCCGATAACGGGAGAGCATCCACCAGTCACAAGCCTTGAGAAACGGCAGGTCAGCGATCAGCGCTCACCATCCTGATCCAGGGAGAACTCCAGCAATGCCGCGTACAGCAGGGTCCGCAGACGCTGCAGATCCTGCTGCTCCCTGGGATCCGGTCCACCAGGCCATTTCTCAAGATAGAAATCCACCGAGCGGTGCAGCAAGCGGATGGCGACGATATCCAGATCGAACTGAAGCGTGGGGGGCTGGTCGGTCATCGGTCGATTCTCCGACCTCCATCCTGATGTCGCCTGCCAGGCAACGCACCTCCCGAGCAGAGCAAGAATAGACCGCTTACAATCAGCAAAAGGGTGACATCACGTCTGATTAACCGTCAATAGGCATGGAAAAATTCACCGTCAAACGCATCATCAGCGGCGACACATTTGTTATCAAAGATAAGAATATCGGAAAAGTGAAGGTGCAGATCGCTGGCATCACATCAGCCATCAGTGCCAACGGAGAATGCGGAGACAAATTTCGCGACGTTCTCACCGGCCTGCTGCCGAAGGGATCCGAAGTCAAACTCAGCCTCAACGACCTGGATGATCAGGGCAATGCGATGTCCAAGGTCCGCTCCCGGGGAAACATCGCCAGGAAACTGATCAAACGGGGGTACGCCCAGGTGAACCTGGCCAGCTCTGAAGACATCAGCCCAACACAACTCAAGAAACTGGAAAAGCTCCAGCGACGAGCCATGAAGAAGAAGAGAGGCTTCTGGAGTGACGCATTCTCTGACTGCAGGCTGACTGACATCCCCGACGAACTGATCTCCAACGACGCGTCGATCAATCCGGCCATCCAGCCCGCAGACTTCACCGCAAAACCCGATAGCGGCATCCCGGGATACAACGGTTCAAGCGACCTCGAATGCCTCACCTGCTCCTGGTCTGACATCGGCTTTGTCCCAGGACAACCCAACCGCCTCTTCGGGGATCAGGACATCACCGTCGACACACTGTTCGACATGGAACTCGTTGGCGAGGAGATGGCCAAGCCGATCACAGGCTGAACAACGATTCGACATCCGCCATGCTGGCGCTATAGTACAAAAGTACTGACCAGTGATGGAGCATGGCGTCCCCAATGAAGCGGTCTGTGCTGCGACCCAGTCGTTCACTGATGACCTGCATCACCTGCCAGTGTTTCCGCCATCAGACAGACGACGACGGCACCACTTTTCCCGCCTGCGAGCTGCATGCCTCCACGATTCCTCAGGGCCACCATCTCAACCATCGCTGCCACCAGTGGCTGCCTCGTCTGGAACTGAAGATCGGCTGGTGCCCCGAAACCGCCTGAACCATCTGCCTCAGAGAAAGTGATGGATCAACTGATTCAGAGCTGACCGATGAACGTTGGGATCAGAACGGCATTCACCAGATCGAGAAAGAAGGCAGACACAAGCGGAACAATCAGAAAGGCACGGCTTGAGGTTCCGTACTGCTGTGTGACAGCGGTCATGTTTGCCATGGCGGTCGGAGTGGAACCAAGCGAAATACCACCAAATCCTGCGCAGATCACCGCAGCGTCGTAATCACGGCCCATCAGAGAGAACACCAGCAGAAGATTCACCGCCAGAGCGAACAGAAATTGCACCATGAGAATCAGCAGCAGCGGCAGGGCAAGTCCCACCAACGTCCACAGCTGAAGACTCATCAGAGACATCGCCAGAAATGTACCCAGGGAGAGCTCACCGATCAGATCCAGGGCGGCGGAACGGCGGGGCCAGTGAAAAACCACCCGCTCGGATTGACGCACCGGCAGCAGGTTGGAGTACAGGATCCCCACGAAAAGACAAGGGACGAACAGCGGCAGCATCAGACCCAGAGCAGCGATCCAGCCGTTCAGCAAGGTGCCGCTGATGATGCAGAGATTGATGGCGAGAAGAGCAGCAAGAAAGCTGTTGATATCAATCGAGGCTCCCTGCGGCAGGGATTCAGCGCTCTGACTGTGAGTTGCCTGGGGTGAATCAAGGGCGCTGACCGCTTGCGGACAGGGGATCTCGAAACGCTTGATGAGCAGCTGGGCGATAGGACCACCGCTGGCACTGGCCAAAATCAGGCCGAACGTGGCGGCCGCAATCCCGATCTCCATGGCGTTCTCCAAGTGGAAGCGTTCCAGAAAGGTCGGGGCCCAAGCGATCGTGGTGCCGTGGCCTCCGATCAGTGACACCGTGCCGACGAGCAGACCTGTCGCTGGCTTCATGCCAAGCAGTGCCGCCATCAACACACCGATCAGGTTCTGAATCGCCATGAAGGCGATGGTCACGCCGAGCAGGATCAACAGGGAAGAACCGCCTTTGACGAGGTCGCTGAAACGCGCATTCATTCCCACGGTGGTGAAGAAGTACACCAGCAGGAAATCGCGGGAATCGAGGCTGAAACGCAACTCGGGGCCTCCTGCGATGTGCAGCAGAGAAATCAAAACCGCCACCAGCAATCCACCGGACACCGGTTCGGGAATGGAGAAACGCTTCAGCAGAGGCAGCTCAAGGTTCAGACGCTTCCCGATGAACAGCACGAGGAAGCCGGTGGTCACCGACAGCAACGGGGTGAGCTGCAGAGCCTGCATGGACAAGACAACGATCAGGGGGAATGGACGGGCAGTCGGCCGGAACCAATGACGCAGCACGAAAAAGCCCCCACCTTGCGGTGAGGGCTTTCCGATTCAGTTGATCTGAATCG
>WTFZ01000184.1 GCA_011523835.1 Synechococcus sp. CO36386bin_29 | reverse complement strand
AACCTCTGGACTCCCTGGCCCCAGGCGCCATCAAGCCAGACGCTTCGACCGTTTCTTCAGTCCATTTGCTTGAGGTACCAACACCCTTGAAGCATCACTGATTCAGGTCGATTGCTATGCACAAACGAGCGAGGTAGGCCGTCCTTCCCATCCGGGAGGGGCGGCCTTCCCCTTTGGAACGCGGTGAGTCGATCCTCAGAACCCTGATCGGCACAAGCATCTGACTGCCAGACGGATGCAACCCAGACGCAACCGGAAGATCAAAAGCTCCATTAGCACAACAGCAGCAAAAAAGCACGATCCTGAGCAAGAGACGAGCAAACCCGACATAAAGTGTTACGGTTCTGCCGCTCTGTACCTTCCGCGGATGTTCACGCTCGACAAAGCTCGCCAGATCTTCCCGGAAACAATGACCGCGGACGCCGTTCCGGCGATCACGGCGCGCTTCAAACTGTTGAGCGCGGAAGACCAGCTTGCTCTGATCTGGTTTGCCTACCTGGAGATGGGTAAAACCATCACCGTTGCTGCTCCAGGGGCTGCACGCATGGCGCTGGCGCGTCCGACGCTCGAAGAAATTCTTGCGATGAGCTTTGACGAGCAGAGCAAAGTGATGTGTGACCTGGCTGCGAAGATCAACAGCCCGATTTCGGCTCGCTACGCCTTCTGGTCGGTGAATGTGAAGCTCTGCTTCTGGTACGAACTTGGGGAGTACATGCGCCAGGGCAAGGTGGCGCCGATTCCTCCCGGTTACCGGTTGTCTGCCAACGCGAATTCAGTGCTGGAAGCGGTCAAGAAGGTGGAACAGGGTCAGCAGATCACACTGCTGCGCAACTTCGTCGTCGACATGGGCTACGACCCGGATGTGAACGACAGCGAAGTGGTGAACGAGCCGATTGTGGCGCCGACGCCGGAGGATCAACGCGAGGAGATTTTCATTCCGGGCGTGCTGAATCAGACCATCCTGAGTTACATGCAGCTGCTGAACGCCAACGATTTCGATCAGCTGATCAATCTTTTCCTCGACGACGGCGCCCTGCAGCCCCCCTTCCAGCGCCCGATCGTCGGACGTGAAGCCATCCTCAAATTCTTCAAGCGGGACTGCCAGAACCTGAAGCTGATGCCTCAGGGCGGATACGGCGAGCCGACCGAAGGCGGTTTCAACCAGATCAAGGTCACCGGCAAGGTGCAGACCCCCTGGTTCGGACGCGAGGTGGGGATGAACGTGGCCTGGCGCTTCCTTCTGGACGAGAACGACAAGATCTACTTCGTTGCCATCGACCTGCTCGCCTCTCCGGCTGAATTGCTGAAACTGGGTGGCAAGTGAGTTCAGCCGTCAGGGCCGTCAGGGCCTGGCCCTGGCTGGTCTTATCGGATCAGCCTGGTTGCTCTCTCTGGTGATCAGCCTGACCCTTCCGCTGAATCAGATCTCACCGCTGCTGCTCGGCTCGGTCATCCTGATCAGGGCGTTTCTGCAAACGGGATTGTTCATCGTGGCTCATGACGCCATGCACAACAGTCTCGTTCCAGAAGCCCCGAGGTTGAACCGTCTGATCGGAAGAACCTGTCTGTTTCTGTACGCCGGGCTGTCTTACAGACTTTGCTGCAAGAACCACCATCGTCATCATCAGGCACCCGAATCTTCCCAGGATCCCGATTATCAACCCTCAACAAGCGATAGCATCGTGAGTTGGTACATGCACTTTTTGGGAAACTATCTGGGCTGGAAACAATTGTTGAACTTAGCTGGCTTCTGGTTTGTGCTCTTCAACCTGACACGCCAATATCAGCCGGATCAAGGTCTTCAGCTGGTTTTGTTCTGCGTTCTGCCATTGTTTCTCAGTTCATGCCAACTGTTTCTGGTGGGCACCTGGATGCCACACAGAAGGGGTGTGTCGTCACAACCGGGTGTCACCTCACGCAGTCTGGCTCTCAATCCTGTCTTGTCTTTCGCAGCTTGTTACCACTTTGGCTATCATTGTGAACATCACAATTCGCCTTCAACACCCTGGTTTCAGCTGCCACTTCTCAGAGATCATCACCTCTCTTGAGCGACCCTGGTCACACCTGATTCCCTCACATCTCCATTGCATTCATGTCGGCAACAGATTGGACACTCGAAGAACAAACCGTTGCCCGACATGCTTTCGAGCTCGGCAAACATCGATCAATCACGGCCCTGATCACCACGCTGCAAGAGCAGTCAAGCAAGCTTGATTCTCCTGAATCAGTTTGGAGATTGCACGACTATCTCAGCACTGAGCGTTATCAATACGAAGGTCGTGCCGAATTCGACGAAGGCAATGTGCTTTTCGTTCTGGCCGACATGATCAAACAGCAGTTAATCGCCTTGGACAATCTCCAGGGGCTGGATCAAATGAAACTGAGCAAAATCAAGGCGATGTCCATGTTCTGATGAATTGATCTCGAATTTCAGGCATGCCATCTCCAACCTCGGCGTTTTGGGGCCCAGAGGCAATGCGCCTTAACACCGATTGCCGGATCCGCTCCAGCCGACCAACACTGTGTTCATCGAGATCGGAGGAGCCATGACGGCCGACACTCCACCTGAGCACTCCCTAGAAGCAGCCTGACTTTCCGGCCCCTGCTCCAACAGTTTCCACCTATGTGTGGGCCTTTCGTCTGAGACGACACAGCTGTTCGTCCGACCAGTCGACCATCCTCTGCACCGCCCAGGTCCAAGGTGCCCTGAAGGATGCCGGCCCAACCTCTGGACTCCCTGGCCCCAGGCGCCATCAAGCCAGACGCTTCGACCGTTTCTTCAGTCCATTTGCTTGAGGTACCAACACCCTTGAAGCATCACTGATTCAGGTCGATTGCTATGCACAAACGAGCGAGGTAGGCCGTCCTTCCCATCCGGGA
>WTFZ01000041.1 GCA_011523835.1 Synechococcus sp. CO36386bin_29 | reverse complement strand
TGCCATCAATGCCGGCTTAGCTCAGTGGTAGAGCAGCGCTTTTGTAAAGCGAAGGCCGTCGGTTCAAATCCGTCAGCCGGCTTCTATTAAAAATCGACCCACTAGGGCTGATCCCGATTCCGGTGACCGGCCAGGAGCCACAGACCGGTGATCGCGAGCAGCCAGGGCAGCAGGGTCAACTCGAACAGCGGTGTCAGAAGACGGATCACCGGCTCAAGAAGCCAGTGAAAGGCCATCTGAAGAAAAAGCACAAGCGCGATTAACCAGATCATCCCGTCAGGCGCTTACGTCTGGAACCATCACAGCGCCTTGACGAAGCATCTGCCAGGACCCTGCTGACGTCCACTTCAGAACGGTGCTGGCCAGACCCGAAGGTTCAGGCCATGGCAAAGGGGCGAGCAAGGGCAGACCAGGGAAAGAAGCAGCCGCCTGCGCAGCGGTGCGACTGGGAGTCGCACCCGATCGGTTGGCACTCGTTGTGGCCAGTGGACCACTCTTTGCAAGGAGAGATCGGGTCAGTGCGCATGCGGGAATCCTCATGCCAAGCGTGTCGCGACCAGGATTGAGGTACTGAGTCAGTGTTCCTTCGGCAGGAAGAACAAGCGTGAGAGGCCCGGGCCAATAGCGATCGGCCAGTGGGCGGGCATCCTCCCTGACGATGTCGGATGTGAGCTCGAGGAGATCACTGACCTCTGCTGCCATCAGGATCAACGGTTTGTCCTGCGGGCGTTGTTTCAATGTCCAGATCTGGGCGGCTGAGCGGGGAGAGCACGCCAAAGCAGGGAGCGTATCGGTCGGCAGAAGTGCGGCGCCACCACCGCGGAGGTGCCCTGCAATCTCATCAACTGCCATCAGTTGTCGATCCAAAGGCGTCATGACCATCGCCTGAAACAGGCTTACCCTCGCAAGGGACGCCGTGCCATGGCGAAGCGCATCACACCCTGCAGATCAGACTGAGACTGAACGGCGTCAAGGCCTGCATCACGCAAGAGCACAAGCACAGCGTTGCTTTGATCGTGATGATGCTCCAGCAAAAGCCATCCCCCCGGAGCCAGAGCCCGCGAAGCTTTACCAATGATTGCTCGGCAGCAGTCCAACCCGTCATCCCCCCCAGACAGGGCCAGATGCGGTTCATGGTCCCGAACCACCGGCTCGAGACCAGCCAACTGATCGCGAGGGATGTAAGGAGGATTTGAAAGCACCAGATTCAAGCGGCCCCACACATGACGCAAGGGCTCCCACCAGCTGCCCGAATGCAACATCCAGCAGGGTGAGGGTGCAAACGATCGGAGATTGACACGCGCCAGGTCAAGAGCCTCGGCACTGAGATCAACGGCGTGCCCTTCCCAACGGGGCAAGGATCGGGCAAGCGCGACCGCAATGGCGCCGCTTCCGGTGCCGAGATCAGCCCAGACCCCAGTTTCAGGAGGTGCATCTGACTCAGAGAGCTTCAAGCAATCAAGAGCCAGGTCAATCAGAAGCTCAGTTTCTTGGCGAGGAATCAAGGCCGCTGGGCTGACCTGCAGTTCCACATCACGCCATGGGCATCGCCCCACCAAATGCTGAAGAGGAACATGCTCGATGACATGCCGATGCCATAACGCTTCCAGTTCATCCAGAGGGGCAGCAAGTTGGACGCTTGATTCCGGCAGGATGCGGAGCTTTTGCAGTGAAGCCCAGCTGAGATCACCCCGCATCATTAGCAACCAGTCAAAGTCAACAGCCCGCCCACCCTGAGCAAGCTGGACACGACGCCAGGCGAAAAAATCCTGCGAGGAACAACGCGTTGTGTGCATGGACAGAACCTAAAGGGATCGCCAGCGCAGGCCAGGCATTGGTGTCACAACGCCCTCCAGCTCTAGTTGCATCAAGCTCTGCGCGATGTGCTGGGGATCCTCTTGAAGACACCTCGCCAGCTGCTCCAGAGTGGCTCCGTCATTGACCTGCTGGAGAAGCTTGTCCGTCGTCGGTTCAATTGCCTTGGGACTGACCATCGCGTTCTGACTGGGAAAAGGGCCTGGCCCTAGACCATGGATAAATGCTCTGAGATCAACCAGCGCGGAAGCATTGCGTTGCAGGAGTGCATTGCTGCCCTGCGCGGAGTGACGCAGAGCATCCCCGGGAACAACCCAAAGCGGAAGTCCCATCGACTCAGCGATGGCAGCGGAATGCAGAGCTCCACTGGCTTCTGGACACTCAACAATCACGACAGCCCTTGTGACCGCCACCAGCAAGCGATTCCTGAGGGCAAACGCCGATCTCCGAACCCTGGCGTCATCTCTGAGCTCAGTGAACAGGAGTCCGGTCTGCGAGACGGACTTCTGCAACACACGATGTTCGATGGGATAAACCCTGTGCAACGGCGTGCCGAGGACTCCAACGGGCACACCCCCGGCTTCGACACAGGCCCGATGCACAGCGGCATCAATGCCTTCCGCAAGCCCACTGACCACTGGCCAACCAGCCGAGGCGAGGGCCCGCCCGAGCGCATCCGCCATTCTCAGCCCATGCCCTGAGGGTCGACGAGTGCCAATCACAGCAACGGCCTGACGGCTCGAGAGCAAGGGCCAAAGATCACGGCAACCAGACCACTGCAACGAAAGAGGCGGGCGATCGAGCCCGAGCAGAGACGCTGGCCAGAGAGAATCCATCGGCAGGAGAGCATGATCTGGAACCTCGACATGTCCTTGCGCATGGACCTCGGCGCGGTAGCTCCCCAACGAGACCAGCAGTGACTCGGGCCAGCCAAGAACGTCACGGAACCTGGAGAGAGGCCAGACCCAGAGATCACTCAATCCACAGGCCAATTCGCAACACAGGTCTGCGAGCTGCTGCATCCGGGCGCAGCCAACCCCTGGACAACCCGCCCAGATCCACCACCAAAACCGATCAGACACCCGATTCAGTACAGATGTACTTATCTCAGGTCGACGCGCTGCCTCCTGTCAATGTCGCGAAAACTTCCGCCACCTCGGCAGGAGGGTGTCGCAGGACTTTCAAAACGCCTTGGTTTTGAACGAGAACGAGCTCAACCTCCGCATCCGCCATGCAAACACCATCACGCATGAAACGCGTTGTCCAAGGCCAGCGCACGCCAAGACGCGGCCGCGGCAGAGACTCGAGCACAACCTCATCACCAAGCCGCAGAGCCTCTCGATAGCGGATTTCAAGACGCACCACCGGCATGTCCAGCCCGGTTGCGACAAAACGCTGATAAGGGAAGTCAATGGCCTCAAGAGCCTCAACCCTGGCCTCCTCAAGCCAGGCCACATAAGCGCCGTGCCACATCACGCCGCCATGGTCGGTGTGCTGAGGAAGCACACGCTTGAGCAGGCGGAACGGAATTGCCGTAACGCTGTCATTCACCATCGAAAAGCCTCAGTGAAACAGCCATAGGCTGCTGCATGTCTGAAGCAATGCAGTGTTCAAAAACCTGTTGATCGCCGATTCCGGCAAAGGCCATGTCGAGGAAATGGTCCGCATGCTGCGTGACCTGCCCGCGTTTCAGACAGCGAGAGTGAACTTGCTGCACGTGGTGTCAGAACAGAGCAAGGACACCTCAGACCAGCACTGGACCACAGCCGGAAGCCTCCTGGCCAAAGCTGTCGAGAACCTCGGACTGAACCCCGGAGACGTGAACTCGATCATCCGTCAAGGAGATGCCAAACAGACTGTTCTCAAGGTGGCTGACGAACTAGATGCGGATCTGATCGTGATGGGTTCCCGCGGCCTAGGACGCCTGCAGTCGATCCTTGCCAACAGCGCCAGTCAATACGTGTTTCAGCTGTCGACGCGGCCCATGCTCCTCGTTCGTGACGACCTTTATGTGAGGCATATCAATCGCGTCCTGGTGACCATCGACGGCACCGGTGTCGGTGACGACGCCCTCAAACTGGCCTGCGACATGGTGAGAGATATCCCTGGAGGACAACTAAGCGGTGTTCATGTGGCCCGCACGGAGCCCACACCATCCAGAGGATCATCTGGATCCAGCGATGCGCTACTCGAAAAAGCCGTTCAAAGGGCGCGGATGTTCGGAGTGACCCTCAATCCTCTTCACGTCACGGATGCTGATGTGGGCAAGGGGGTCTGCAAGGCTGCAGAGACAATCCAAGCCGATCTCGTGGTGCTCGCTTCACAAGACCGACGCCCTCTCGTGGCGAGGGGGCTGGTTGATCTCGACAAGCTGCTGGGCGGATCGGTGAGTGACTACATCAGAGTGCATGCTCCGGCTCCAGTGTTGCTGGTCCGAGAGCCAGAGCGGCGCTGAATCTGATATCAGAAGGGGGGAATCAACCCTCCTTGCTGTTGGTCTGAATAAACAGAATGATCAAGAAAACGGTTGGCACAAGCACAAACAGCAGGCTGGCCACGAAACCGAGGTCGTTGGTTTCCATGAACAATTGAGAATCTGATGGAACGTATCACTGCCCGGATGGGTTCGACCCGAACCCATCACGGCTCGTCACCGGGTGTAGCAGGAGCATCAGCCGAAGACTGATTCTCATCACCCTCAGCCTCGTCATCCTCACTGGCTTCCACCACAGGCCAGGCGGTGGGGCCCTCCGGCAGAGGTGCACTGAGTGCCGCATCAATGCGTCGGCGTTGATCAGCCATTGACACCTGGGGCCTGGTGAGAATCACGACGGATCGCTCCACCAGAGCCTGGCAGGCAAGCCTCCAACTTTCAGGTCGGCGGCGGAGCTTGGCGTCTTCCACAGCCGTGCGGCCGGTGAGGCAGTTGGTGGCTGAGGGATCACCCTTGACGTCGACAAAACACGTAATGCACTGCCCACATCCCCCACAGTTCCCCAGCTGGCCTTTCAAGCCATACAGCTGAATGCCCTCCCGAAGGGCCACATCACGAAGGTTCTCGCCCGGGTAGCACTCCACATCGCGACCTTCACGCACAAAACGGATGACAGGCATGAAATCTCCCGGTAAGAGCGCTGAACAGCGCCATAAGAATCTCACTTTGGATCCAGAGGTTGCGTTTTGTAACCCCCTGATGGCGCTGAATCATGCTCGTCCAAAGCGCAGGGAATACAGATCAATCTGACCAGCAGCGATCACTCCATGCCGAGTTCAGACGTTGCAGCTCACGACAAGGGCACGCGCAGACTGAGATAGACGCCTTACGATCGCCGGGTCTGGCTGCTAATGCAGCTCCGTTCCCCCGAACCTGACCCATGGGATTGCCCTGGTATCGGGTGCACACAGTCGTCATCAACGACCCCGGCCGCCTCTTGGCCGTGCACCTCATGCACACAGCCCTCGTTGCCGGCTGGGCCGGCTCGATGGCCCTTTATGAACTTGCCATCTTCGACCCCTCCGATCCAGTCCTGAACCCCATGTGGCGTCAGGGCATGTTCGTGATGCCCTTCATGGCCCGCCTGGGCGTGACGGACAGCTGGGGTGGCTGGAGCATCACCGGAGCTACCGGCGTCGATCCCGGCTTCTGGAGCTTCGAAGGTGTTGCCGCAGCCCACATTGTGTTCAGCGGATTGCTGATGCTTGCAGCGATCTGGCATTGGACTTACTGGGACCTCGAGATTTGGCAGGACCCTCGCACCGGCGAACCTGCCCTCGATCTTCCCAAGATTTTCGGTATTCACCTCCTCCTTGCAGGCCTTGGTTGCTTCGGCTTCGGCGCCTTCCACCTAACTGGTGTATTTGGTCCTGGTATGTGGATCTCCGATCCTTATGGGATCACTGGCCACCTGGAGCCCGTACAACCTTCCTGGGGACCTGAAGGTTTCAACCCCTTTAACCCTGGTGGAATTGTTGCTCACCACATCGCAGCAGGAATTGTTGGCATCATTGCTGGCATTTTCCACATCACCACGCGTCCTCCGGAGCGTCTTTACAAGGCTCTTCGCATGGGAAATATCGAAACCGTTCTTGCGAGCGCGATTGCTGCAGTGTTTTTTGCTGCTTTCATCGTTGCCGGAACGATGTGGTACGGCGCTGCTGCCACCCCGATCGAACTCTTCGGTCCCACCCGCTACCAGTGGGATCAGAACTACTTCAGAACTGAAATCAACCGTCGCGTTCAAACCGCGATGGATCAGGGCGCAACAGCTTCTGAAGCCTATGCAGCGATTCCTGAGAAGCTTGCCTTCTATGACTACGTCGGCAATAGCCCAGCCAAAGGTGGTCTGTTCCGTGTCGGTCCCATGGTGAATGGTGATGGCCTTCCCACCGGTTGGTTGGGACACATCTCCTTCACTGACAAAGATGGCCGTGACCTCCAGGTTCGCCGTCTCCCCAACTTCTTCGAGAATTTCCCTGTGATCCTCGAAGACAGTGATGGCATTGTTCGTGGAGACATCCCTTTCCGTCGTGCTGAGGCGAAGTACTCCTTCGAACAGCAAGGCATCACGGCCACTGTTTATGGCGGCGCCCTTGATGGTCAGACTTTCACTGATCCAGCTGAAGTGAAGCGTCTTGCCCGTAAGGCCCAACTTGGCGAAGCGTTTGAGTTCGACCGCGAGACTTACAACTCTGACGGCACCTTCCGCAGCTCACCCCGCGGCTGGTTCACGTTCGGTCACGCCACATTCGCCCTGCTCTTCTTCTTCGGACACATCTGGCACGGTGCTCGCACCCTTTACCGTGACGTGTTCGCAGGTATCGACCCTGATCTTGGCGAACAAGTGGAATTCGGTCTCTTCCAAAAACTTGGAGATCGCTCCACTCGTCGTCTGCCCGATGGCTTCGTGCCCCCGGCAGGTACCCCCCTCAGCTGATCGCCCTACAGGAGCTAATCGATGGAAAGCTTCGCTTACATCCTCATCCTCACTCTCGCGATTGCCACCTTGTTCTTCGCGATCGCCTTCCGGGATCCACCGAAGATCGGTAAGTAGTCGTTCAAACCCCGCCTCTCGGCGGGGTTTTTTTATGTTTTCCGAGGGAAATCACTGCTGCTCTGTTCACCTATGGACGCAAACCGTATGATTAGTGCAAATTCGTAAATACGGGCGTGCAGTGCCCTTCCTGCCAAAACACAGATAGTCGCGTCCTCGAATCACGAGCAGCAGATGGCGGCCGCAGTGTGCGACGTCGCCGGGAATGCTTGAACTGTGAGTTCCGCTTCACGACCTACGAGCGAGTGGAAACTGTTCCGATCACAGTGATCAAACGGAACGGAAACCGAGAAACCTTCAGTCGCTCCAAGCTGCTTCACGGACTAAGCCGTGCATGCGAGAAAACAGGTCTGGCTCCTGAACGGCTCGAAACCCTTGTTGATGAGCTCGAGTTGACATTGCAGCAACGCAATGGCCGAGACGTTTCGAGCCAAGACATCGGCGAACTGGTGCTCGAGCAACTCAAGGGTGTGAGCGAAGTCGCCTACATCCGCTTCGCCTCGGTCTACAGACAATTCAGCGGTGTCAGTGATTTCGTTGCCACGCTCGAAGGGATCAACGCATCTAAAACACGTGTTGAAGCACTTGTTTGAAGTCCAGACGCCCAATTCTGTAAAGTCAGTGATTGCCTGAACCAGGTCGGCGGGCCTGGAACAGTTTCCTTCGCTCTGCTCAACGGGCAGACCGCCAACCCTCCATGACTGTCACCTCCACTGATCCCATTCAGGATCCTGCTGTGGAAACGGCTGAAACTCTCACCAACAACGTGCCCGACGCAGCAGCCGAGATGGCAGCCGACCAAGCTGATTTCGGCACGGACGAGGATCTCGGCATCCCTGACGACATCCCAACCGCTGACGACCCGAGCAGTCGCGCAGCAAGCCGGGACATGGACAACGCCGGCTTCACGCTGGATGAATTTGCTGCGCTGCTCAGTAAGTACGACTACAACTTCAAGCCAGGCGACATCGTGAACGGCACGGTGTTTGCTCTTGAATCGAAGGGCGCCATGATCGACATCGGCGCCAAAACTGCGGCCTTCATGCCTCTTCAAGAGGTCTCGATCAATCGGGTAGAAGGGTTGAGCGATGTGCTGCAACCCGGCGAGATCCGAGAGTTCTTCATCATGAGTGAGGAGAACGAGGACGGTCAGCTCTCACTCTCCATCCGCAGAATCGAGTACCAGCGTGCCTGGGAACGGGTTCGCCAGCTTCAGAAAGAAGACGCCACGATCTATTCCGAGGTGTTTGCCACCAACCGCGGTGGTGCATTGGTCCGTGTTGAAGGTTTGCGTGGCTTCATCCCGGGATCGCACATCAGCACCCGCAAGCCCAAGGAAGAATTGGTTGCTGACTTCCTACCTCTGAAATTCCTTGAAGTGGATGAAGAGCGCAATCGCCTGGTACTCAGCCACCGCCGCGCACTGGTGGAACGCAAGATGAATCGCCTGGAAGTGGGCGAAGTTGTGGTGGGAACCGTTCGCGGCATCAAGCCCTACGGTGCATTCATCGACATCGGCGGCGTCAGCGGCCTGCTCCACATTTCAGAGATCAGCCACGAACACATCGAGACACCCCACTCGGTGCTCAATGTGAATGATCAGATGAAGGTGATGATCATCGATCTCGATGCAGAGCGTGGACGCATCTCGCTGTCGACCAAAGCGCTTGAGCCGGAGCCTGGTGACATGCTCACCGACCCTCAGAAAGTGTTCGACAAGGCCGAAGAGATGGCGGCCCGTTACAAGCAGATGTTGCTTGAACAAGCCGAGGAAGGCGAAGAGCCCCTGGGCTCGATGATGGTCTGAGTTGCTGAGCCCCCTTGGCTCATTTCAATCTCAGGGGCCACTGCATCGGTCCCATTGATGGGGTGCTGTTCGACAAAGACGGCACCCTTTCCCATAGTGAGCCTCAGCTCAAAATCCTGGCCGATGCGCGGATTGAAGAGGCGAAGCGTCAGTTCTCAGCCCAGGACGCAACGAGCGAGGCGATCAGCGAACTTGAATCGTTACTGGTTCGCACCTATGGACGCATTCCAGGAGGGGTCCTGCCTGATGGCCCCTTGGCGGTGGCCTCCAGGCAGCACAACATCCTGAGCACAGCAACGGTGTTCGCGCAAATGGCCCTGGGTTGGCCAAAAGCCTTGCTGATGGCAGAAGACGTCTTTGATCGCGTGGATGCCCAGTGGCAGTCACTGCATCCCAATGGACATCCCGTATCCATGCTGCCGGCTGCGCACACCATGCTGCGATCGCTGAAAGACGCCGGTGTGATTTGTGCTGTGATCAGCAATGACACCACCGAAGGCATCCATGCATTTCTGAAGCATCACAATCTCACCGACATGTTCTCTGCTGTGTGGAGTGCTGACTGCTTTCCCTGCAAACCAGATCCAGCAGCAGTTCATGCCTTGTGTGCACAACTGAACGTGTCGGTCGATCGCTGCGCACTTATCGGCGATGCCGACACGGATCTCATGATGGCCAAGCGTGCAGGCATCGGAGCCGCCATCGGCTACGTGGCTGGTTGGCATCGCTCCCCTGACCTCACGGCTCATGACCATTTGATTCATCACTGGAAAGACCTCAACGTGGTGCCGCCACCAGGACGACCCTGATGCAAAAAGTCCAACCTCTAAAGTCCGACCAATTCACTCGTCCGGTATGAGTCGTTACGTCTTCACTTCTGAATCGGTCACGGAGGGACATCCCGACAAAATTTGTGACCAGGTGAGTGACGCCGTTCTCGATGCCTTGCTTGCCCAGGACAGCAGCAGCCGAGTGGCCTGTGAGACGGTCGTCAACACCGGGCTTTGCATGATCACCGGTGAAGTGACCTCCAAAGCACAGGTCGATTTCATCCATCTCGTGCGCGATGTCATTCGAGACATCGGTTACAGCGGTGCCAGGGCCGGCGGATTCGATGCCAACAGCTGTGCCGTGCTGGTCGCACTCGATCAACAGTCTCCCGACATCGCCCAAGGGGTTGATGAAGCAGACGACCACGAGGGAGATCCACTTGACAAGGTCGGCGCAGGCGACCAAGGCATCATGTTCGGCTATGCCTGCAATGAAACGCCTGAGCTGATGCCGCTACCGATCAGCTTGGCGCACCGTCTGTCCCGTCGGTTGGCTGAAGTGCGGCACGACGGAACCCTGGATTACCTGCTTCCAGACGGCAAGACTCAGGTCAGCGTGGTTTATGAGAACGACAAGCCTGTTGCCATCGACACGATCCTGATCTCAACGCAGCACACGGCTGAGGTGGGTGGCATGACCGACGAACAGCAGGTTCGTGAACGCATCAGCGAGGACCTCTGGACTCATGTGGTGGAACCTGCCACGGCAGACCTTCCGCTGAAACCAGCCAAAGAGTCCACGCGCTATCTGGTGAATCCCACCGGTAAGTTTGTTGTAGGTGGTCCCCAGGGAGACGCTGGGCTCACAGGCCGAAAAATCATTGTGGACACCTACGGTGGCTACGCCCGTCATGGCGGTGGTGCCTTCTCAGGAAAAGACCCCACAAAAGTGGACCGCTCGGCAGCGTATGCAGCTCGCTACGTGGCCAAGTGCCTTGTAGCCGCAGGGCTCGCTCAACGTGCTGAAGTGCAGCTCAGTTACGCCATCGGGGTAGCCAAGCCGGTTTCAATCCTTGTGGAATCCTTCGGAACCGGCAAGGTGTCGAATGCTGAACTCACCGAATTGGTGCAGCAGCACTTTGACCTCCGTCCAGGCGCCATCATTGAACAGTTCAAACTGCGTGAAATGCCCTCGTTGAACGGAGGACGCTTCTACCGCGACACCGCTGCCTATGGCCACTTCGGTCGTCCTGACCTGAAGCTGCCTTGGGAAGATGTTGAGACCAAAGCATCGCTTCTACGTCAGGCTTAATCCATTCGGCTTCAGCAGGCCCTCACGAACACTCCCATGACGGATGCTCGTCTCGCCCTCGGTATCGATCTGGGGACCAGCGGCGTTCGGGTTGCTGTGATTGATAGCAACTGCTCGCTGCTGTTCAGTTCCGCCATCGGTTATCGGCAGGGTCTGCATGCACCATCTGACTGGACTCGGGCTCTGAAAGAGCTCATCCCATCCATTCCCGAACGGCTCCGCAGGCAACTGGGGGCTCTTGCTGTGGATGGAACCTCCGGAACACTGCTCGCCTGCACCCACCAAGGCGATCCCCTTGGTGACGCTTTGCCGTATCACCAGGCCTGCCCGGAACAGATCGAGCGCGTGCGTGATCTGATCGCTGAAGATGGTCCTGCCTGCAGCGCCAGCAGCAGCCTTGCCCGTGCCCTGAGGTTGTTGCAATGTCATCCACAGCCTGTCTTGCTGAGACACCAAGCCGATTGGGTGCATGGGTGGCTTCTCCAGGACTGGAATAAGGGAGAAGAAGGCAACAACATCAGGCTGGGCTGGCAGCTGGTGGGGCAGCACTGGCCTGAGAGCTTTCACGACGAAGCTTGGATGGCGTCGTTACCCGACATCGTTCCAAGCGGATGTCTTCTGGGAACGATGCCAAGGCAGCGTTCCCAAGAGCTCCACCTGCCCGATGATCTGATCGTGGTCGCCGGCACCACGGATGCCAACGCGGCGGTGCTGACGGCCGATGCTGCAGACGATGAGGGGATCACCGTGCTGGGTAGCACCATCGTGATCAAGCGATTCATGAATCACCCACTCAATCCAGGCGCTGGCACCTCCACCCATCGGGTGGGTGGACGTTGGCTTGGGGGTGGTGCGTCAAACAGCGGGGGAGCTGTGCTCCGTCAGGTGTTTCCAGGCATCGACTTAACAGAACTGAGCCGTCAGATCGATCCCGACGTATCGAGTGGCCTCAATTTACGGCCGATGATTTCCAGGGGAGAACGCTTCCCCGTGGATGATCCTGCACTGGAGCCGGTGCTTCAACCTCGCCCCGTCAGTGATGCGCTGTATCTCCATGGACTGCTTGAAGGGCTCAGCAGAATCGAGCGGGACGGGTGGAAACGCCTGCAGCAACTCGGAGCTCCTGCACCCAAAAAGCTCGTGACGCTGGGAGGGGGTGCCAGAAACCCGCAATGGCGTCGCCTGCGCGAGCGGATGATTGGACTACCGATCCGGAGCTGCAACAGCCCCCCGGCTGCAGGCGTGGCCCGTCTGGCCCTCTCCGCTCTGCAACAAAAGTCTCCTGAGGCGAACCATTCCGAGTGAGAATCAGGCGAGCTTCTCTGAACCCTTGCCCAACCGACTGCGTGACGTCCTGGCTGTGGGTCTGTTCCTGGTTCTCGCGGGCTACGTGGGGTTCAGCGGCTTCCGCCTGGCTTTGCTGCTCTGGCAGCGCTTCGGCTGAAACACCTTGATTGTTCTTGATCTCCATGGCTGCCGACCCTCTCACTCCAGAAGTCAGCGAACGCATCTGCCGTCATATGAACGACGACCACAGTGATGCCGTTCTGCGTTACGCCCACCATTACGGGGGCATTCCAGCCGCAACAACGGCGACCATGAAAGAGGTCACAGCTGAGGCGATGACCTTGAACGTGGATAACCGGTCCGTGCGCATCCCTTTCGACCATCGCCTCACTGACAGCGAAGATGCGCACAGAACCCTGGTCGCCATGCTCCGGGCCATGCCCGCAGGGGAATCCTGAGACCAGCGCTCAAGAACAAGACTTGCTGACTTCCCTGAAGGATTGCCTGAAGGATCTGCTCACCGTGGTGTGCTGCCCGCTCTGCGGACAAACGATTGAAGATCGTCATCCACGAGAGGCGTTCTGCCCTGAGTGCCGGCAACACCTTTCGCTTCCATCTCGGGGATTGCAAGGCATCCATCCTTGCCGCTGGACGGCGGCTGGGTGGTACGAGGGCAACCTGCGAAACCTGATCCTGCAGCTGCGACGCTATCCCGATCTCCGTCTTCTGCGCGCAGTCAGCGATGGGATCGGAGCAGCCCTACCGGAGCATGCCGTTCTGGTCCCCATCCCCGGCTGGAAAGCCGGAGCCCGAAGCAACCCATTGCCCACGATGATCTGTCGATCCCTGCAGCAAACCACCCAATCGCTGCTGAAGCGTTCACGACCAACGATCGGCCAGCACCATCTCAACCGCCAGCAGAGACTGACGAATCAACGGGGAAGCTTCGTTGTTGAATCAGGTATATCGGTTGCAGCAGGTGTGCAGAACCCGGGCGAGAGACAGGTGGAACTCTGGCTCGTGGATGACATCCTCACCAGTGGAGCCACGGCCCGCGCTGCCATGGACGCCCTGATGGGTCAGGGAATGACGGTGAGCGGGGTGCTCTGCCTCGGCAGAACGCCCATGAGACGCACACGGTGATTTACTATCTGCATGTCGCGCAGACAACGCGCCGGGATAGCTCAGTTGGTAGAGCAGGCGACTGAAAATCGCCGTGTCCCCAGTTCAAATCTGGGTCCTGGCATTTCGCCAATTGTTCATTGATACATTTTCCTGTCAATGACGATCGACAATTCAATAACGCTGACGGTTTTGCAATGGCATTCGATCCTGCATGGAAAGATTGCTGCAGTAAGGGAATACTCTCAGGGCTCAATCTTGATGAGCAGATTGAAGCAGTCATCAAAACCTTCGATGATCACCCATTCATCCAGTCCAACCCTGAACAAGCAAGGCAGGTCGCCAGATTTCGGGTGAGGCTGCTTGATCTTGACGCCTGAATCAAATGAAGCTTGGACTCCTCAAGCTCTCAACAGATCAATCTGCTCTTGGTCCAGATGGTCCCGATCTGAATCGTCAACGCTCGCTTCGTCGTCGACATGGCCCATCTGGGGATCATCCACGTAAACGGTTTCATCGGCCAGCTCCTCAGACGCTTCGACGAGACGAAGGTCAGGTTCTGAAGGCTCTTCCGCCAACAAACCATGCAGATGACGCAACCGGTCACTGCTCTGAGAAAGAAGCTGTTGACTCTCTTCATCATGGGCAGATGGATGGTCCCCATCGACCTCGAGCTGCTGGATCCGCTCCTCCAGTGACAGCAACCGAATCGTCAATGACTCGGCAATCTCACTCACAGCGTGGAGCTGTCGACTGAGTTGCTGAACTGTGGCGAGGGAGGGATCTCCGGAGGGCATGAGAAACTAAACCTTCAATTCAAATGGTATCGATCAGATTCTTGCTGTCTAGAACGGGTTGGCTGGATTCATAAACATCAGAGGTACTGTGTTGGAGGGATCGAATGCCATCAATGAACGGTTCTCCTGAGTCCACCATCAGAGCTCTGATGACTGAGCTCCAACCGGAGATGGAGAGCCTTCACAGCGTTGGGAAAGGTGTTTTACGGATCAACCTGAAACCCGATGACCTGTCGCTCTGGCAAGACACTTACAAAACCGTTCCCCAACCCTGCAACATCCTCCTGGCTTGTGAAGCAAGTTCAAGTGATTTGGAAACGACTCAATTGACATGGGTTGTTGGAGCCGCCATTCGGAGCACTTTTCTCAACTCAACAGATGCCCTCGTTGCTCTGTTGAAGCAACTCGGTGTCAGCGATGGCCTGGCTGATTCCGTGCCAGCGCACTGCCCAGGCCTTGCCATCAGCATTCCCTGGGCCTTTTATCTCGAGCGCCATGGGTGGCTGACCGCCTGTCCAATCGTTGCATCCGAGCAGATCTTGATGACACCAGCGTGAGCCCCTCAACGCCAGCGAACCTGCAAGAGCTTGCACAGCGCGCGCAGGTGTTTAACCACAACATCCTGAGAGACCTTCCGCAAGACCTCTCCCAAGTGCTTGCCTCTGCTGACGCCGAGAAGAGGATTCTGAATCGTGATGAATTGACGGCTCTTTGCTGCTGGTCAGGCACTGATCCAGAGCCGCTCTGGATCCTCCAGGGTCTGATGAACACTCTCGTCGACCAGGCAAAAGCTGATCTGCTCCAACAACACCCTGAACTGACCCTTCCGGGAGGTGAGCTCCATCCGGAACATCGCGCGGACGCCTGCTGGCGTGACTGCTTTCACTTTCTGCGGGTCAGCATCTATGGAACCGCACTTGATCAAAACGACATCACTCACCCAGAGGGCATGAAAGCTCTCGGCGATCTCTATGAGTTGGTCAATGTCCCCATACCAGCACTGCTTGCTGCGCTTGAGCATTTACGTCGAATCAGCACTGACGTGATGAAAGGCCTGGCATCAGGTCGCCAAGCGTCAAGGCTTAGCAACATCCTGGAAACCATCTGCGAGAAAATTCGTAACGTTGTGAAGACTGAAGAAGCATCTCGTCAATAAGCAAGAAAACCTAGAAAAATCCTCACATCAAACTGATCGTACGGATGTCTCTCCCACTTCTTGACTACCCACTGAGCACTCAGAACAACCGCGTTACGACTTTCACCCCTCTTTCCGAAGGCCCCAACCCAGTTCTCAGCCAGAGCACCAGCAGTCGTGATCTACTGATCGAAAAGGCTTACCGCCAAGTCTATTTCCACGCGATGAAAAGTGATCGCGACCCCTGCCTGGAATCTCAGTTCCGCGCCGGTGGAATCACGATGCGCGACTTTGTCAGACAACTCCTGCTGTCAGAACGTTTTCAACAGAGCTACTACCAGTGCAGTTCCAATTACAGGATGGTGGATCAGGTCATCGGGCGCGTCCTCGGGCGTTCTGTCCATAACGACGGAGAGCGGCGCGCCTGGTCGATCGTGATTGGAGAGAAGGGATTCACGGCATTCGTGGATGCGGTGCTTGAAAGCGAGGAGTACATGAATAACTTCGGTTACGACCTCGTTCCCGAGCAACGCTCGAGGATCCTGCCCGGTCGGGCAACGGGAGAAATTCCGATCTATCAACAATTCCCGCGCTACGGAGCCGACTGGCGTGATGCTTTGCGGGATCGGGCTCCAAGCAACCAAGCCCAGTGGCAACAGCTCGAGGCCTCATCCACATGGGTCAACGGACAACCTCCTGCTCTTGCACTCAAGATCTGGCTGGGTATCGCCTTGGTGGGAGGCTTCGAACTGGGTCGAGTGATCCTTACCATCGCGTTCTCCATGATCCGCAGTTGAATCATTGACGGCGACCTCCTCACCTTTGGATCTGAACAAGTGGTATCCGCCGGAGCTCAGCTCCCCTGACAGCAACCTCAAGTCTCCGGTGGATGCAAGGGGGGCTAATTGGCGTGGTCGAAGGCTTCACGAGGTCAACCTCGCTGGAGCCAATCTGTGCCGAGCTGATCTGCGTGGCGCCGATCTCTCGAACTGCCAGATGGTCGATGTCGATCTGCGTCTCGCCCTTTACGACACTCAAACATGCGTCCCTGATGGCATCAACCTGCAGACCAGCGGAGCTGTGGGTCCTGGCGCGAAACTGAGTGGTGCGTTTCTCAACAGCACAGATCTGCGGGGGGTGGATCTGCGAGGCGCCGTCCTGATGGGCGCCTATCTCAGTGGGAGCGATCTCAGTGGAGCGATTCTCGACGGGGTTCGACTGGTGGGCTCTGACCTGCGCGATGCAATCCTGCGTGGAGCAATGTGCCGTGGGACCCGTTTCGGCACCTGCCAGCTTGACGGGGCGGATTTCAGAGGAGCTGATCTCACCGATGCCAGCCTTGACGGGGCGGAATCAATCAAGGGTGCCGACTTTTCTCTTTGTACCGGCCTCAAGGCACAAAGAGATCTGCTCCTGAGTCGCCCATACGAAGAACTGGACTGCTGGAATCCCTTAACCCGCAGCACCACACGCGAAAGCCTTGAGAGCTTGTCCTGAGGACGTCGCTCTCGGGCCCAGGCCACAGAGGCAAAACCGTCATGTCACGCAACATTCAGACATATTTGATTGAGGTTTATAAAGAACCCGGTTGTTGTGATCAGTTCTGAATAACCATGGCTGAGCGAACATGTCAGGTTGTCCATGCCCTTCGGTCCTGCCTCGCTTCTCGGGGTCGAGCGCTTCTCCCAAGAGAGCGAAGCGCCCCTTGAGCTGATTCCCGGCGACGACGACGCCAAGAAAGAACAGATCATCCGGGCTGTGTACAAACAGGTGCTTGGCAACGCCTACGTGATGGAGAGCGAGCGCCAGCTGGTTGCTGAATCCCAGTTCAAGCTCGGTGAAATCAGCGTGCGCGAACTGGTTCGCCGCATCGCCAAAAGCGAGCTTTATCGCGAACGCTTCTTCGATGCCTGCTCGCGATACCGCTACATCGAACTGGCCTTCCGTCATCTTCTCGGTCGGGCACCCGTGGATTTCGACGAGATGCGTGCTCATGCCGAGCGCCTGGACAGCCACGGCTACGACGCTGACATCGACAGCTTCCTTGACAGCGCCGACTATCAGGACACCTACGGCGAGTGGACCGTGCCCTTCCAGCGGGGCTGGAAAACTGAATCCTGCGGCACCATGCAGGAATTCACATGGAGTTTCCAGCTTCTGCGTGGCAATAGCAGCAGCAGCCTGAAAGGAGACCTTTCCGGCATTGGCAGCAAGTTAGGTGGCAACGCTTATCAAAACCGTCCGATGGCCGTGGTGGCTCCGTCATCGACGGAACCCGGCGGCTGGAGTTTCCGCCCGTCGAAGAATCTGCAGGACGCTCCGACCCGTCATGGCGTGGGCGCAGGCGAACAAGGCAAGACCTACCGCGTGGAAGTCACCGCCTACA
>WTFZ01000064.1 GCA_011523835.1 Synechococcus sp. CO36386bin_29 | reverse complement strand
CACTACGACGTCATCGTTATCGGCAGTGGGGCCGGCGGGGGCACCCTGGCAGGAGTCCTGAGCAGGCAGGGCCGCCGTGTACTTCTGCTGGAACGCGGAGATGCCATGGCACTCAGCGATCAGAACGTCGCCGATGTTGATCTCTTTCGCAAAGACCGTTATCACCCACGCGACGAGCGCTGGTTCGGACCGGATGGCGATCCCTTCGCACCACAAACCACTTATGCCTTAGGCGGCAACACCAAGATCTGGGGAGCTGTTCTCGAACGCATGCGGGAGAAAGACTTCGAGGACCTGCCGCTGCAGGACGGCATCTCACCTCGCTGGCCCTTCGACTACCAGCATCTGGCTCCTTATTACGACGAAGCCGAAAGGCTTTATCAAGTGCACGGCCGATCGGGCGTGGATCCGACCGAACCGGCCCGCAACGGTGACTTCAGCCATGCACCCAAACCGTTGATGCCCTTTCTTGAGCCCTTGCGTGACGGTCTCAAGCGTCAGGGTTGTCAGCCCTACGACCTGCCCTTGAGTTGGTCGAGCAGTCCGGAAGACCCCAGCGGAGACGCCCAGCTGTACGGACTTGACAACGCCGATCCCGAGAACCTCGAGGTGCGATCGATGGCCCGGGTGATCCGGCTCCACGTGAATCCAAGCGGTCGCGAGGTCAAGGCTGTGGAAGCTGATGTCGCCGGTGAAACCTGGTTGTTCTCAGCGGATGTTGTTGTGCTCGCGGCGGGAGCGATCAACACCCCGGCAATCCTGCTGCGATCAAGCAGTGCCAAGCACCCCCGCGGCCTTAACAACGGATCAGATCAGGTTGGCCGAAATCTGATGAATCTTCAACTCACCTCGATCCTCCAATTTGCAGCTGAACGGAATAACGGTCGTTACGCCCGCTCGCTTGGTGTGAATGACTACTACTGGGGCGACAAAAATGTGAGCTTTCCCCTTGGGCACATCCAGGCTGCAGGGGGTGTCTTGCAGGATGCCCTGTTCGCCGAATCACCACCGGTGCTGTCTCTCGTCAGCAAACTGATCCCCGACTTCGGACTGGAGCGTCTGGCATCCCGGTCCGTGGCCTGGTGGGCCATGACCGAGGTGCTCCCCGACACTCACAACAAGGTGTGGCTGAACAATGGTCAGATCCGCATCAACTACTTACACAACAACCGCGAAGCCCACGATCGTCTTGTTTACCGCTGGATTGACACCCTGAAGGCTGTTGAGTCCGATCCCATCACCAAAGTGGTGACTCCAGCTCCGACGCACCCCCGTGGAGAAGCTCCCTTGAGCGTGGTGGGGTACGCCTGCGGCACGTGCCGCATGGGTGATGATCCAGCGGCTTCTGTGGTCAATGGCGATGGCCGTTGCCATGAGCTCGACAACCTCTACATCGCCGATTCCAGCGTGTTCCCGAGTTGTCCAAGCGTGGGCCCTGGGCTCACCACCATCGCCTTGGCACTGCGCATGGGCGAAGCCCTTAAGCAACGCCTGGATGGCTAACGGGGAATGAAAAATGCCCGAAACTGGGCGATCGGTCCATTCACACTGTTGTTCTTGATCAACGCGCCACTGATCAAAGCACCTGCGATCAGCGCATTGGGGATGATCCTGGAGGCAAGGCGCGCTTCCAATTCTCCATTCACTTCCTCTTCCGGATAGAAGGTCAGCACAGTCATCACCTCCCGGTCATCCATGCCGTAGCGCACCAGTGGGGTGAGCAGAGAATCCGGAAGAAATCCTTTTCCTCCATAGCCGAAGCGGTGCTGAATGGCATGAAAAAACTCATGACGAGCCACTTCAGCGAGGGAGCGCTGTCCTTGGGTCGCTACATCAGGGCAAAGGCTGACCTGCTGAAGATCAGGATCGAAACTTCCTAAATAATGCGCCTTGTCCTCACAACCACTACCACCTTTCACGGTATTGATACCTGCGAAGGAAGCGAGAAGGATTAGTACAAACAATGGCATTCATCTTTAACGCTCTCTTAACCACTATTCTTACGGTTCTTAACCCCATTTCCAGGTAGGAATTGCTACTCAATTCAAAGATCGGCGAACGATCCACACGGTTTTATCCCTGGCGCGGAGCAGAAACTCGGCGTCTGTTGACGAAATCACAAGCTTGTTCAGCTGCAACGCATTTCGAAGACTGAACGCAGTCAGCGGCACCTTTCGCACCTGAGAGCCCTCAGGAAGAGCACCGAACCCATCAGGCCAGCACCCCGCAGGATCGGCTGTCTCCCACAAGGAGCTGATTTGCTCAACCTCCAAGGGTGGTAACAACGCCACCCTGCGTTGGCCTGCGGACTCACGTTGCCCATCCGGTCGATTCGGCTTCTCGGCCCGATCGACAGTCTTGTCGGAAGAGCAGTTCGGATCCTTCGTACCCATGGACGCTTGATCGAGATTCGGAGCGGGTGGCGGCGGCAAGGTCTCGCTCAGATTCAAGCCAACCGCAGCCACTGAGCAGGTCTGGGCCACGCGCCGGCTCAAGCGAACCAATTCACGTGAATTGTCCACAACCTCGGGAGGCTTGGGGTTCTCCGATGTGCGAGTCACCAGCACGGTGCTGGTTCCAATCACAGCGGCATGGCCGGCGATCGCGATCACCACGGCAGGGCAACCATTGCGAGGTTCTCAGGAGCGCTTCGCCGCAGGGAGTTGAAGATCCACATCGAGAGAGCTGGAGTCGAAGAACGGAATCAGGTCCTGCACGATTCCCCAGGAAACCTGAGGAGACAGGGACAGGCGGATGCGCGTGTCCGGATCAACCGATTGAGGCGATTGACCAGGGCCGGGATCATCAATCGCTCAATCGGTTGATTCCAAAGACGCAGACCACCATCAGCAGCGAGATGGATCACGATCAGACCGTCACTCGCCGGC
>WTFZ01000142.1 GCA_011523835.1 Synechococcus sp. CO36386bin_29 | reverse complement strand
TCGGATCAGGAACAACGACTCGCCCCAGTCCTGCTCCATCACGATCACCTGATCCACCTGATGACTCGTCTCACGATGCCGATCGAGGAGAACAATGTGCTGCTCCTCAGCCAGCTCAGCGAACAGGGGCATGACCCCGAGATCCTTGGGCGTAAGGGCAGACATGATTCAGGGCAGAACGACCAAAGCAGCCCAAACCAGCTTGCAAGCGACATGCAGAGCTTGGTCATAGGCAAGGGAGAAGCGAAGACGGGACTTCGCCCAATCAATGATGGCGTGGAAGATCAGCTCAGCCAGTCCCAACAAAGGAATGCCCGTGATCAGAGCAACGGCCAAGCCATGGGTCGCGGAGTGAGCAATCAGCCACCAGCGCCAATTGAGGGTGACATCGCTCCCAGGCACTTTCTCGAGCGCCATCCGGTCAGACTGAAGCGTGAAATCGCACACGAGGTGCGCCAGCACCAGCGAGATCAATAAATCCGTAAAGGTGATTGCTGCCAAGCAACGTCGATTCGTAACGCTACGGCAAGAGGCGCGATGCCTGATCTGCTAAGCGCAGCCAGCATGCCGGAAAAGGCTTCCACCGCCACGCATGGAGAGTGAGATCCAACAGCTCAGCCAGATGCGTGATCGAATGCGCATGCTTCTGAGCACCCATCTCTCCACGCTGAGCCATCAAACGCTTACGCCCTCTGTGGGTGAAGTGCTGATCCGCCAAGGTTCCCCTGCCGAACGGTTGTTGCTTGTGCAAACAGGGGAATTCACTGTTGAACGGTGCGAAGAAGGCGGAACGCCTCAGGAGATCGCGCGAATCGGTCCAGGCGAACTGGTGGGAGAAATGGCCCTTGTCGGCGATCAACATCACAGCGCAACCATCACAGTGAGTCGCGGTCCTGCCGAAGTCCTGGTGGTTCCGGCGAATGATCTGCTGCGGGTTGCGATCTACGACAGCGACCTGGTCATGGAACTCCTGGCCCTGAGCAGCAACCGATGCCGTCAAACCAACCGGCAGCTGGCGCTGATCCTTGAAGCCCTTCAGGCAGTGGAACAACAGCACATCTCCACTCTGGAACGATGCTGCAATGACCTGGAGAGCGGTTTTGATCCAGTCCTCTCCAGCGCAGCAAAACGATTGAAGCGACTGGCGCAGTCATCAGGCAGGCCATGAATGGGTCGCCGCATCTCCGCTTCATTCGCCGTCATGGCGCAACGCTGCTTCTCAGTGCATTGGTCGCTGCTGCTGGAGGCTTTGGCCGAGATTGGTTGAGCGGAATCGATCTGCGCTTTGCTGGCTGGGTGCAAGAGACCCGCGGACCTCGGAGGGCACCCAATGATGTGGTGATCGTGGCCATCGACGACTTCAGCCTCCAGCAAGCGGCCAACGCCGACCTCAGCCAAGATCCTCTGATCCAACGTCTGAACCAATGGCCTTGGCCCAGAAGCGTGCACGCGAGAGTGCTGAACCGTCTTTTTGAAGCAGGTGCCTCCACGGTTGGTTTTGATCTGCTGTTCGAAGCACCCAGCAGCTATGGAAGATCCGACGATGCAGCGTTTGCCCGTGCCTTGCGGCGCTATCACGACAGGGTGGCACTGGGTGTACAAGTGCTGAGCAGCCGCGGCCCAGTGGCCGGCCTATCGATGTTGGATCTGACGCCCAGACTGCAGCCGTCCGATAGACCACTCAAGCGAGCCCTGCTCAATGGATCCCCGGATGGGGACGGAGTGATCCGTCGGCGACCTGGATACAGCGCGGTGGAGATGCGCCAGCACCTTGGCTCGACAGTGCCGGATGGAATGGCCGTGACATTGCTCAAGCTGTCAAACGCCAAGGTCGACATCAAGACGCGTCCATCAGACCTATTGGATCCCTACGGACCTCCCGGAACGATTTCCACCCTCTCAATCTGGGAAATTCTCGACACAAACACCTTCAACACCATCAAGAACCGTGGAGTGCTCACCGACGCCATCGTTCTCGTGGGACCGACAGCAGCCGTCTTTCAAGACATCCATCCAGCCGTCTTCTCCGGAGCCCAAGGTATGCCCGGCGTTGAGCTGCATGCCACTGAAGTCGCCAATCGTCTGGACAATCGCTCCCTTCGCTGGATCCCCGCTCCACCGAGCTGGAATCTCTTAATGGCGGGGATTGTGCTCGTTGCAGGTATCGCAGTCTCACGCCTGGAACGCCCCCTCTCTCGTCTTGGATTGCTCATGGCAGCCTCGGGAATCCTTGTCATGGCAGGCGCAGGGCTGATCGTATGGGGGGGCTTGTTGCTTCCTGTTCTGGGCCCCGCAGGCAGTTTGGCGCTGACAGGCATTGTCTCCAGCGCCGAGGCGACAGTTCGTCTGCAATGGCAACGGCGAAGGCTGCGACGAACCCTGGGTCGCTATCTCTCACCAGCCGTCGCCAACGAGATCGCTGATCAACCCGAGGACGCCGATGAACTTCTTGGCGGGAAATTAACTGACGTTGTGATCCTCATGAGTGACATCCGTGGATTCACTGCATTCACCCAGGCGATGACCGAACAAGGCAAGGTGAAACAGCTGGTCGATCGCCTCAACACCTATTTCAGCGAAGTGGTGGAGGCAGTGCACTCAGAAGAAGGAACAGTCGACAAATTCATCGGAGACGCCGTGCTCGCCGTGTTTGGAGCTCCACTGAAAAAAACGCGCCGCACAAACGTGCTTGCTGCAGTCAAAACAGCAATCGCACTGCAGAAAAGACTCGCGGATCTAAATCGTGCCTGGATTGCTGAAGGTGAACCGCCCTGGGATCAGGTGGTGGTCCTCAGCTACGGCTGGGTTGTGAGCGGCAACATCGGCTGCGCCAGTCGTATGGACTACACCGTGATCGGCGATGCCGTGAACACAGCAAGCCGATTGGAAGCGATTGCCAAGCAATGTGG
>WTFZ01000126.1 GCA_011523835.1 Synechococcus sp. CO36386bin_29 | reverse complement strand
CTTAGAGCACCTGCACCACTTCGCTCACCTCGGGAATGGCTTCACGCATTTTGCGTTCGATGCCCATTTTCAAGGTCATCGTGCTGCTGGGGCAGCTGCCGCAGGCGCCCTGCAGGCGCACTTTCACCACGGGACCATCAATTTCAACCACTTCCACGTTGCCGCCGTCGGCCATCAGAAATGGACGCAGCTCATCAAGCACCTTTTCGACGTTTTCACTGGTGAGTGGCAGCGTTTCTGAGCTCATGGATGGAACAAATGATGTCTTGATCGTAGGCGCATCATCGGTCTGACCGATTCATACGCTTGGGATCAAACGCCGGCATCCTCTTGGATCAATACGACGCTGTGCTCGTGGGTGCAGGAATCATGAGTGCCACCCTGGCCTCACTCCTGCATGCTCTCGACCCTGACCTGCGCCTGCTGCTGGTGGAGCGACTCGAGGGGCCGGCTCTTGAAAGCAGCGCAGCAGCGAACAATGCGGGTACGGGGCATGCGGCTAACTGTGAGTTGAATTACACGCCCCAGCGTTCTGATGGCCGGATTGAAACCAGCAAAGCGCTGGCCATCAATGCGGCGTTTGAGTGCAGCCTGGCTTTCTGGGCATCCCTGGCAGAGCGGGGTCTCCTCAGTCCGGAGGCGTTTTTGCAACAGGTTCCTCACCTGAGCCTGGTCTGGGGTCAGGCCGATGTGGCATTCCTTGAACAGCGCCATCGGCAGCTCAAGGTTCTGCCCGCTTTCAGCGCGATGGAGTGGAGCACAGATCCTGAAGAGATCGCGGACTGGTTGCCCCTGGTGATGGAGGGGAGATCGTGCGACCAACCGCTTGCGGTCACGCGGGTCAAACGCGGGTTTGATGTGGATTTCGGCAGTCTCACCCGTGCGCTCCTGGCTCCTTTGCAGGGATCTGGAGCGCTCCAGATCCTTTACGGCACGGTTGTGAAGGGGCTGAAGCGCGAACGCACTCCCGCGATGACCTCTGGCGATTGGCGGATTCAGCTTCAGGGGCCATCCGGAGGCAGAGAGGTTCAAACACCATTTGTGTTCCTGGGCGCTGGCGGGGGGGCGTTGCCGCTCTTACAGAACAGCGGAATTCCGGAAGCCGCTGATTTCGCCGGCTTTCCCGTGAGTGGTCAATGGCTGGTGTGTCAGCGGCCCGACCTTGTGGATCGGCATTTCGCCAAGGTGTACGGAAAGGCCGCGGTGGGAGCGCCACCGATGTCGGTTCCCCACCTCGACAGCCGCTGGATTGATGGGAAGCGTTCGCTTCTGTTCGGCCCCTATGCCGGTTTCAGCAGCAAGTTTCTCAAAACAGGGTCCTTGCTCGACCTCCCGAAATCGGTCCGTGCTGCCAATCTCCTGCCGATGTTGCAGGTGGGGCTGAACAATCTCCCTCTTGTGAAGTACCTGATTGCTCAGCTGAGTCAGAGCGAAACCGACCGCATGGATGCCCTCAAGCAATTCCTGCCCTCCGCCCGGGGTGAAGACTGGACTCTCTCCGTTGCCGGTCAACGGGTGCAGATCATCAAGCGCACGCCTGATGGTGGCCGTTTGCAGATGGGAACGGAAGTTGTGAGCTCTGCGGATGGCTCACTGGCCGCACTGCTCGGGGCTTCTCCTGGAGCGAGTACCTCAGTGCCGATCATGCTCGATGTTCTGAGCCGTTGTTTCGCGTCGCAACTCGCCACTCAGCCTTGGCAGGAGCGGCTTCGCGCTTTGCTTCCTTTTTATGGAAAGGACCTCAATGCGGATGCGGCTCTCCTCGATCAGGTCCGGCGCCGGAGTGATGCACGGCTGGGATTTCAGTTCTTTTGAGTGCTGGTTGACGCGTTCAGAACCTGATGGCGCTGTGTGCGGCGTTTGACCAGACCCGCAACAACAGCGAGGGCAAACACACCAAGGAGTGCCAGCCCCAGAATCAGGCGACCGCCATCAAACAGGCCAGCACCCAGGGCCACGATGGGGGCATCGCTGAGGATCACACTCACCAGTAAGGGGAGGGCAAAGGCCCGCCAGGGGGTTCCGCTCAGGCCAGCGGCGTAGCTCACGAAATCGAACAGGCCTGTCATCAACAATCCCGTGAGCAGAAAGGGATTGCCCTGGAACTGATCACGACCGACGCCTTCGATTCTGGCCATCGCTCCTTGGCCCACGAGGGGGGCGATGAGCCCGCGGCCGTAGTGCCTGGCCAGCAGAAAAGCGGCCTGGCAGAACAGCAGATCAGCGATCACGATCGTGATGAACCCTGTTTCGAAGCCCAGCAATGTTCCGGCCAACAGGGAGTAAGCCGTGCTGGGTAAAGCGGGCAGAAGAATGCTCACCCCACGCAGCAGAACAATGGCGAGCGGTGCCCACACGCCCAGGCGCTCCACCTGGTTGCGAATGGGGGCCAGCCCATGCACCTGGGCCAGGTGAAAGATCACCGCCAGCCCAGCAATCGCGGCGGTGATCAGGAGAAAGCGGCGCCAGCGTTGCATGCGTGAGAACGGCTCGGTTTCCAATGATCTCGAGAATGACTCATCCGTTTGTTGTTGCCGGCGACAGATTCACCAGCACCACACCAGCTGTGATGAGCGCCATTCCCGCCAACTGACCGGCGCTGGGCGTCTGTTGATAAAGCCCCATGCCGATCAGCACGATGGCCACGATGCCGAGGCCGCTCCAGAGCGCATACGTAACACCCATCGGCAACACCTGCACCACGCGTGACATCAGCGTCATCGACAGGGAATAAGCCAGGAGCACCACCAGCGTGGGTCCCGGTTTCGTGAATCCTTCGGAGAGCTTGAGACAGGAGGTGCCGATCACCTCGGCGCCGATGGCCAGAAGCAGCAGAACCCATGGCGACACAGTCGGCAGAAGCAGAGTGTTCAGGCTCAGATTGCCTGAGGTCATGGGGTGCTGATCAAGCCG
>WTFZ01000112.1 GCA_011523835.1 Synechococcus sp. CO36386bin_29 | reverse complement strand
TTATTCCCACTCAATCGTGCCCGGTGGCTTGCTGGTGATGTCGAGAACCACCCGATTCACGCCCTTCACCTCATTCACGATGCGGTTGGAGATCGTCTCCATGAGGTCGTAGGGCAACCGCGACCAGTCCGCCGTCATGCCGTCCTCGCTGGAGACGCATCGGAGCACGATTGGCCAGGCGTAGGTGCGTTTGTCGCCCATCACACCCACAGAGCGCACGGGCAGCAGCACAGCAAACGCCTGCCAGATGTCGTGATAAAGGCCCGCTTCCTTCACCTCTTCGCGAACAATCAGATCCGCATCACGCAGGCAATCGAGCTTCTCGGCCGTCACTTCACCGAGAATGCGGATGGCCAACCCAGGCCCCGGGAAGGGATGACGCCGGACGATCTCCTCGGGCAAACCGAGCGAACGCCCCACCTTGCGCACTTCGTCTTTAAAAAGCTTGCGCAAGGGTTCCACCAGCTTGAACTGAAGATCCTTCGGCAAACCGCCGACGTTGTGGTGACTCTTGATCTTCACCGCGACCCGCTCACCGGTTTTGGGGTCCACGTCGGTGCCGGCGCTTTCGATCACATCGGGATAGAGGGTGCCCTGTGCCAGGTAATCAAAGGGACCGAGACGGCGACTCTCCTCTTCAAACACGCGGATGAATTCAGTGCCGATGATTTTGCGCTTCTGCTCCGGATCGGTGACATCTTTGAGTTTTTCGAGGAAACGCTGGCGAGCATTGATGTATTCAACGTGAATGTTGAATTTGCGATCGAAGAAATCCATGAGGAATTCCGGCTCCCCCTTCCGCATGAATCCCTGGTCAATGAACATGCAGGTGAGCTGATCACCGATGGCCTTCTTCAGCAGAAAAGCGAGGGTGGAGGAATCGACCCCCCCGGAAAGGGCCAGCAGGACCCGCTTGTCACCGACCTGGGAACGCACCTGCTTCACGGCTTCCTCGATGAAAGCCGCCGTGGTCCAGTCCGGCTCGCAACCGCAGATGTGGTAAACGAAATTGCGGATCATTGCCATCCCGCAGGTGGAATGCACCACCTCGGGATGGAACTGCACGCCGTACAGCATGCGCTGGAGATTGGCCACAGCCGCCTCGGGCGTGTTGGCGGTATGAGCCAAACGCACAAACCCTTCCGGCAACGCCTCCACTGAGTCCCCATGACTCATCCACATCGTGGATCCGTTGTCGACATTGGTGAGCAAGTCGGTGGGGTCATCCACCTCGAGCGGTGCCTTGCCGTATTCCGCTTTGCCAGTGGCCGCCACCACACGACCACCAAGCTGCTGCACCATCAGCTGCATGCCGTAGCAGACCCCGAGCACCGGGATGCCCAGGTTCCAGATCTCAGGGTCACACAGAGGTGCGTGCTCCGCATAAACAGAGCTGGGTCCACCGCTGAGAATGATCCCCTTGGGAGCCATCCGGCGCAGTTCATCCGCCGAGGTGCTGTACCCAAGCACCACGGAGAACACCTCGGTCTCTCGGACCCGACGGGCGATCAGTTCGGAGTACTGAGAGCCGAAATCAAGAATGACGATGGCCGGCTGACGCTGACCTTCATTCGGAGCCTGTGACATCTCGCCCGTGAGCCGTGGAACGGGTGACCGCTCAATCGGCGGCCGATCCACCAGCGTA
The DNA here is from genome assembly GCA_011523835.1 of Synechococcus sp. CO36386bin_29. GTDB lineage: Bacteria > Cyanobacteriota > Cyanobacteriia > PCC-6307 > Cyanobiaceae > Synechococcus_C. The sequence continues at coordinate 1,269 of WTFZ01000112.1, read as the reverse complement.
GAGAAGGACCCCGCAGCGCTTGAGCATCGCCTCACCTCGAGGTCCAGCCCAGCGCACGCGGCGTTGTCGATCAAACAGGGCGGCTCCAACGCCCATGCCGCTGCAGCCGTAACGCGCGAGGTAGGCCAGGCTTCGCTCTTCCACCGCCGCGGCTACGGCCTGCCACAACGCCACTGCCAGATCACGATCTTGATCAGCAAACCAGTGGAACGCATCCTCCAGGGAGGCTGCGGCAATCAATCCACGCAGGTGCTCACCAGACAAACCCAGCTTCACCCCTTGAGCCACCAGCACCTCCAGACGCCCATCTGCCAGATGGTGATGGGTGTGGAAGATGCCACCGGCCAGCTTCACCAGTTTCCCGTGGTAACCGAAGAGCAGAAGCTCCTGCACACCCGCTTCGGCAGCTGCCACCAGCAGTGGACCCATCCAGTTGCCGGCTTTCAGCTGAGGCTGATGGGCAGGGAGGTCAAGAGATCGGGCTAGATCAAGACCGTTCTCGCCAATCACCAGTGTGAGCCGTCCCTGGAACTTGGACGATTCCGTCAGCGCCTGAAGAGACAAAAGAGCATCCCGCAACTGATCAGGGGAGGCACTGGCCTGCACCTCAGCCTGAGTGCCGATGAGCGCCAGGCCCTCCACCACACCAAAGGCTGCATTGCTGGTGCGCTGTGCCAAGGATCTGCCTTTCGGCATCACAACCTCGAGCTGCAGAGCCCGACCATCGGGAACGAGATCGCGGAGATTGCTCTCCAGCAAAGTCCTGGCAAACCCTGAAATGCACAGGGAGCCATCCGTCTCGAGACGACCCACCCCAACCCCGGCTTTCAGCGTCAGCCAACCCTGATCAGCCGACCCCCAACAGGCATGCACCCAGATTTCCAACCCACGGGTGAGATCGAGTCCAGGGCCTGGCTCACACACGCTGATGGCCAGGGCCTGCGCACCATCACGCAGACAACTCGCGGCGCGAACGGGCACGCTGCGGGGTTCGGACTCATCAGGAATCTGCAGGCTGACCCGATCAGGAGCTGGTCCTCCCAGCAACACCTGAGTAGCGGCACGGGCTGCTGCTGCCACCCACACCGGCAGGGTGAACCCGGATCCGGAATCAGCATCAGCAGCGGTAATGGCAGCTGTAATGGCAGTGGAGGCAAAGGGTCATTTTTTAGGATGGAGGATTGGCACTCCAGAGGCCGTGCAGGACAAGCTCACCCTGATGATTCCCGGGCCCACCCCGGTGCCCGAAACGGTGCTCAAGGCCATGGG
>WTFZ01000098.1 GCA_011523835.1 Synechococcus sp. CO36386bin_29 | reverse complement strand
GTGACTCGGGCTCAGGCCCGATGGTTGATGCTGTGATCACCCTCCCGGAGAGAGGAACTCACCAGGCCTTTATCAATGTAGGCGATGGAGGTTCCCAGGGGCCAAGCCCAGCCCCCTTCAGCGTGTTTCGTTGCACCCCTGCACTGAGATTCGGTAGCTGAAGCCTGTGGCTCTTGGATCATTGTTCGCGCCGATTTTGAAATTCACCTGGCTCACGGCTTTTCCGGTTGGCACGGTGAACGGTCCAAATTGAGCACCGGTGCCGGTGGGAGGCTTCATGGATTCCTGCACAACCCGAAGGTTGCTTCCGTCTGTGAATTTCAGATAGGCCTCGATCGGATAGGCGCCTGGGTTGCCATCGGTTGAGTCCGCCGTGAAAAAAAGCTTGAAGCTCTTGTAGGGCTGGTTGACAACAAAATCCGTGTTCCAGTTCGTCCGCCCGACGGCTCTTCCCACTAGGCCTTTGGGGCGTTCGACCTTTTTCTTGACGATGTAGGGCTTGGGTCCGTTGCCATTGCCTCCGATTGGCATCAGGAAAGAACAACCGGCATGGGCTTGGGATGCCATTGAGAGCGCGCCGGAGAGGGCCGTGACGCACAGAGTGATGGCGGCTGCTTTGGATGGAATGACCATGGCGGCTGTGGATTGGCAGGGTGAGGGAGCGTTTCGTGCGTGTTTCAGAGGTTGGCGGCTGTCGCCAGTTCCAGCTTGTTGATCACCACATCCACAGGAATCTGGCTTGAAAAGCGGCATGCGCAAGTTTCGGCCGCATCGAGACTTCCGTGCTCCCAGTATTTGTTGCTGCCGTTTCCGCCTCCGCAGAATCCGTAGTAGTCACAGGTCTGCCGACATCGATCGGTTCCAGCCTGCATCTCCTGGAGCAGGCGTTGGAATGCAGCACCTTCGGTGGCATCCAACAGCGACAGATCGCGGATGTTTCCCAGATTGAACAATCCGTAGCGCTCCGTTTCTACCGAGAGCAGCTCAGGGTCGAAGGTGGAAAAGTTGCCGCTCGAGTCCACGCTCAGAATCGCGTAGGGGCGATTCATTTCGTTCTGAAGCAGGCGTTGACCGCCGGCGATCATGCCCATCACCTGATCGAATTCCCTGATGCGCAGAGGAAACCCATCCTGTTGATTAAGAGCCCAGAAACGGGAGAGAAACTCGCGGTAACGACGCTCCTTGACCAGTCCCTGCATCGAGGACTTGGTATGAACACCCTCCTGCTCCTCCACGTTGAAGCCCAGTGCATGGATCCCCTCATCGCGGAAGAAGGTGTACAAGCGATCGGGTTGATCCAAAGCATCCTCTGTGAGCACGGCGATCGCGTGAAAGTCGATGTTGTGCTTCCTGAGGGTGCGGATGCCCTTCAGGGTGTGCCCATGAGATCCCAGGCCATTGCGGAACCGTCTATGGCTGTTGTGAATCTCTTCAGGACCGTCAATGCTCACGCCGACGACGATGTTGTTGCGTTGGAAGCAGTCACACCAGGCGTCATTAATCAACGTGGCATTGGTCTGGATGTGCTGCTCAATCACCACTCCCTGACCCTGTAGATCGGCCGTTTCCTGATGGATGATGGCGCTTGCTTCGTCGTAAAAAGACGTCGGCAATGTGAGAGGTTCTCCGGCGTGCCAGAGAATCGACAGATGGGGGCCCCAAAACGGGCTCTCGTACACCCGCTCCAGCAGCAGGGGTAATTGCTGCTGGAGGTTGAAGATGTTCCTCTTTTGCCGGTCTGGCAGGTAGCAGTAGCTGCAGTCGAGATTGCACAGCGAGGTCGACTGGATCACCAGAAGACCAATGGGACCGTAGTCAGACGTGTTCACCAGTTCGCGAATCCGCCGCGGTACCCGTTCGCGAAGCCGCCACCTCCGCCGTTCGCAAAGCCCCTGCCACCATTGCCCCAGGCACGGCCACCGTTGCCCCAGGCCCGGCCACCGCCGTTGCCCCAGGCCCTAGCGATGGAGTCGGAGGTGGTGCCGGTGATGCCGTTGCTCTCGAGGAGAGCCCAGGCTTTCGTTCCCATCCGTTCAATGCGCTGTTCGAGCACATTGCCGAGATCGGGCTCTCGATGCACGGCGGCTTTTGAGGACTCGCAGAGAACGGTGCTGGTCGCAAGGACGGCCACGAGGCTCAGCAGGCTGGTCTTTTTCATAGTTCAGTAATTGAAATGTGAGGATTGGTCAGAGTTAGGACTGCTTGTTGAATTCGCCTGCCGTGGACAACACGATCGTGAAAAAAGTGCCGATCTGGTCATCACTGAGGCCGACGGTGCTGCCACTGCCGATCCAGTTGTTGATTTCAGAGCGGACCTCGTCGTTGTCGTTGACGTAGGCCGAAAGCAGACGGCCGATGGCCAGGTTGCTCATGTTGAGAAGCTTGGGCGTGGTTCCAGCCACCACACAGCCAATGCCGGAGCGTGCATAGGGAAGGGCGGGCACCAGGGCAGCTTCAGGAGCTGTTTCGGCTTGGTTGGCTTTCAGCCAGAGGCTCTCGCCGCCGAGAATTTTCACCGTTCCGTCCTTCAGGGCGGCGAGAGCTTCGTCGGGGGTGTTGAAAAACTGGAAGGAGGCGTCATCCACCGATGAGGCCAGAACATTGGCAGCCACGCTGTCTTTCACCACACCTACCGTTTGCCCATTGAGGCTGTCGGGGGTGCCATCGTTGCCTTTCGGGGCCAGGACCCTCACGCCACCCATTGCGAAGGGAAGGGTGTAATTGAGCGTGCGTTGGCGCTTCCAGCTGAAGGCCACGCCACAGGCGATATCAGCTGAGCCGGAACGGATCTTGTTGAGTCCTTCCTGCGCCGATCCCACGGCAACAGGCTCAATCTCGATGTCCTTGTCTTTTTTCAGCGGGGAGACATTGAGTTGATCGCGGATGGCCTCGAGAACCACGAAGGACAGCCCGTCATACGTGTCACCGTCTTTCTTCACCATCGGCAAGGCATTGCCGATCACTACAGCGCGAAGTTTGCCAGTTTCGAAAACAGTGCTTGTTGTTTGCTCCGGTGATGAGGCGGAGGCATCAGGTCCTGTTTCCTTGTTTTGGCACGCCACCAAAGCCACGGTGGAGAGGGCGAGCAGGCCAGTGGCGGCTCTCTTGAGCAGACGCATGACGACGTAGTCAGGACGTATCACGCTTACGTCTAGACAGAATGCGTTAAAGCGTCCACTACATCCGAAGGATTGATGCCTGATTGGGATCGGGGCTTGATGAACTCAAGCTTCGCCACCCTCTCCAAGCTGGATGGCGCTGATTTCCTCAAATCCATCACCTGGCATCGGCTCCCCGCGCAGGCCGGGATCCTGGTTGATGCACTGTTGCTTCTGTTCGTCGGTTTTGAGGTATTGGCAGACCCTTGCCCAGAGCTTGCTGCGGGTGCCAGGTGTCCCTCTACTAAAGAGCACGCGATCCGTGGCCGCGCCATCCCCCTGGATCTCGACCTGGCAGAGCGCGCAGCGTTGAGATTTCGGATCAGGGCTCGTCATGGAACAGCACAGGAGTGCGGGAAGGTTATCGCTGAAAGGTGTTTCATCAGCGGATGACGATCCCTGGACCATGAACGGTCAAGACCATGCCGGGCCCCTGGGCACGACTGATGGGAATCGATGAAGCGCGGTTGGAGGGATCTCCCTCTCATCGGTAGTGAAAGCCGTTCAATCTGGTGATTCCGCCTAGCAATGCGGCGATGGGAGCGCCCATGCTGAAGAGGTGATGAGAAGGGGAGTGAATCCATGTTGATCACCATCGATGAGTCCTTCTGCACGCTGACTCAATCCCTGAAAGATTTGTCTCGGCACTACCGAATTTTGGTGGCGACCGATAATCGCCCTTATGCCCTGGCCTTGGCCAGTTGTTTCGCCTTGCATCACGACAAGGGGCCCAGTCGACTGGTCGGAATCGCTACGACGCATCAGGAGGCGCTTGCCTGTCTCGACGAGGTCAGGGGACCTTTGTTGGCTTTCGTGAGTGAACGTCTGGATGAAGGCAGAGGTTCCGACCTCATCACCGATCTCAAGCAGCGTTCTGTTCATCAGTCACCAATCGACACGGTGTTCACCCTGGAGCGGACGAATCCACTCCTCATCAAGGAGGCAATTGCCGGTCCATCCAATGTGATCCTCGCCCGTCGCAACCTTGATTTGATGACCATTGTCAACGCAGTGGAGTCGATCCTGGCGGGAGTTCGGTTTGTGGACCCTTTGATTGGTTCCGCTTTGCAGTCGAGGCATTCAGGACAAATGCATCCTCTTTCCGATAGGGAGCAAATGGTGCTTCAGCAACTTTGCAATGGTTTGACCAATCGAGAGATCGGGGAGGTCCTCACGATTGCCGAAACGACAGCGAGAGGGCATGTGCAATCAATCATGCGCAAGCTGAATGTGAAGGATCGAACCGCGGCTGCCGTTGAGGCAATTCGTCGTCATTGGGTGGATTGACCAGCTTGAACCTGTTGTGGAACTGGTCGGAGTCTTGCTTGATCTCTTTGAGATCTTTCTGAGTTGTGACTCGCCGGACGGGAGAACAATCCAGTGTCCGCCCTGAGGCGATACCGTGTTTCGCGCTGAGTCTTGCTGAAGATGTGTGTGAATTTTTTTGGACAGTGTCTTGTCTGTGAATCTGCCCTTGAAGGTGAGTCTGGATCGTCATGCGAACCCTTGATTTGCAGGGTTCTTTAATGAGAGCTTGATGCCAATGATTGTTGTGCCTAGTGCAACGTGAAACCATGGCACGCATCAGTGTTGGCAATTTCTCTGAGGACATCACCAACTTTGATCCTTCCAGCGATCAGCTGGATTTCGGCAACATTTCCGTTCATAGTTTGATTCTCGGTCAGGAGCCAGACGGAACGGCCACAATCGTTTATCCCTGGCAACCCAATCAGTTTCAGCGGATTCTCGGTGTTGATGGTCAGGGACTGCAATGGAGTGACCTTGATGAGAGTAATTTTGCGCCTGTTGGTAATGAGCATCTCCGAGGCGATATCGGTGGTGTTTTTTCCTGGGAGAAGGGGATAGGCCCCGCTTTTGATATTGAGAATCCTGATCGTGACAGTACTGTCTACATTCGTTCGCATGAGCGCGGTAGTGTGACGACGATTGAAAATTTTGATCCGCTCACGGATAAAATCAATTTTCTGTATTTCGGGACAAGGGAGCGTCTTTCGGTAGAGAATGAAGGTTCAGATCTCGTGATCAGCTCGGAGCCAATCGGTCAGCGTTTTATTTTCAAGGGGATTCAGAAGGAGCAGTTGATCGGAGCCAACCTGGAGTTTCATTTCGATCAGATCCAGGAAGATCTGCTCGACAGAGCGTTCGGTTTTCAGCCTGAGCAGTTGTCGCTAGTGGATCGCACCATGCTCTTCACCCCAGAGGGTGGACCCACTGATGGATTCCAGACGCGAGTGGGAGCGTTTGTTACTGCTTCCGGTGAAGCCCCTGGCCAGCCTGAAACCCTCGAAGAGAGCACGCGTCTGATTCAGGAGCGTGCCGAACTGCAGCAGGACTCTGCCGATGCCCCTCAGGATCTGGGTTCAGGTATGGAGATGGATGCAGGAATGGGAATGGAGATGGACATGACACCTCCGGATCTCACCGATGTGGTGATGAATCTGCCCGGAGGCTCGAATGTGCACAACAGTTGCCTGCTCTTGGAAGTGGATGGATCCCTGTGGTGGGGAGGCGGAATGGGCGGCAATTTAATCGTCAGGAACCCCATGGGATTCGCTGTTGACGATTGGGAAGTCTCGTTCCTTACGCCCCATGATCAGTTTCAGAGTTGGGCTGGTGGAGTGACCGTTGAAGATGCCGGGAATGGTCTCAATCGCGTGACCTTCACCCCTGCTGACTGGAATAACAGCATTCCTGCCAATGCTGAAATTTCCATCAGCTTCAATGCGCAGGGAGAGGGGCTGCCGGACAGTGGCTCGCTGACGAACAGCAATTTCTTTGCCCCTGCCCAGGCGTTGATGACGATGGATATGAATATGGATATGTCTGCACTGGCGTCCGATGTCATCACGGGTCAGTCGACGGAGTCAGTCAATCCCTTGGCGGCTGTTTCAACTGAACTGATCAACAAGGGGTCTGGATACTCCATCGCTCGTGATGGTGAGTTGATTGATCTTGTCGGCCGCTCAGGGCAGGCGTTATCGGATGGCACGTCAGATCAGTGGAACTTTCTCGCTGCAAAGAAAGCATCCGCTGGAGGTTTCAGAGTGCTTGCTGAAGGGGAGAACAAGCGTGATGGCCAGTTCCGTGTGTTCCGTTTCAGCGATGAAGGCGAGCTCCTCGGTCGTGGACGCTGGGTCTCCGAGGCAAGGTCGATCAGCTCCGGCTGGGAAGCCCGTTTCGGCGTTGATATTAATGGCGATGGCGAACTGACAGGACTCCCTGGTCTGGTTGACGATGGTTCTTTGAGCGCAGTTTTCTGATTCGCGTGCCCTTGTCCCAGATGGGGGAAGGGCTTTTCTATGAATGCATTGGAAGCCCAAAGGTATTGCCTGCTCTTTGCTGGCCGGTGCGTTGAGGGATCTAGGGGCTTCCAGTGCTGAAGACCTGAGCACACTCTGAATGATGTCTGAGATGTGAATGAATGAAGCTGAATATGACCAACAACCCTTCAACTGAAGGGTTTAAAAGAAAGATCAATCTTGTCCAGAATTTTAATGGCTATGGGATTGCTTTGTGGCTTTCATTGGTGGTGGTATTGATCATGTCGCTGGCACGTCCGGCGTGATAACAGGATTTGATCTATTGCGCGATCGCCTCGACTTTGGGGATGTGTCGGTTCACGGCATGATTCTTGGCAAGCTTGTGGATGGATCGGCTGTGATCGTGAATCCATGGCAGCCGGACTCCTATCAGCGCATTACTGATCTGAATGGGGATCCTGTGCGTTGGAATCAGTTGACAATGGAGAACTTTGCTCCCGTCGGCAATGAGCATCTCAGGACTGATGCAGGAGCTGTCATGTCTTGGGAGCTCGGTGTGGGACGGCGCAGTGATGCAGTCGTTGCTGATGCAGAGGGACGCATCGATTTCACGCATCCCGGTGCTGCTGTGGTTGAAACGGTTTATATCCGCTCTCATGAGTATGGAGTGCAGGAAGTGGTCAGCAACTTTGATCCCGAAAATGACAAAATCAGTTTCATTTACCTTGGAACGCGGGAACGTATTTCGGCACTTGATACTGATCAGGGACTGTTGATTTCTGTGGAGCCCAGTGGTCAAAGTGTGTTGATTGAAGGAGTGCAATCAACACGGCTGAGAGCTGATAATGTCGAGTTTCACTTTGATCAAGTCCGCGAAGACAATTTGGAGGCGGTTCTGGGATTCGATCAGAACGATGTCGCGCTGGTTGACCGCACCATTTTGCTCACTCCGGCAGCACCCGCCGGTGCCAGTACGGATGGTTTTCAGGTTGAGTCTGGGAATCCCGTTTATTCCACCGGTGCCCAGCTCGCCAGTGGTGAGCCGGGTGACCATTCCGGGCATGGGGATCAGGAGCACGGTGACGGAGAGGATGCCAGCCATGACACCGCCGATGACACCGTCGGTCATGGCCATGGCTATGCCGCGGGCAGCCTTCATCTCCAGGCGAGCGGAACTCTCTACTGGGGCGGGATGAGTGGAACGCTCACGATCACTAATCCCTCCGATCGTGCGATTGAAAACTGGTCCGTGAGCTTCGAGACGCCCCACCGTAATTTCCAGAGTTGGGCTGGTGATGCGGTGGTTGAGGTGCTTGAGGGTGGTGGCAATCGGGTGACCCTGACCCCTGCGTCCTGGAACAGCAGCATCGGCGCAGGTCAGAGCATTGATGTGAGTTTCAACGCCGAAAGTGTGGGTTTAGAGAACAGTGGTGAGCTCAGCAATGCGCTGTTCTTTCTCGCTGGTTCGAGCCTTGACGATGAACAGCCTGATGACGTCACCAGTCCTCCCCTAATCGAGACTCCCGTCACAGAGGATTCCCCGGCTGATGACGATCATGAGACCCCCGATGAGGGCCATGATCACTCGGGTTCTGGCGATGCTGGTGCGGATGGAATTGTTGATGCTCAGCTCCAGGTGCAGGCGAGCGGAACTCTCTACTGGGGCGGGATGAGTGGAACGCTCACGATCACCAATCCCTCCGATCGTGCGATTGAAAACTGGTCTGTGAGCTTCGAGACGCCCCACCGTAATTTCCAGAGTTGGGCTGGTGATGCGGTGGTTGAGGTGCTTGAGGGTGGTGGCAATCGGGTGACCCTGACCCCTGCGTCCTGGAACAGCAGCATCGGCGCAGGTCAGAGCATTGATGTGAGTTTCAACGCCGAGAGTGTGGGCTTGGCGAACAGCGGTGAGCTCACCACAGCTCAGTTTTTCTTAGGAGATGGAGGGGTTGACTCCGATGTGGTGTCTGAAACGCCGACGTCGGACCCCGAGCCAGAGGTAGGGGTTGAGGACTCGACTCCCCCGATTGAGCCTGATGAGCCCCCAGCTCCGCCGCTTGTGGAAGTGCCGGATCCTGCAGAGGGGCCTGTAGATGGGCCTGCAGAGGTGATTGCCGATTCTGATAAGAAGGTGGTCGCTTATTTTGAAGAATGGGGGATTTATCAGCGTGATTTTCTGGTCAGTGATATCAACGTTGGAGAGCTCACTCATATTAATTACAGCTTTTTTGATGTGACGGCGAATGGTGATGTGCAACTGTTTGATTCCTGGGCTGCGACGGATAAGCGTTTCGGCGTCTCGGATCAGGTCAGCCGTACATTCTCTGCTGCTGAATGGGAAGGTCTCAGTAGTGGCCGGAGGAATGCTTATCTGCAAGGCGGCCAGTTCACTGCCAGTACCAATGATGATGGATCCGTCACGGTGACAGGTGTGCCAATGGGTTGGAACATGCCGGTGGATTATGTCGGCAATCTGCGTCAGTTAGACCTGCTGAAACAACTCAATCCCGAGATCAATCTCGGTCTTGCGCTCGGGGGCTGGACGCTCTCGGATGAGTTCAGTCTGGCCGTCGATTCAGCGGCTGATCGCGAAGCATTCACCAGCAGCATTGTTGAAACATTGGAACGCTTTGATTTCTTCAACATCGTGGACTTTGATTGGGAGTATCCCGGTGGCGGTGGTGAGGCTGGGAATGCTGCAAGCCCTGATGATGGGACCAATTTTGCGCTGACGCTTGAACTGCTTCGGAGCAAACTTGATGGATTGGAGCTTTCTACTGGGAGACAGTATGAAATCTCTGTTGCTACAGCCGGTGGATACGACAAACTCGCGAATCTCAATCTTGCGGGAATTGACCCCTATGTTGATTTCTATAACGTGATGACTTACGACTTTCATGGTGGCTGGGAGTCGGTCACCGGTCATCAAGCCGCAATGGTCAATGATCCTGGCGGTTATGACGTCGTGACGGCGATTCAGCAATTCCAGGACAATGGCGTTGATTTGAGCAAGGTTGTTCTTGGAGCTCCTGCCTACACACGGGCCTGGGGCAATGTTGATGCCGGTGAGACCCTCGGTCTCGGGAATTCAGGTGATTCAAGACAGGCGCCAGGATCGTTCGAGGCCGGTAATTACGACCAGAAAGATCTGATCACAGGGGTTGCTGATGGTTCATTCACTCTGGTTTGGGATGACGATGCCAAAGCGGCTTTTGTTTACAACGAAGACACCCGCGTATGGAGCTCCATCGAGACTGCCGCCACGATTGCCGGCAAGGCGGCCTACGTGGATGCTCTTGGACTCGGCGGAATGATGTTCTGGGCGTTGTCGAACGACAGCAGCGGCGATCAAAGCCTGATCAGCGCCGCCTCTGACCTTCTCAGGGGTGGCGCTACGACCGATGAGGTGATGGCCCGCAGTGTTCAGTTCGATGCTGTCCTTGGGGGTGACGGACAATTCGGTCTCGACGACTTCACCCTTCTTGCCTGAGAGACAGCCCTAGCGTGAGCGAAGTCATTCCGCTCATGCCTGTGGGTTCAGGTCGGTCACTGATGGTCACGTTCGTTTCCTTGCAGGGGATCGTCGCTGCTTTGCTCTTGATCCTGCTGCAGCCGATGCCGGTGCGGGCTGCTTCCGCTGCGTTGCCGGGAAGCCACAGTTTTGTCGCCGATGCGGTCCGTGACGTGGCGCCAGCAGTCGTCCGGATCGACACCGAGCGCGTAGTGGAGCGCCAGCCCTTTGATCCCAACCTGATCGATCCACTGCTGCGGGATCTCCTCGGTGAGCCTGGGTATGGCTATGGACCAGAGCGTCAACGTGGTCAGGGGTCAGGCGTGGTGATCGATCGACAGGGGCTCGTTCTCACGAACGCCCATGTGGTTGATCAGGTCGACGCTGTGAATGTGACTCTGGCCAACGGTGACCAACGCGACGGCGAGGTGATCGGTCGTGACCCGGTCACCGATCTCGCCCTCGTGCGCCTGAAAGGCACCGCCATGCCGCCGTCCGCGCGGCTGGGAGATTCCGAAGCCCTCGAAGTCGGCGATTGGGCGATCGCGCTTGGAACTCCATATGGTCTGGAGCGAACGGTCACTCTTGGGATCGTGAGCAGCCTGCACCGCAACATCAGCAGCCTTGGCTTTTCGGATAAGCGTCTGGACCTGATTCAGACCGACGCGGCGATCAACCCCGGGAACTCCGGGGGGCCACTCGTGAGTGCCGAGGGTCGCGTGATCGGAATCAACACCCTGGTCCGCTCAGGCCCTGGAGCTGGTCTCGGATTTGCGATCCCCATCAATCTGGCTCGTCGCGTGGCCGACCAGCTGCAGGTATCCGGTGAAGTCGTGCATCCCTACCTCGGCGTTCAGCTGATCGCGCTGACCGCACGCATTGCCCGGGAGCACAATCAGGACCCCAATGCACTCGTTGAGCTCCCTGAACGGGCTGGAGCGCTGGTTCAGTCCGTTCTCCCGGACAGTCCAGCTCAGAAGGCTGGATTAAGGAGAGGAGATCTCGTGATTCAGGCTGGCGATGTGCCCATCGGGGATCCGCAGGATCTCCTAAAGCAGGTTGATCGAGCTGAGATCAACCAGCCCCTTTCGCTGTCGATCATCCGCGGTGAGAAGGATCTAGAGGTTTCCGTCAAACCGGAACCCCTGCCAGGCATGAGTTGAAACCCTTGCTACGGTCGCGCCGATTACTACCGGACCATGTCGGAACTTCAGAACCAGATGAAGCAGGCCGTCGCTGACGCTGCGGTTGAGCAATTCCGCGACGGCATGGTCGTTGGGCTTGGGTCCGGCTCCACAGCTGCCCTGATGATCAAGGGATTGGGGGAGCGCCTTGCAAGCGGTCATCTCAAGGACATCGTCGGAGTGACGACGTCGTTCCAAGGGGAGGTTCTTGCTGCCCAATTGGGCATTCCCCTTCGCAGCCTCAATGCGGTGGATCGAATCGATCTGGCGATCGATGGAGCTGATGAGGTTGACCCTTCCTTTCAGCTGATCAAGGGAGGTGGTGCTTGCCATGTGCAGGAAAAACTTGTCGCTGCCCGCGCCGATCGTTTCATCGTGGTGGTTGATTCCACCAAGCTCGTCGAACGTCTGAACCTCGGATTCCTGCTGCCCGTTGAGGTGCTCCCCGGTGCCTGGGTGCAAATCAGCCAGCAACTGAAAGCATTCGGTGGTGAAGCCGACCTGCGCATGGCCACGCGTAAGGCCGGTCCTGTGGTGACCGATCAGGGCAACCTGGTGCTCGATGTGCGTTTCGAGGGTGGCATCGCTGATCCCGTTTCTCTCGAGAAGAACATCAACAACATTCCAGGGGTTCTTGAGAACGGACTGTTTGTCAACCTGGCTGACGAGGTGCTCGTCGGACAGGTTGATGACGGTGTGGCCAGTGCACGCAGCCTGGAGAAAGCCAACTGAATTCAGCTCAGTCGCATCTTTACTGAATTGGCATGGCTGTGCAGTCCTTCACTGCCAGCCAGTTCGATCACGGCGCCACCGGTTGCCTCAAGAGCTTCCTGGCTGAACTCGATCAATGAGGTGTGTCGCATGAAGGTTTCCACGCTGAGGGCACCGCTGTACCTCGCTGCGCCACAGGTGGGCAGCGTGTGATTCGGGCCAGCGAGGTAATCACCGACCGCCTCCGGGCTCCAGTGACCGATGAAAATGGCGCCGGCCTGCTGAATGCGGTCCGCAAGCATGCGTGGGCGTTCCACCAGGAGCTCGAGGTGTTCCGGCGCAAACCGGTCACTCAGTGATGCGCAGGTTTCGAGGTTGTCGCAGACAACCACCAGCCCCCAATGCTGCAGGGAGTCTCTGCAGATGGTTTCCCTGGGGTGACCCTGCAGTTGTTGCTCCAATTCAGCGGGTATCGCTTCTGCCAGGGAAGGTGACGTGGTCAGCAGGATCGCCGCCGCCAACGGGTCGTGTTCAGCTTGGGCCAGCAGATCGGTCGCGACCTGCTTCACATCTGCTGATGCATCAGCAATCACCAGCACTTCGCTTGGACCAGCGAGTGAGTCAATTCCCACGTGCCCGTAGACGAATTTCTTGGCCAGGGTCACGTAGAGATTGCCAGGCCCGCTGATGACATCGACCTTCGGGATGGTTTCGGTGCCGAACGCAAGGGCCGCAATCGCCTGAGCTCCACCGATTCGGTACACCTCTCGAATCCCTGCCAAGTGGGCGGCGGCCAGAACGGTGCGGTTCACCTTGCCGTCTGCTCCTGCCGGAGTGACCATCACCACCCTCTCCACCCCTGCGGCGCGTGCCGGGACAGCATTCATCAGCACTGTGCTCGGGTACGAGGCCCGTCCTCCAGGCACGTAGAGGCCCGCAGCTTGAACAGGGCGCCAGCGACGTCCAAGACGCTCACCGTGCACTCCCTTGACATCAAGATCCAGAGGTTTCTGCCGCTGGTGGAAATCCTGAATGCGTCGATGAGCCAGTTCTAGAGCGTCTCTGAGATCGGCAGGCGTTTCATCCCAGGCGCTCTGCAGCTCCATGGAAGGGACCTGCAGTGGATCGGGAACAAATCCGTCGAACTGTTGAGTGAGCGCTGTGATGGCCTGATCTCCATCAGTGCGCACCTGGTCCAGAATGGCTTCGACGCTGTTTGCTGCTTCTCGCTGGGATTGGCCAGCGGTGCGCTTCGCAATCTGATCCAGTCGCTGTTCCGCAGCGTCAACATCGTCGATGCGGTGGATCACAGAAGCCTCGCTGCTCGGAGGGGGGCTCGATGGAGCGTTCACCGTCTGATCGTGCATCTCAACAAGTTAGGACTGACCGTGACGCTGGCGTTGGGTGCGCTGAGTTATGGTTATGGATTGTCGATCAGAACAAAGGCTCTGTGGCCAATAACAAGTCCTCAAAGAAGCGCGTCGAGATCGCTGAGCGCAACCGCCTTCAAAACAAGGCCTACAAGTCTTCGATGCGCACATTGATGAAGCGCTGCTTCAGTGCCTGTGAGGCTTACAACGCCACCCCCGGCGATGAGGCCAAGACCAATGTTCAATCCAGCATGAATGCCGCATTCAGCAAGATCGACAAGGCTGTAAAGCGCGGTGTGCTGCACCGCAATGCAGGTGCCCATCAGAAGGCTCGTTTGAGCGTGGCGGTGAAGAAGGCGATTGATCCAGCGCCCGCAAGCGCCAGCTGAACTCCGGTTTCAGCACAGCTTTCGGCAAAATGGGTTCTGAAGGCGCGTTTCGGAACCCGATATGGCAATTCCCTCCTTAATCGACAGTCACTGTCACATCGTTTTTCGAAATTTCGATGAGGACCTCGATTCCGTAGCGGAACGATGGCGTGACGCGGGTGTTACGTCGTTGTTGCATGCCTGTGTAGAGCCTTCGGAGATTCCTGCTATCCGCGCCCTTGCGGATCGATTTCCCGAGATGCGTTACTCGGTGGGAGTTCACCCTTTGGATACGGAGCACTGGGCTGAAGACACGCAAAGTGTTCTGCGAGAGGCTGCTGGGGCTGATGACCGAGTGGTGGCCATCGGCGAGCTTGGTCTTGATCTCTTTCGTGACAAGAACCTTGCTGAGCAGTTAGCCATTCTTCGGCCCCAGCTCGATCTGGCGGTAGAGCTCAATTTGCCTGTGATCGTGCACTGCCGCGATGCCGCTGAGCCCATGCTGGAGGAATTGCGTGCTCGTGAGGCTCGGGGCGCCTGTCCTTCCGGGGTGATGCACTGCTGGGGGGGCACGCCGGAGGAGATGCATCAGTTCCTGGATCTCGGCTTCTACGTCAGTTTCAGCGGCACGGTCACCTTTCCCAAGGCCTTGCCGACCCATGAATGCGCCAGGCAAGTGCCTCAGGATCGATTTCTTGTGGAAACGGATTGCCCTTTCCTTGCTCCGGTCCCGCGTCGGGGCAAACGCAATGAGCCTGCTTTCGTTGCGGCGGTGGCATCCCGGGTTGCCGAGCTCAGAGAGCAATCCCTCGAAGAGGTGGCCATGAGCAGCACAGCCAATGCCAGGGCACTTTTCAAGCTTCCCTGACCATCAAAGAGCTGCTTTGAGGCATAAGTGTAAGATGTTTTATTGGCCTGGTCAGTTGCAGTTCGCTGCATTCTGGCTTCCGAAGCGTCCATTACCGATCGGTGCATTGACGACGTCAGCTGTTCTGACCCGAGTGTTCTGAAACCAGTGTTGCGGTGGTTGTTCCCCTTAGGGGTGCAATAGCCGCTGTTTTGGTTGAAAGCACGGTGCGTTCACACAGCTCTTTCTTCTAGGCCCTTACGTCCACCTTCTGATACTGCAAGGTCTCCGCATGAGCAGCAGCGCGATTCAGGTCGCCAAGACCGCCACCTATCTCCCTGATCTGGTGGAGGTGCAGCGGGCCAGTTTCAAGTGGTTCCTGGAGAAGGGCCTGATCGAAGAGCTGGAGAGTTTTTCTCCGATCACCGATTACACCGGGAAGCTCGAGCTTCATTTCGTCGGAAGTGAGTACCGGCTGAAGCGTCCCCGTCATGATGTCGAAGAGGCCAAGCGCCGCGATGCCACCTTCGCTTCACAGATGTATGTGACCTGCCGGTTGGTCAATAAGGAAACCGGTGAGATCAAGGAGCAGGAGGTGTTCATCGGCGAACTGCCGCTGATGACAGAGCGGGGCACCTTCATCATCAACGGTGCTGAGCGCGTGATCGTCAACCAGATCGTGCGCAGCCCAGGCGTTTATTTCAAGGACGAACAGGATAAAAACGGACGCCGCACCTACAACGCCAGCGTGATCCCCAACCGAGGCGCCTGGTTGAAGTTTGAAACGGATAAGAACGACTTGTTGCACGTTCGTGTTGATAAGACCCGAAAGATCAATGCCCACGTGCTGATGCGCGCCATGGGTCTGTCTGATAACGATGTGATCGACAAGCTCCGCCATCCGGAGTACTACAAAAAGTCGATCGAAGCGGCCAACGACGAAGGCATCAGCTCTGAAGACCAAGCCCTCTTGGAGCTCTACAAGAAGTTGCGCCCGGGCGAACCTCCCTCAGTGAGTGGTGGCCAGCAGCTCCTTCAGACCCGTTTCTTTGATCCCAAGCGTTATGACCTGGGCCGGGTCGGCCGATACAAGATCAACAAAAAGCTTCGCCTCACGATTCCGGATTCGGTTCGCACTCTCACTCACGAGGATGTTCTCTCCACCCTCGACTATCTGATCAATCTCGAGCTTGATGTCGGCGGCGCCAGCCTCGATGACATCGATCACCTCGGCAACCGTCGCGTGCGATCCGTTGGTGAGCTCCTGCAGAACCAGGTGCGCGTCGGATTGAACCGCCTCGAGCGAATCATCAAAGAGCGGATGACCGTGGGCGAGACCGATTCCCTCACCCCTGCCCAGCTGGTGAATCCCAAGCCGTTGGTTGCGGCGATCAAGGAATTCTTCGGTTCAAGCCAGCTGAGCCAGTTCATGGATCAGACCAATCCTCTGGCTGAGCTCACGCACAAGCGTCGTATCTCCGCTCTTGGTCCAGGCGGTCTCACCCGGGAAAGAGCTGGCTTCGCGGTTCGCGATATCCATCCTTCCCATTACGGACGCCTCTGCCCGATTGAAACGCCAGAAGGCCCCAATGCCGGTCTGATCAATTCCTTGGCGACCCATGCCCGGGTCAACGAGTACGGCTTCATCGAAACGCCTTTCTGGAAAGTGGAGAACGGGCATGTCCTGAAACAGGGCGATCCCATCTATCTCTCCGCAGACCTGGAGGATGAATGCCGCGTCGCTCCCGGTGACGTCGCCACAGACAGTGATGGCGCGATCCTGGCAGACCTCATTCCGGTGCGTTACCGCCAGGATTTCGAGAAAGTGCCGCCGGAGCAGGTGGATTACGTGCAGCTTTCACCGGTGCAGGTGATCTCAGTGGCAACGTCACTGATTCCTTTCCTTGAGCACGACGATGCCAACCGTGCCCTGATGGGATCCAACATGCAGCGTCAGGCGGTCCCGCTTCTGCGCCCAGAGCGCCCTCTGGTGGGGACGGGTCTGGAAACCCAAGTGGCCCGTGACTCCGGCATGGTTCCGATCTCTCGGGTCAACGGAACCGTCACCTTCGTTGATGCCACAGCAATTGTTGTCCGAGATGAAGAGGGTGTTGATCACTCCCACTACTTGCAGAAATACCAGCGTTCGAATCAGGACACCTGTCTGAACCAGCGCCCAATCGTGCGTCAGGGCGATCCGGTGATCGTGGGTCAGGTTCTTGCTGACGGTTCAGCCTGTGAAGGCGGCGAAATCGCTCTTGGTCAGAATGTTCTGATCGCCTACATGCCTTGGGAGGGATACAACTACGAGGACGCGATTCTCGTGAGTGAACGTCTCGTTAATGATGATCTCTACACCTCGGTGCACATCGAGAAGTACGAGATCGAGGCTCGTCAGACGAAGCTTGGTCCGGAAGAAATCACCAGAGAACTTCCAAATGTCGCGGAAGAAAGCCTGGGCAATCTTGATGAAATGGGCATCATCCGCATCGGCGCCTTCGTTGAAAGCGGTGACATCCTGGTTGGCAAGGTCACTCCCAAGGGTGAGTCAGACCAGCCGCCCGAGGAGAAGCTCCTCCGAGCGATCTTCGGTGAGAAAGCCCGTGATGTTCGCGACAATTCGCTGCGGGTTCCGAGCACCGAGCGTGGACGCGTGGTTGATGTGCGGATATACACCCGCGAGCAAGGCGACGAGCTACCCCCCGGCGCCAACATGGTGGTGAGGGTTTATGTGGCTCAGCGACGCAAGATCCAGGTGGGCGACAAGATGGCCGGCCGTCATGGCAACAAGGGAATCATCAGCCGGATTCTTCCACGGGAAGACATGCCCTATCTCCCCGACGGCACCCCGGTTGACATTGTGCTGAATCCTCTTGGCGTGCCAAGCCGCATGAACGTTGGTCAGGTCTTTGAGCTGCTTATGGGTTGGGCTGCCGCGAATCTCGATTGCCGCGTCAAAGTCGTTCCTTTCGATGAAATGTACGGGGCTGAAAAGTCTCAACAAACAGTCGAAACCTTCCTCAAGGAAGCCGCCAAGCAGCCGGGTAAGGAGTGGATTTACAACCCGGATGATCCAGGAAAGCTTCAGCTGATCGATGGTCGCAGTGGCGAACCGTTTGATCAGCCCGTGGCTGTGGGCTACTCCCACTTCCTCAAGCTGGTGCACCTGGTGGATGACAAGATCCACGCCCGCTCCACTGGTCCCTACTCCCTGGTCACTCAGCAGCCTCTGGGCGGTAAGGCGCAACAGGGCGGTCAGCGTCTGGGTGAGATGGAAGTGTGGGCTCTTGAGGCCTATGGAGCCGCTTACACCTTGCAGGAACTACTCACGGTCAAGTCCGATGACATGCAAGGACGCAATGAGGCCTTGAACGCCATCGTCAAGGGCAAGCCCATCCCAAGGCCAGGCACACCGGAGTCTTTCAAGGTGTTGATGCGCGAACTCCAGTCACTGGGTCTGGATATCGCTGTGT
>WTFZ01000008.1 GCA_011523835.1 Synechococcus sp. CO36386bin_29 | reverse complement strand
GAACTTAGCACTCTCAATGCCGATCAACTCATTTGAATCCGAAGATTTTCAGCAGCCATTGATTGATCGGCCTTTTTTGTTGATCGTGGCGCAACTTTTCCCAGCTGTTGACTGGCGTCTCTCGTCATCCAGTAACAGTGGGCACAGTAACTTCGAGCTTCTTTACCTCATTCCGTTAACACAGCTTGATTCCCTGGCTCCATTGCTCGATCAGTTGCAACTGGGAATTTCGCTCCTCCTCTCCATTGTCGGGTCGTCGTTGAACAAAGCTGCCGTCGCTCTGCATGTCCCAGGCTCCTCGGTTGTCCTTGAGATAAAGCTCTATCAGCCGCTCCAGCTTGAGGCGTAGTTCAGGGTCTTCAATGGGCGTCACTGCTTCAACGCGGCGGTCCAGGTTTCGTGACATCCAATCGGCGCTGCCGATGTAGGCCTCGGGATCGCCGCCGTTGGCAAACCAGAAGATGCGCGAGTGCTCGAGAAATTGACCGATGATGCTGACAACGCTGATCGTTTCACTGAGTCCTTTGCGACCCGGGTACAAACTGCACATTCCACGAATGATCAGTTCGATCGTCACACCTGCCTGCGAGGCCTCGTACAGCAGATTGATGATGTCGGAATCCACGAGAGAGTTCATCTTCGCTCTGATGTGACCCTGCCGGCCCTCCCGGGAGTGTTCGATCTCGCGACGGATCAGGGATTCCATTCCTCTCCTCAGGGTGACCGGTGCTACCAGCAGGCGACGGAAGCTCTGTTGTTTTGAGAATCCTGTGAGGTAGTTGAACAGCTCCACCAGGTCCTGGCCAAGTTCTGTTCGGCTTGAGAGCAGGCCGAGGTCGGTGTAGAGCTTTGATGTTTTGGAGTTGTAATTCCCTGTTCCGATATGAACGTAACTTCGTAGCTTGTCTTGTTCCTTGCGAACAACGAGAACAATCTTCGTGTGTGTTTTTAGGCCCAGGACTCCATAGATGACATGAACTCCAGAACGTTCGAGATGTCTGGCCCATTGAATGTTGTTGTCTTCGTCGAATCTGGCTTTCAGTTCCACGAGGGCCATCACCTGCTTTCCGTTCTCAGCGGCGCGGATCAGAGCCGCAATAATCGGTGAATCCTTTGAGGTGCGGTACAGCGTCATTTTGATCCCCATCACCTGTGGGTCGTCCGCTGCCTGATTGATGAACTCTTCGACGGTTGTGGAGAAGAGTTCGTAAGGGTGGTGGAGAAGGATGTCCTGCTGCCGCAGCACCGCAAAGATGTTTTCGAATTCTTCCGGCTTGATGGCTCCCTCTTCAATCAGATGCTGCTGCGTTCTGGCCAGGATTGCTGGGGTGAATCCGGTGTGTGATTTGTTCTTCAGCTGAGGTAGCGGCAGGCTCATCAGTCCGAACAGATCATCCAGGCCCAAGGGTCCGTCAATTCTGTAGAGGTCCTCCTCTTCGACGGCGAGGCCGGTGATCAGCATCTCCACCACGTCTTCCGGCATTTCGTTGGGCACTTCGAGGCGCACCACCTCTCCCCCCATACGACGTTTGCGCAAGCCCTGCTCCAGGGCCAGCATCAGATCGTCGGCCTCGAGGTCACGCAGTTCGAGATCGGCATCCCGGGTGACCCGAAAGAAGTAATGCCCTTCCACGGTCATCCCGGGGAACAGGATCTCCAGGTTGAAGGCGATCACCTGTTCCAGGGGAATCGTCGTGTGAATCGGTGCCGGTTCGGCATCGCTCAGTTCCGATGGGATCGCGACGAATCGGGGCAGATTCTTCTGGGGCACCTTGACTCGGGCGAACTGTCGTTGTCCGGTTTCAGGGTCATGGATGATCGCTGCGACGTTCAGAGAGAGGTTGCTGACAAACGGGAAGGGGTGGGCTGGATCCACCGCGAGCGGAGTCAGCAACGGGAACACCGATGTACGGAAGGTTTCGTCAACCCAGTTCTTTTGGGCAGCGTTGAGCTGGACGTAATCCAGCAGGTGCACCTTGTGTTCCAGCAGCTTGGTCTTCAGATGGAGTCGGTAGTGATGCTGCTGCTGCTGCAGTAGTGGGATCAGGTGTTCGCGAATGATGAGCAGTTGCTCCAGCGGCGTTTTGCCGTCTTCACTGGCGGTGGTGATGCCCGCTTCCACCTGGGATTTGAGGGAGGCCACCCTCACCATGAAGAATTCGTCGAGGTTGTTGCTGAAGATGGCGCTGAACTTCGCCTGATCCAGCAGTGGTGTGCGCTCATCCAGTGCCTGAGCAAGCACACGTTGATTGAAGGCGATCCAGCTCAGTTCGCGATTGATGTAGGCATCCCGCGTGAAAACAGCCGGACTCATGGGTGGGATGTGGATTGCAATGCACCGACTCTCGAAACGTAGCAATCACGAGTTGCCGACAATGTGTTCCTGATGCCTCGGCAAGGGACTTCCCGCCACGAGCGCGATCACGATCAGCAGCAGCACGGCGGCGCCCGCGAAGGGACTGGCTGGGCCGATCAGGTCGTAAGTGAGGCCTGCCAGAGGCGGTCCTAGAAAACTGCCGAGGCTTTGCAAGGCCTGGAGGCTGCCAAGGGCAGCACCCTGTCCCTCCTCCCCCAGCCGTCTGGAAACCAGGCTGCGAAGGCTCGGCGTCACCAGTCCTGTTCCGAACGCCAGGATGCCGACAGCAAGAAAAATTGTGCCGGGCTGATCTCCTGAGCCGAGAGCAGGAATCATCAGACAGCCGGCGATCACCAGTCCGAGGCCGAGCAGAGTCAGTCGCCATTCGCCAAACCGTTTCACCAAGGGGCCGATCAGGCCTCCCTGCACCACCGTGGCGACCACACCGACTACCAGAAATGCTGTGGTAGCGAGCTCAGGGCCCCAGTTGAAGCGCTGCTTGAAATAGAGAACAAGGATGGCGGTGAAGCCGTTGAAGGCCAGAAAGAACAGAAAGAAGCTGGTGCAGA
>WTFZ01000113.1 GCA_011523835.1 Synechococcus sp. CO36386bin_29 | reverse complement strand
TCCCACGCCAGCGAGCGACGTCTCTGGGGCGGCATGCGCGAGCCGGCGGTGCCGAGTGTCTTCCTCTCGGAACTTCCTGAGTCACTGGTGCAGGGCGAGATCCCCCGTTCAGGCGGTGCGGCAATTCGGCGTGAACAACGTCTCGACCGGCTCACCCGGGTCGATCGTGAGGGATCGCGCCAGGTTGCCCGCGGGGGTGAAGCAGGGACTCCGGCCAACGCGGTGCGACGGCGTCAGTCCGGTCCAGCGCCCGGTCGCAGCTGGAGCGTCGGCGATCGGGTGCTGCACAGCAGCTTCGGGGAAGGCGAGATCACCCATACCTTCGGCAGCGGCGAGAAGGTGTCGATTGCGGTGAAGTTTCCGGGGATGGGTCCCAAGATCCTGGACCCGCGCCTGGCGCCGATTGAGCCCTTGCCCTGAACTTGCCGTTCAGCTGGAGGCCATCGCCACGGAGCCGATGGCTGTCCAGGAGCGCGATGCACTCCGGAGTAAGGCCTCGGCCAGAGGACGGGTCACGCTCACCAGCAGCGGTCCACAGGTCTGGGGGTCGACCAGTAGCTCCAGAACGGCTTGGCGCTGAAGGCTTCCTGGGGTGATGCCGCTGAACTGCAGGGTCACCCTGTCCTGATCCAGCAGGCTCCAGGCGCGTCGGTTGGCAGGAGCGAGACTGCTGGCCTTCCCATTCTCCAGAAGCGTAAGGGCGCCCGGCAAGGCGGGAATGGCCTCGGCTTGCAGGGTCACGCTGAGCTGCTCTTGGGGCCTTGCTGGTCCCAGCATTTCGCCGAGATGGCCCAGGAGTCCGAATCCGGTGATGTCGGTGGCGGCATGAATGTCCTTGGGATGGGCCTTCTGAAGCGTGAGCAATTCCTCCAGCAGGTGGTGCTGACTCGTGGACATCTGCTCCAGGGCCATGTCCAGGTCTGAGGGGTGAGCCTGGCCTTCCATGGCTGCGGCAAACAGCACACCCGTGCCCAGAGATCGGCTGATCAGAAGCTGGTCTCCAGCCTGCAGGCCACGTTTGGGCCAGAGCCGTTCCGTCGGCGTTCCGCAGACGCTCAGAACGACCTGAACGCTCTGGCTTGCAGGTGCGACGGCAACCTGCCGGCTTTCCAGGGTGTGGCCACCCAGCAGGCAAGCCTGCTGCGGCCGCAGTGCCGATTGAATCCCCCCCAGCGTTTGCTCCAACAGCCCTTCCTGAATGGCTGTGTCGCTGAGGGGAAGGGTGACCACGGCCTGGGCTGCCTGCACACGGGCGCCACAGGCCCACAGGTCGGAGCAGGCGTGCAGCGCGGTGAGTCTGGCGTTCAGCCAAGGGTCGCTGACCAGCGCTGGGAATCCGTCAACGCTCTGCAGAAGCGGTTGGCCACTGCTTGTCGGGTTCCCAGGCAAGGGGTTGGCATCCTCGGGAGCTGATCCCAGCGTCTGCAGTCCTGCCCGGTTGAGTGCGGTTTCCAGGCTCTGGGCCGGTAATTTCGCTGCGCAGCCGTTGCAGCGCATCGGTTCCGCGCCTGTCGCCGCGTGATCCATGGCCGGTTGCGTTTTGAACTTCCGGATGAACTGGCGGTCGATGCGCTCTTTCCAGTGCCAGAGCCAAGCCTGCGGACCAAGGACCCAGCGCCCCCAGAGCAGCCAGGCCACGGCGTGTCCCTGGCGGTGGCCCCCCAGGAGTTGCAGGGCTCGGCGCTGGGGGCTCCAGCGCTGCAGTGGTTGGCCGCGACCGGCGGCTTCCAGGTTTCGGGCCAAGGGCCTGGCGGCACGCACAGCCCAGACTCCTGACGGCGGGCGGGCCGCCTCACGGATCACAGCGCAGTCACCGCTGGCGAACAGTTCCGGGTGACCCTGCACCTGGAGGGTGGATGTCGTCTGCACCCGTCCGCTCTGGGGACAGCAAGGCAGACCACTCGCCTCCAGCCAGGCTGGCGCCTGGCTGCCAGTGCAGCGCAGTCCCGGCCCTCCGTAGTCGCCGTCACTCCTGTTCGCCACGCTGTGCTCGATACCCGCTGCGGCGATCGCCTGGGCCAGCTCCGGCCTCGGCTGCTCGGGTTTGCTGATCAGTTGCAGGTGCCGCTCCGGCCAGCGTTGACGCAGGGCCAGAGCCACTTCCAGGCCCGCCAGTCCAGCTCCGAGAATCGTGAAGGGTGGCCAGGTGCTCTGCGCTGCAGGGTGGCGATCGTGCCGTTCCAGCAGGTCGAGGACCGGCTCCAGAGGCTTGATTGGGGTGAGCGCATCCCTGTGCTCCTGGCTGCAGGGCGAGGGTGCGCGGGTGACGGCACCCACGTTGAGGCTGAGGCGATCAAAACGCAGTGCCGGTCGTTGCTCCAGCAACAACTGACGGCCGGCCAGGTCGATGCCCGTGATGGTGGCGATCACAAGGGCGACCCCTGCCTGGTCGGCGAGTCGGCGCAGATCGATGCTCACCTCATCAAGGCTGTAACGACCGGCGATCAGCCCTGGGACCATTCCTGAATAGAGCGTGGTGCTGCGCTGGCTCACGAGGATGACAAGCCCGTCGGGGCGTTTCTCGGGATGCATCGCCCAGCGACGCAGCAGCAGCGCGTGGCTGTGGCCACCTCCGGCCAGCACCAGAACGCTCATGGCTCGTTGGCGTAGCCCTGAGGGTTGGCGGATTGCCAGGCCCAGCCGTCCTGGCAGATGTCGTTCAGGGTGCGCTGTGTTTGCCATCCCAGCCGTTTGAGTGCTTCAGATGGATCGGCCACGGTGATGGCGGCATCCCCGGGGCGACGGCCAACGATGGTGTGGGGGATGGGGCGCGCGCTGGCTTCGGCAAAGGAGTGAATCACTTCCAGCACCGAGATGCCTCGGCCGCTGCCGAGGTTGAGGGTGAGTAGTTGGGGGTTTTCATTCAACAGGCAGTCGAGGGCGGCGCGGTGACCTTCAGCAAGATCCATCACGTGGATGTAGTCGCGGATGCACGTTCCATCCGG
>WTFZ01000071.1 GCA_011523835.1 Synechococcus sp. CO36386bin_29 | reverse complement strand
GCGATCAGGCTCTGCTGAAAATCCATGCGGTGTGCGATGCAACAACGGAATACAGTCACTTGCTCCATACCTGAACCGAGTTCAGAGGGAGGTAATGCAGTTTCCAAGCGAAACAACGCTGAAAGATCTGCTGAAGTGCCTGTACCCGACGCATTCTTCCGGGGATGTCGAGACGTTGTCGTCGCAATTGCTGCAAATTTTTCGCCCGGTTGCAAGAGATGGCGATCTCCGCACACATGGAAATCCCTGGACACTCGACGATGTGGTGTTGATCACCTATGCCGACACCGTCGTAGAAGCCGACCAACCGGCTTTGGGGAGTCTTCGCGCTTTTGTCAATAACCATCTTTCCGAGTTCGCATCAGTCACTCATGTCTTGCCGTTCCTCGAGGCCTCAAGTGATGGCGGGTTTGCTGTAGCGAGCCATGAACGTCTCGAATCCCGTCATGGCGATTGGAGCGATCTTGCCGCTCTCGCCCAGGGGCGCCGGTTAATGGCCGATCTGGTGTTGAACCATGTATCGGCGTCCCATCCCTGGGTGCGGCAGTTCCTGCACGATCAGGAACCTGGTCGCTTCTGTGTCCTTGAGGCTGCTCCGGATCCCTGTTGGGACAAGGTGGTTCGCCCTCGCAGTTCCGCTCTTTTCACCAAGCTCCAGGGTCCGATTTGTATGCGTCAGGTCTGGACCACCTTCGGTCCGGATCAGGTGGATGTGGATTGGCGCCACCCTGAAGTGCTGCTGGGGTTCACCCGTCTACTCGCTCGTCTGATCGACCATGGGGTGCGTTGGATCCGCCTGGATGCGGTGGGGTTTGTCTGGAAGGAACCCCACACCACCTGTATTCACCAGCCACAAGCACACCAGCTGGTCGAAGTTCTGCGTCAGTTGCTGACCCAGGCTTGTTCTGATGGGGTCGTGGTCACGGAGACCAACGTTCCTGAGCAGGAGAATCTGTCGTATCTGCGCACGGGGCGAGAGGCCCATCTGGCTTACAACTTTCCCTTGCCACCTCTGCTGCTGGAGGCGGCGGTCAGCGGCTCCGCTGACTTGCTCAACCGTTGGCTGTCGCGATGGCCAGCGTTGCCGGAGTCGGCGTCCCTACTCAATTTCACCTCTTGTCACGATGGCGTTGGCTTGCGGCCGCTTGAAGGGTTGATGCCGCCGTCACGTCTGCTGGACCTGCTGATTGCGTGTGAGCAGCGCGGGGGGTTGGTGAGTCATCGCCGCTCGGCTGATGGTTCTGAGGTGCCTTACGAGATCAACATCAGTTGGTGGAGTGCCATGGCCGATGGCGGGGTGGATCCGAGCTACTGGCAGAGGGAACGGTTTCTGCTCACGCAGCTGATGTTGTTGGCCCTGCCCGGGGTGCCGGCGTTTTACCTTCCTGCTCTGCTGGCCACCTCCAACGATCTTGGTCGTTTCAGGCGGACAGGGCACCGACGCGATCTCAACCGGCCTCAGTTCACACGCCAGTCTGTGGAGCGTCGTCTCCAGGATCCAGACAGCGACGCCGCAGCTGTTTTAACGGTGCTGAAGCATGCACTCGCGGTGCGGGCGAGGCAGCCAGCGCTGCATCCGGATGGGCAGCTTCAGGTGCTGACCCCGGATCGGGAGGATCGTGTTGTGCTGCATCGATCGGATGCAGGCCATCACCTCCTGGCGGTTCACAACGTCACGTCGACCCGCCTCACCCTGGATCCCTCCGGACTGCTCGATCAGGAGGAGGCCTCTCTGTGGGTCGATTGCCTCAGTGGTCGCACCCTGGAACCATGCAGGCGACATCTGCTCAACCCTTATGAGGTGCTTTGGTTGGTGAGGTCATGACGACGAAACTGGGGCGTCAATGGTGGGTGGTCACCGACCTCGATGGCACCTTGATGGACCATCGCTATGACTGGGCGCCTGCCCTGGAGACGATTCGTCTGCTGCAATGTCGTGGAATTCCCGTCATCCCCTGCACAAGCAAAACTGCCGAGGAAGTTTGTCGTTTCCGCGAACAATCCGGTCTCAGGGATCCGTTCATCGTTGAGAACGGAGGAGCCATTCATGGTGAGAACGCCGATGGGAGCCCCTGGCAGCAGACGCTCGGTCCCTCATGGCAGGAGCTGCGCCCACAGCTCACAGTGTTGGCACGGGATCTGGGGCAGCCGCTGCAAGCGCTGGACGACCTCAGTGATCAGGAGGCTGATCGCCTGCTGGGTCTCAGCGGGGAAGCCCTGCAACAGGCCCAACGCCGGGCCTGCAGCGTGCCATTTGTGTCTCCGCCGGATGGCGAGTCCCGCAGACGCCTGCAACAGCTGGCGCAGGCCCGTCAGCTTGCGGTGGTGCAGGGCAATCGCCTGGGCCATCTGCTGGGAGCCGACGTCAGTAAAGGTCGTGCACTCGCGGTGCTGAAGCAGCGCCAGGGGGCCTCTGACGTGGCTGTTCTGGCATTGGGCGATTCGCCCAATGACCTTCCTTTGCTGCACGCCGGCGACCGCTCGATCGTGGTTCCAGGGGCAAAGGGGCCTCATCCTGCGCTGCAAGACGGTCTGGACAATGGCCAATTCCAACTGGCACCAGCTCCCCATGCGTTGGGTTGGGCTGCAGCCGTTCAGCGTTGGATCCCAGGTCTTCTCGATGGGGTGGATCCGTTGGATTGAGCGGGGTCCGTCGGTTCCGTCAGCGTGGTGAGGGCATGGGGTGAGGCTTCCGAGAGCGCACTGTTCACCGCCAGTGGAATGACCGCTATTGCTAATCCCGTCAGCACGGTCAGGTGCCAGCCCATGGATAATTCCAATGGTTGCCCTGTGCTGAACAGCTCCATATCGAGAATCAACAGACCGAGATACAGCGCCCACCAAAGACCACTTTTCAGTTCGATCGGGTGGCCTTTCCAGGCGTTGCTGAGGGCGTAGATCAGGCTTGGAATTGCAATCACCAGCACCGCTCCCTCTAAAGCCTCCCGCCCGCTCCAGCTCGTGGCCCAGGTGGCCATCACGAAGGCCAAGCTGCTGAGCAGCCAGGGGCAGGGAATCTGAAAACGCCTGGGAGCGTTCGGCAGTTGGCGGCGCAGTGCGAGCAGGCTCACGGGTCCCATGGCCAGGGCAATGATCAAGGTGGAGGTGAGAAAGCTGACCACCTCCTGCCAGCTCGGCGCCACCCAGAGAAGAATCGTGCTGATCACCAGGCTGCTGATCAGTGACCAATGGGGAACTCCCCTGCTGTTCAAACGTCCAAGAGCCTCTGGCAGCAATCGGCACTCCCCCATCATCCAGCTGACGCGGGCGGAAATTCCCAGATAGGCCATGCCAGTGGCACCAGGGGAGGCCACCGCATCGATTAGCAGGAGGCTTGCCACCCAGCCCAGGCCAAGACCGGTCGCCAGCGCCACCAGGGGACCACCGTGGGCGCTGAGGCTGAGACGGCTCCATCCCTGCTGCAAGGCCTCCGGTGGGACGCTCACCAGAAAGCCCAGTTGCAGCACGAGGTAAATCAGTAGACAGAGTCCAAGTCCAACCCCCATCGCCAGAGGAACATTGCGTTGGGGATTGCGCACTTCTCCGGCGAGATCCATGGCTGTGCGGAAGCCGAGCAGGCTGAACAGGACCCCGCCGCCGCCGATGGCATCCACCAGGGTGTCTTGCTGCCCTGGGACCGGGAGTTGCAGGTTGCTCCAGTGGCCTGCCATCAGCATCAGGCTGATGGAGACCAGCAGGGGAATCACCAACTTCCACAGGGTGAGGCCATCAATCCAGCGGGCGAGTTGGCTGACGCCTGCAAGGTTGATCCAGGTGAAGAGCACCAGCAGCGCTACCGCCACCAGCTGTCCAGCGCCTGAGAGAAGCTGCGCGTTGCCCACATCGCGGGTGAGCCAGGGCAGCACGCTTGAGAGGTACTGGAGCAGGGCCAGCACTTCAATCGTGGGCAGCGACACGTAGGAGATCCAGGCACTCCAGCCGCCGATGAAACCCGCCAGGCGTCCGTGACTGAGTAGAGGCAGCTGTGCCAGGGCTCCGGAGCTGTTCACGAGAGCGCCGAGTTCAGCGAACACCAGTGCCAGCAGAAAGGCCATCACTCCGCCGATCACCCAGGCCAGCAAGCTGGTGGGACCCGCGATTCTGGCGCAGAAATAAGGGGCGAACAGCCAGCCTGAGCCGATGGTTCCGGTCACCACCGTGAGAATGAGGGAGGTGACGCCCAGGTCGCGTTTGAGGGTCGCTGCCAAGGTTCAGGAGTCGCGGGGGGTCTGTGTTGGCAAAAGGTTGACAGAGGCCACGGTGAGGCGCGTGCATTTCGATGGGCGCACGTTTTCGTGTTAGTTAAGTGACGCTATTGACTCGACGACGTAACGCCTAGGTCTTCAATAGCTCGCTCCAGAGCTGGTCTGGATTCGAGCACGGTTGCAATGCCTGGTCATTCAGCATCAGCAGGGGCCGGCAGCTCAGGCTGTTGATCAGCAGAGCTTGATCCCCTTTCTGCAGGTCACGGCCGAGGTGCGCTTCCACGGCCAGACCCGATTCCAGAGCCCGGGCCCGCATCACCCCGGGCAAGCAGCCGCTGCTCAGAGGCGGTGTGAGCCACTCCCCCTGCCGCCGCACGAGCAGGTTGGCGCTGTCGCCGCAGCAGAGCTCTCCGACGGTGTTGCGCAGCAGGGTCAGTTCAGCCCCGTGCGCTTGGGCTTCGCGGCGGGCCTGAATCGCCTGGCCGTAGGCAAAGGTTTTGCAACCGCTCAACCGACTGGAGGCGTTGCGTTGCTCCTCAACGCTGATCCAGGCCATGGCCGGTGTGAAGCAGGGGTGATGGCGTTGCAGGGTGAGCCAGAAGCAGTGCGCGTCGCGATCGGGTTCGCCCGAGGGCAAAGCGATGCCCCGGACGGCTGTCTCGCCGCGGCTCCAGTTCAGCCGCAGGGCGCCAGCCTGGCCCGGTCCGTTCAGGTCTGCCTTGGCGATGCCCTCCTGAATCAGCGGTTGGAGCCAGGACTGGCTGGGTGGCGGTGCCATGCCCAGAAGGGCAGCGCTGTGCTGCCAGCGCTGCAGGTGGAGGCCCAGCAACTGGGTGTCCCCGTTGAGGATCAGCACGGTCTCGAACAGGCCGTCGGCGAGCTGCAACCCACGGTCCGTTAAGGGGAGGCCCAGGGTTTTGGCCTCGCTCCAGTGGCCGTTGATCCATCCCAGCACCGGCGTGCTCATGCCAGTGCCTCCAGCAAGGGCAGCAGTTTCCAGTCGAGTTCCTCTGCCTCCGCTGCAGGATCGGAGTCAGCCACGACGCCACAGCCAGCATGCACCCTTAGGTGTTGGTCTTTGCGTAACACCGTGCGGATGAGGATGTTGCTGTCGAAGCCGCCATCCCAGTCGATGTGCAGGATCGAGCCGCAGTAAGGGCCCCGGCCCAGAGGCTCAAGTTCCTGAAGTCGTTGGCAGGCACGCAGCTTGGGAGCGCCTGTGATCGAGCCCCCCGGCCAGCTGGCTTCCAGGAGATCCACCCATGTGGTGCCGGCGCGCAACTGGCCGGTCACCACTGAGGTGAGGTGATGCACTCGCGCATAGCTTTCAAGTCGTACCAGTTCCGGCACCTGCACGGATCCCGGTTCGCAGACGCGACCAAGATCGTTGCGCAGCAGATCCACGATCATCACGTTTTCGGCCCGGTCCTTGGCGCTGCACACCAGCTCCGCGGCGAGGGCATCGTCGATCAAGGGATCGGCATGGCGCGGACGGGTGCCCTTGATGGGTCGGGTCTGCACAGCGCCTTCCGGATCCACTTGCAAGAACCGCTCCGGTGAGGTGGAGAGCACGGTTTCTCCGGCGGCCCCTCCGCCGCCGATCAGCACACCGCTGAACGGAGCCGGGCATCGCCGGCGCAGGCGTTGGTAGAGCGTCAGGTTGCTCGTGTTGTCTGGGAGTGTTGCGCTCGCACAAGCGGTGAGGTTCGCCTGGAAGAGATCCCCACTGGCGATCAATTCACGAATGCGCTTCACACCGGCCATGAACGCCTCTCGGTCGCTGTGGCGGTGCCAGCGGCAACCCAGGGACTGCATCGCGCTGGCTTCCGAGGGGATGACCTCGATGGGCTGGGTCTCCAGCAGGTGCGCCATCCCGGCATGGCGGGAAGGGTCGAGGCCCTCCAGGTGAAGCGCTCTGGCCTGCAGGTCAAATCGCAGAATTGGATCGTGACGGGCGATCCAGAGGCTGGCCATTGGGTCCCGGCACCAGGGGTTGCCGGGTTCGGTCCAGGCGGCGGCGTCGTAACTCAGCCAGCCGGTCCAGTGACCTGGGCTCAGCTCCCGCAGGACGGAAAAGGGGTTGGTGGCCTCTGGATCGCCAGGAAGGCCGCGGCAGCAGTGCTGCTCCAGAGGACCGGCCGCCAGGGTGATGCGCTGGCCAAGCTCGCCGCCATCTCCGTCCAGCCAGATGAGGCCCTCCTCCCCGTAGAGGCAGGCAAGAACAGCCGCAACCTCAGCCGGTTCCCGCCAGGGCAAGCGCCTGCGCAGCAGTGTCATCGGCTGGAGCTGCTGCAGAGATCAGGGCGACCGGCATCCCGCAGGGCTGCATCGCGGATCCGGCAGCTGTCACACACGCCGCAGGGGTGTTCACCGCCGCTGTAGCAGCTCCAGGTGCGTTCGATCGGGACCCCCAGGCGCAGGGCCTCTTCCACGATCCGTTGTTTTCTCCACTCCACCAGTGGTGCCCATAGCCGCGGGCCTTGGCCTTCCCGACCGATTTTGCTGCTGAGATCGGCCAGGGTCTGGAAGGCGCGCAGATAGTCAGGTCTGCAATCGGGATAGCCGGAGTAATCCACGGCGTTGATGCCCAAGACCACCTGGTCGGCACCGCGGGCTTCCGCCAGGCTCAGCCCGATGCTGATGAACACCGTGTTGCGGCCGGGCACATAGGTGCTGGGAATTGCGCCCTCGTGCACCCCGTCGGTGGGTAGGGATTGTGTTGGATCGGTCAGCGATGAGCCCCCCCAGCTGGCCAGGTTCACGTTGATCGTGTGGTGGTCCGCGAGATTGAGGGCTTCAGCGATTGATACTGCTGCCTGCAATTCGCGGCGGTGGCGCTGGCCGTAATCGAATGACAGGCCGATCACGCGACAACCGGCTTCCTGCGCCAGCGCAGCGGCAGTGGCGGAGTCGAGCCCTCCGGAGAGCAGGGCGATCGCGGTGGAATCGGTCATGCTGGGCATTCTGTTGCCGCAATGGTGTCGACGATGGCGTTTTCACAGTCTCTGACGACGATCTCCGGGGCTGTTATCGGGGCTTCCTTGATCCTCGTCAGTGCTCTGGAGCCGGTGGCAGCCATCCCTCGCTTGAATCTGAGCGGCTATCCCGCACCGGCACCGGGCCTGCAACGCTGGGTGATCCAGCCATCCGGGCTGCTGCCCAAGAGCCGTGATTCGCTGGTCTCAGCCCATCCGCTCGATTGGCGCATTCAGTTGATCGTGGGCCAGGAGGTGACCTTGGATTGCAACCTTCAGCGCTTGTCCGGTCCTGGGATGACCATGCGCATGCTGCCCCAGGCGTCCGGTAAGGCCTTGTTTGAAGTGAAGGGACCGTTGCGTGTGATCAGCACCAAAAAAGCCTGCCCACCTGGCGACCCCATGAAACTTTCGTTCCTCTCCCTGGGCCTGCAGCCGTATCTGGTGCCTTACAACTCGTCATGGCCGATCGTGGTGGACCTGCCAGAGGGTGCCGAACTGCGTTGGAGGCTCTGGAAGGCTGAGAAACGGCAGAAAACAGCAACAAAGCTCTGAGCGATGTCCGCTTGGTCAGATTTGCCGCAGAGAATCGGTCTTGGTCTGGAATGTCTGCAGCAGAAGCTGGAGATAGCTGACACTTCGCAGTTTGATGTTGGCGGTCAATGACATCCCCACCTGCAGAGGTAATTCTTTGCCGTCGTTGAGTTTGAGTTGCTGGCTGTCCAACTTGATCACAGCCGGATAGGTGTATTCCTGACGCATCTTCTGAGGGTCAGGTGCAAGGGCATCAGAGCCAACGGATTGCACGGTTCCAGCTAAGACACCGAAATCAGTGGCAGGAAAGGAGTCGATGCTGATATCAGCCGACTGACCAGGGCGCACAAATCCAATCTTGTTGCTGGGGATCTCAACATCGGCTTCCAGGGTGTTGAAGGGCACAATCTTCAATGCCACTTCAGAAGACATCGCCTGGGAGACAAAGCCTGGATTATTGAGCTTTAGATCAAAGACAATGCCATCCACTGGTGCACGAAGGGTCTGGTTCTTATTGGTGACCCGTACGTCGGTGAGATTTGCGTTGAGCTGCGCCCGCTCACTTCTCAGTCCTGCCAGTTCGGCATTCAGTTGTTCGATCTGCTGGTCGATCAGGTTGATCTGGCGGCGCCCATCCAATTCAAGTTTTATGACTTCGCCCTTGATTTCTTCAACCCTGTTGCGCTGTTGGAGATACTGAATGTCGGGCGTGGCACCAACCTTCGCAAGACCTTCAAGGCGCTCCAGGATCTGTTGCTCAAGCTGAAGATTGGAGCGGGTGGTAGCCAGAGCCTCGCGATTCAGATCGAGAGTTCTCTCTCTTTCCAGCTTTTTGAGCTGAAGTTGCTGTTCCTTCTGAGTGATCTGGGACGTTTTCTCTTCAACACCCTTTTCGAGAGATTTCAACTGTTCGCTCGTGCTTTCCTGGTCTAGACGGATTAGAGCCTGACCTTTTGTGACCCTCTGGCCGCCTTTGACGAGAATTTCCTCAACGATGCCTCCGGGGGGAATTCGGACATCCTTCACATTGCCAACGGGTTCAAGTTTTCCAGAGGCAATGACAACTTCTTCGGTTCTCGCGATGGCGAGCCAACCGACCCCCAACACAGTGGTGCCAATGAGAGACCACGTGACCGATTTCATCCAGAAGCGGCTTTGGCGCAGAACCGGTTCCTGATTGGAGACGTTGCTGAGGCTGTTTTCAAAAGCGGAGCGGGCCTGCTGAACGATCTTGCCACTTTGATCAGGCTTGTTTTGATCTTCGGGCTCAGGAAGATTTTGTGGGGTCATGGTCATTTCAGTTGGCGTCCTGTTGGCGGTAAAGGGCGTAATAACGACCACGTTGGTCCATTAATTCGTCGTGTGTTCCTTGCTCAACCACTGCACCTTGGTGCATGACAACGATCAG
This sequence comes from Synechococcus sp. CO36386bin_29, assembly GCA_011523835.1. Lineage (GTDB taxonomy): Bacteria > Cyanobacteriota > Cyanobacteriia > PCC-6307 > Cyanobiaceae > Synechococcus_C. Next base: position 9,038 of record WTFZ01000071.1, on the reverse strand, counting down.
GTCTGCACGACGCACAGTGGTGAGTCGGTGAGTGATGAAAAAGACCGTGCAGTCTTGGAGCGATTGAATGAGATTTTCGCAGACTTTTCTCTCCGTCTCGTAATCAAGGGCGCTGGTCGCTTCGTCCATCACCAGCAGCTTGGGATTGGCTAGCAGGGTTCGAGCGATCGCAATGCGCTGGCGTTGTCCACCACTCAGCGAAGCACCTCGCTCGCCAACGGGAGTGCTGTACCCGGCAGGCAGATCCATGATGAAATCATGGGCACAAGCCACTTGAGCAGCCATGACTATTTGTTCACTTGTGGAATCGGGTTCAGTTAGAGCAATGTTTTCACTAACGCTTCCTGAGAACAGAAGTGGATCCTGGGGGACAATACCAATCTGTCGTCGAAGTGAATACAGCTCAACTTTGTCGATGTCATATCCATCAATCAGGATGCGACCTTCGTTTGGTGCATAAAGACGGGGAAGCAATTTCATCAACGTGCTCTTGCCGCTACCGCTTTGCCCAACGATTCCGACGAATGTCCCCTGCTTGATTTGCAGAGAGACATTTTTTAAGACCGGTGGAGCGCTTGGAGCGAAGCTGAATGTGAGATTGTCAAAATTCACCGCTCCTTCAATGGGAGGAAGAGGAACTTTGGCTTTATCAACATCATCTGATTCCTGAGGGGTGTCAATGACATCAGCAAGACGCTCAAAGCTCACCCGAAGCTCCTGAATGGTCTGCCAGATGGAGGACAGCCTCAGAAGTGGTTGGGTGACATAGCCAGAAATAATCCTGAACGCGATGAGCTGGCCAAGGGTCAGTTCACCAGCAAGAACAAGTGAGGCTCCGACCCAGAGCACTAAAAGCTGAGAAATTTTCTGGAGAACCTGGGAGGTCTGAGTTAACGCCGTCCCCGTAATTGTTTTTTCAAAGGTTCGATTGATGTATTGGCCATACCGCTCCTGCCAGGTCCATCGGCTGATCATCTCAACATTCTGGCTTTTCACCGTCTGAATTCCGGTTAAAACTTCCACGAGATGACTTTGTGTCGAAGCATTGGCTTCGGCTGACTTCCGGTACTGCCTGCGGAACAGCGGAGCCCCCAGCAATGTGAGACCAATTTGGATGGGCAGCACTGCAAGAGCAATGAGAGTGAGAAGCCAGCTGTAAATCACCATGACCACGATGTAGATCACCGAGAAGGCGGCATCTAGGATCGTCGTCAGAGCTTGACCGGTGAGGAAATTGCGGATCTTTTCGAGCTCGCTGACGCGTGAACCCAGCTCTCCGACCGGCCGCCGATCGAAATAGCCAAGGGGAAGTCTGAGCAGATGGTCGATCACCTCAGCACCCAGTCGTTGGTCGATTCGGTTTGTGGTTTCTGCGAATAGATAGGTCTTGAGACTTCCGAGGACACCCTCCAGAAGGGTGACCGCCACCAGGGCAAAGCCCAGCACCTGCAGGGTGTCTAGGCTTCGCTGATTGATCACCTTGTCGATGATCACCTGGATCAGCAGTGGGTTGGCCAATGTGAACAGCTGCACGACAAAGCTGGCTGCCAACACCTGAATGAGAACGCCTCGGTAGCGGTTCAGGGCTGGCCAGAACCAGGCGGGTCCAAATGTTTCTTCTGGCGTCGTACTCGTGCGGTCGAGAAGTAACAGATCAATCCCCTCAGGGAATGAGCTTTCCAGCTGGTCAGCAGAGAGTTCAAGGAATCCTTCACTGGGCGAGGCCAACATCAGTCCCCGCTGATCACTGCGAATGGCGATGGCGAAAGACTGCCCCCAGGGGATCAATGTTGGCGTCTGTAATCGCAATCCCATGGAGGCTGCCACCTTGGCGCCTGCTACGTGCAATCCAAGACTCGCGGCAATCTGGCCGCAGAGCCGCAAAGTTGGGGTCTGCCCTCTGCGCAGCTGATCACGAAGAACCCGTTCAATCGCATCCCGTCGGAATGGAAGCTTCATGAGCTTCGTGAGCATCTGAAAACAGGCCAGAGTTTCTTCGAGAGGACCTTCCCCGGATACGAAGAAATCTCGGCTTTGATCTGCCTGTTCGTTGAAGCGGCTGACTGGAGGACTTAACGGCGCCTGAGGAATGGCATCCGGTTCTGCGCTGTTGCCGACTTCAGGAACTACCACTTCTGCGTCCACTACGTCTGAAGAGCGACGGGGTTGGAAGATCTCTAAGACTTCATCAGACAGAGCGATCAGCCTTAGTGGAAACCCATGAATGTCTCTCGGAAACTCGTGGATTCCATTGATCTGGGCAATTTCATCACCGAGCTGACCGAAGCTCTCATCGACAGGACGGCTGGCAAGAAAAAGTTTTTGATCTTGTTCAAAAGCGCTTTGGGTTGTTGGACTGTCGTCTGCGACGATGACTTGTGCTGTTGATTTGAAATCAGACAGCAAGCTCTTTGAAAAGCCGCACTCTTGTGGAGAACGATTTGAAATACTTTGCAGCAAAGCAGCAAGTTCTGCGTCCCAAAGTTGTTTGCGACAGATGTCAGCAATCCGTTGATCTTCGTTGAGCAACGCGAGAAATTTGTCATCGCTCAGTGTTCTCGCAATCACGGCTGACGAGGCGCGGACGGTCTCACAGCCAGCACCGCGAAGTAAAGAGATCACCCCCACGAAGCTGCCTGCTTCGAGCCGAGACAGCGTGCTGAGTCGTCCTTCTTGGTTGCTCAGTAATCGAGCATTACCACTTTCGATTAATACAACCTGACCAGGAATGAAGCGTCCATCGCAAATTGGCTGACCAATCTCGTAACGTTGCTGATCTCCTAGCTCTGTGAATTTTTGCTTCAGCAAGCTCAATTCTTCAGTCATTACAGAATCCGAGGTCATGAGTTCACTGGTGCCTTTGAGCGGCCCTGCTGGAGTAAGGATGTAAGGATTGATTTTGTTTCAATCTTCATCCAGTCTTGAAAGAGTTCTGTGGCCATCCGTTGCCGCATGGCCACATCAAAATTTGCTTCTTGTCGTTCTTCCAGTCGAGTGACGATCCACCATTGCTCTATCAGAACTGGCTCAAGAACGACGCCTGTTTTAGCCGTACGTAGAACATTGCGCAATGCAGGATGTGCGCGCATCAGGCTTCCAGGACCTACTTTGCCCTGATTATTTTTTTCCGGCCCTTCGCTGTGCTCTTTCGCAAGTGACTCAAAATCGGCTTCTCCAGCTTCGAGTTGCAAGTAGAGCTCGTGAGCAAGTCCGGAATCTTTAACGCGCAGCAAGCTGTATGTAGCCTGATCAAGTGTTTCTTTGCGTTCAAGGAAGCGGGTTTCTGCCTGGGAGTCAAACCATTCCTTGGCCAGTTGGGCGAGTTTCAAAGGTAAACCAACTTGTTCGATGAGTTCTTCTCTGCTTAAGGCCTTCTCTTCGAGCCAGGAGTGGAGGCCTGCTTCGTCTCGTATTCCTTCCTGCTGGCAATGATTTTTGAGGCAATTGGTTATTGCTTCATTTGAAAGATTGATATCTTTCGTGGCCTCTTTTACTATTAGTCGTTGGACTAATGGCTGGACTAGATCACAGCGACGAAGCAGGTCGAGGGTCTCGGCGCCGAGTGATCGTATGGAGTCTTCAACTTCACTTCTGACATTATCCATTCCTTAAATTCGTCTCAAAACCACTTTTTTTATTATAAGGATGATATTCCGTCTTGCCTCGTTTGATTAAGGGAGGAGTGGGGCTAGATCCAGTGCATAGGCCTGAGGGCCCTGCAGTTTCCGAAGCTCCACGTGCAGATGGTCCGTGCTGGCTGAACCGCTCTTGCCGACACGGCCGATCTGTTCGCCGGTGCGCACCAGTTGACCTGGCTTCACATGGGTTGTTTGCAGATGGGCATACAAGGTCTGCCACCCCCGGCCATGGTCGAGAAGAATCGTGAGTCCATAGCCACTCACCGTCTTTGCCAGTAACACCTGGCCTGAAAGCATGGCGAGGACAGGCGTGGCCGCCGGTGCGATGAGGTCGTGTCCTGCATGCATGCGCCAGCTGTTGCTATGGCTTGAGTAGCGCCATCCATAGGGTTGAACCTCTTGGGCGATCCGTGCGAGTGGATAGCCGAGTCGAAGCGTTTCACCTGCTTGCAGAGGTCTGTGGGACGCGGGGAGCGCCCTGGAGCGTGCGCTGCCTAGCAGTGCGAGGTTCGATACTCCTGTTTGTGGTGGTACCTTCTCGGGGCGCTTCGGCTGAGCACGTCCACTCAGCCCCAGGGCGTTGATCAGCATCAACGTTGTGAGCAACGCCAGTCGCATGGGGAGGGCGCCCCTTAGTCGATGATGGATTGGTTGTACCGCTTCAGCGAACGCCAAGCCACTTGTGGCTTTGCAGGCTGAGTCGCCACTGGCTGTTGTTTCTCGCTGCATCGATCGCCAGTTGTTGACCTTCGGCGTTCTCCCATCCCGGTTGCAGAAGCCAGGCAGCCTGCGGCGCTTGTGCGGCGACCACCTCTGCGAACAGCAGATCGGCGGGTTCATGCACCACCACCTTCAGTTCATGGCAGGCGCCGAGAACCTCCGCCCGTGGCGGGTTGTGACGTTTGGGGGACAGGGTGATCCAGTTGGGTGTGCCGCTGAGGGGGTCCACACCACTGGTTTCGATGTGTATGTCCAACCTAGAGCACTGGCGAATCGCAGCTGAGAGTTCATCGAGGTTGTGGTGCAGGGGTTCACCTCCTGTGATCACAACGAAGGCAGCTCCAGCTTGTTCAGCTTCAGCCGCTGCAGCTGCGAGGCTCTCCGTCCTCTGCAGGGGGTGTGAGCTCTGCGGCCAGGAGTGTTTGGTGTCGCACCAGCTGCAGCCCACAGTGCAGCCTGCTAGGCGGATGAAGAAAGCGCTGCGGCCCGCATGGAGCCCTTCCCCTTGCAGGGAATGGAAGGTTTCCACAACCGGTAGCTGCTGACTCAAAGGCTGGTATTTGCGGTCGTTTGTTCGCTCTGACACAGGGCCTCGCTCGGGCTGGAGAGGAGTTGCTGCTGGGCCGCTTCGATCAGACCGCGGAACAGGGGATGGGGTTGACCCGGCCGGGAGAGAAATTCCGGGTGGTACTGACAGGCGGTGAAGAAGGGATGGCTAGGCAGTTCGATCAGTTCCACCAAGCGGCCGTCAGGGGAGCTGCCGCTGATGCGGTAGCCCGATTCCAGGAACAGATTGCGATAGGCGTTGTTGAATTCGTAGCGATGGCGGTGGCGCTCGTAGACCACTTCATCGCCGTAGAGCCGCTCAGCCATCGTTCCCTCAGCGATCCTGCAGGGGTAGACCCCCAGGCGCATGGTTCCGCCCAAATCCACCACATCTTGCTGCTCGGGCAGCAGGTGGATGACCGGATGAGGCGTGTCGGGATCGAGTTCGGCACTGGAGGCACCAGTAAGTCCCGCCTGGTTGCGGGCCCATTCGATCACAGCGGTCTGCATGCCCAGGCACAACCCCAGGAAGGGAATGCGTTGTTCCCTGGCCCATCGGATTGCCGCGATCTTGCCATCCACCCCCCGATTGCCGAAGCCGCCCGGAACCACCACGGCATCCATGCCTTGGAGCAGCGGCGGTGCACCGCGGTTTTCGATCTCCTCCGCGCACACCCAATGCAGGTCGAGGGAGGCGTCCTGGGCGATACAGGCGTGCCGCAGAGCCTCCACCACCGATAGATAGGCATCATTGAGTTGCACGTACTTGCCGACCAGGGCCACCTTCACGGCGGGGCCGGGGTTGCGCAGTTTGTGCACGAGCTGCTGCCAGGCGCGCATGTCGCTCTCATGGTCGGCGAGATTGAGCACATCCAGCACCTCTCGGCATAAACCCTGTTCTTCGAGGGTCTCGGGAACGGCATAGATGCTGTCGGCATCGAGGGACGGGATCACGGCTCGTTCGTGAACGCCACAGAACCCTCCGATCTTGCGTTTGAGTTCAGCGTTGATCTCCCGGTCGCTGCGACACACCAGCACATCCGGCTGGATGCCGATCGAGCGGAGCTCCTTCACGGAGTGCTGGGTGGGCTTGGTTTTCAGTTCGCCGGAGGTGCCGATGTAGGGCAGCAGGGTCACATGGATGTAAGCCAGATCACAGCGACCTACATCGCCCCTGAATTCACGGATGGCCTCAAGGAACGGCAGGGATTCGATATCGCCAACGGTCCCGCCGATCTCAGTGATCACCACATCCGCATTGCTGTTGGAGGCAACCCGGTGAATGCGTTCGCGGATTTCCCCTGTGATGTGCGGAATCACCTGAACGGTGCCGCCGTTGTAGTCGCCGCGGCGTTCCTTGTTGATCACCGATTGGTAGATGGAGCCGGTGGTCACGCTGTTCAAGCGCGACATCGCCGTGTCGGTGAAGCGTTCGTAGTGGCCGAGATCAAGATCGGTCTCAGCACCGTCCTCGGTGACGAACACCTCACCATGCTGAAACGGGCTCATGGTGCCCGGGTCAACATTCAGGTAAGGATCCAGCTTCAGGATCGAAACGCTGTAACCGCGCGATTTGAGCAAGCGCCCGAGGCTGGCGGCCACGATGCCCTTGCCGATGCTGGACACCACACCACCGGTGACGAAGACGAACTTGGCCATGACCCCCCGGCTGACTCTTCAATGTACCGAGCGCCCCAAGGGGGCTAACAACCGCTTCGGATTCAATCCTCGAGCAGGCTGCGCAGCATCCAGGCGGTCTTTTCGTGGATCTGGAGGCGCTGAGTGAGCAGATCGGCCGTGGGCTCATCACTGGCAGCCTCGGCCAGTGGGAACACACTGCGGGCCGTACGTGCCACCGCTTCGTGGCCGGCCACCAGTTCGCGCAGCATGTCGAGTGCTGCCGGTTTCTGCTCGGCTTCCTTGATGGATGCCAGGCCAGCAAGGGTGGATCCACCATGGGGTGCAACCACCCCAAGCGCTCGGATGCGCTCGGCGATCACATCGAGGGCGTTCCAGAGTTCGGTGTACTGCTCCATGAACATCAGGTGCAGGGTGTTGAACATGGGACCGGTCACGTTCCAGTGGAACCCGTGGGTCTTTCCGTACAGCACATAAGTGTCCGCAAGCAAACGGCTTAGGCCTTCGGCAATCTCCTGCCGTTGAGCTTCGGGAATACCGATGTCGATTGTGGACGTGCTCGCCATTGTGTTCACAAGAACGATTGGTTTCTAGCTCAGGAATCCAGCCCCTGGATGTAATCGCGCACCTTGGAGCGGCACTGGGGTTGCCTCAGCTTGAGCAGAGCACGTGTTTCGATCTGCCGCACCCTTTCCCTCGACAGAGCCATGGCTTCACCGATCTCGGCAAGGGTTCGAGGTGTGTCGTCTTCCAGTCCAAAGCGGCTGCGGATCACCTCAGCCTCCCGTGGATTCAGTTCACCCAAAAGATGTTCGAGGTCGTCATGCAGTGAGTTTCGGGTAAGAGTCTGCTCAGGCGTTGCATGGCCATCTTCCAGAAGATCGCTGAGCTGGGTGTCCTGCTCTTTCCCCACGCGGGTCTCAAGCGAGACGGACCGTGGAACCCTTGCCAGGGTTTGACGCACGGTGTTTTCACTGACCCCGAGCTCTTTTGCCAGATCACTCACGGATGCCAGTCGCCCTTGTTCACTGGCGATTTCCTGCTGCACACGCTTGATCCGGTTCAGTTTCTCGGTGATGTGCACCGGCAGCCGGATCGTGCGGCTCTGGGTGGCGATGGCCCGGGTGATGCCCTGACGGATCCACCAGTAGGCATAAGTACTGAACCGGAAACCGCGGGTGGGATCAAATTTTTCCACGGCTCTCTCCAGCCCGAGGGTGCCCTCCTGAACGAGGTCGAGGAGTTCCATTCCGCGCTGTTGGTATTTCTTGGCGACAGCGACCACAAGGCGCAGATTGGCCTGGATCATTCGGTCCCGAGCCCGGCGTCCCTCACGCAGGCGTTTTTGCAGTTCCTTGGAGTCGAGACCACTCTCCTCAGCCCAGAGGGTGTAGCCCTCATTCAGCACTCGGTTGAGTTCACCCAGGGGCAGCTCTGCGGCCCGGGCCCATTCCTGTCGAGTTGGCCAGTGGCTGATGTGATTGGCCTCCCGCTGCTGCAGCTCCTCGAGATCCAGCAGCACTCGGATTGCTGCAATGCGGGTGCTGAGATCACGCTCCTGCGCAAGCAGACGCTCGCGCTGCTGCACCTGGCGCGAGAGGGTCACTTCCTCTTCGCTGGTGAGCAGGTCAACACGACCGATGTCCTGGAGGTACAGGCGCAGCAAGTCGTTGCCGCCGCTCCAGCGGATCGGGGTTTTCCCCGTCGATCGGGTCTTCTCAGACACTGATCCGCCACGTGCGGTATGCACACAGAGTCAGTGATTCTTTGAACAGGTGCCCCGAACCGCTGGTTTCTGTTCGGGTTCTAATCAGCGCCCTCTTCGGTTGGATCCACCCATGTGCTGGCCACATGCAGCTCTTCCAGCTGCTTGTCGGCCACGCCCCCTGGGGCGTTGGTCATCAGGCAGCGGGCCTGCTGGGTCTTGGGAAAGGCAATGGTGTCGCGGATCGATTCCTCGCCGGCCAGCAGCATCACCATCCGGTCCACACCGAAGGCCAGGCCGCCGTGGGGAGGTGCGCCCACATCGAGAGCGTCCATCAGGAAGCCGAACTGCTCCTGGGCCTCCTCGAGGGGCAATCCAACCGTCTGCAACACCTGGCGCTGCAGGGCGGAGTCATGGATGCGCAGGGAGCCGCCGCCGAGCTCAAGGCCATTGAGAACAAGGTCGTAGGCCTGGGCCCGGGCGCCCGGCAGGCTGTCGGCCCATTGCGCCGCATCGCTGCCGAGATCCTCGGCATTGGGGGCGCAGAAGGGGTGGTGCAGGGCCTCGTAGCGGTTCTCGTCGCTGTTGAACTCGAACATCGGGAAGTCCACCACCCAGAGGAAGTTCCACTGGTCGTTGTCGCGGTCGGCCTTGACCATGCCCAGCTCCTTGGCCAGGTACTGGCGCACCCGGTCGAGGGCCTTGTTCACCGTGGCGGTGTCGCCGGCACCGAACAGCAGCAGGGTGCCGGGTTCCGCACCGGTGCGGCTGAGCAGCTCCTGCTTCTGCTC
>WTFZ01000077.1 GCA_011523835.1 Synechococcus sp. CO36386bin_29 | reverse complement strand
GCCACCAGGTGCCTTCACCGCTGAGGGCGGCGCGGGTCGGTCCAGCCGAGCCATCCGGTGCCTCACTGGCCGGTAACTGCAGATCCTGGGCAATCTGCTCAGGGTTCACCTTGGGGTCGTGAATGGCCAGCTGAGCACCTTCTTCCAGTAGATCCCGGCAGATGCGGATCGCAGGTGCCTCTCGGGTGTCGTTGGTGTCGGCCTTGAAAGCGAAGCCCAGGACCGCCAGGCGTTTGCCGGTCACCGTGCCGAACAGTTTCTGCACCACCAAACGGGCGATTCGGTGTTGCTGCCAGGTGTTCAGGGTGACCACCTGTTCCCAGTAATCCGCCACTTCGGGTAACCCGAAGTGGCGACACAAATACACCAGGTTGAGGATGTCCTTCTGGAAACAGCTGCCGCCGAAGCCTGGGCCCGACTGCAGAAATTTGGGACCAATGCGGCTGTCGGTGCCGATGGCTCTGGCCACTTCGCGCACATCGGCACCGGTGCTTTCGCAGAGGGCAGCGACGGAGTTGATCGAACTGATGCGCTGTGCCAGAAAGGCATTGGCCGTGAGCTTGGAGAGTTCACTGCTCCAGAGATTCGTTCGCAGAATCTTGCTGTCGTCCACCCAGTGGGCATACACCGAGGCGAGCGCTTCGATCGCTTCTTCACTGTTGCCACCGATCAAGACCCGGTCCGGTGCCTCCAGATCACGGATGGCAGTGCCTTCCGCCAAGAATTCCGGATTGGAGAGCACCGCAAACGATCGGTCGCCCTCGGATGTGTCGGCCGACGCGAGGATGGATTGGACTGCTTCAGCGGTGCGAACGGGCAGGGTGCTTTTCTCCACCACGATCGTGTGCCCCCGAGCCGACTGCGCCACCTGACGGGCGCAGGCTTCGACCCAGCGGAGGTCACTGGCCTGTCCAGCGCCGAGGCCTTTGGTTTTGGTGGGGGTATTCACGGAGATGAACACCATGTCGGCGGCGGCGATGGCCTCAGCAACGGCCGTGGAGAAGTGCAGATTGCGACCTCTGGCCCGCGCGACAACGGCATCCAGGCCTGGCTCATACACCGGCAGTCTGCTGAGATCAGCGTCGTTCCAGGCATCAATGCGGGCCTGGTTGATATCCACCACCGTCACCTGAATCTGTGGGCAACGGTCAGCGATCACTGCCATCGTCGGACCACCCACGTAGCCGGCACCGATGCAGCAGATGCGTTGTAGTCGGGATCCCATCGCTCTGCGCTCAGCCGTCACATCGTTCGGGCAACGTTACCGTTGATGCCTCGGTTTTTCGCCTGCTCCTTTGCTGATCAATGGCATCCCAATGATTTCAGGAGCTCTGGAAGATCCATGGCCGGATCACGCCAGGGCAGGCTCTGTTCCTCTCCCTCTCCCAGCAGTGGTTTGACTCTCACCAGTCCCTGAGTCACTTCGCCGTCCCCCAGCACCAGGGCGAGGGGAGCTCCACTGCGATCAGCACGTTTGAACTGTTTGCCGAACGCAGCTCCTGAGCCATCGAGTTCCACTGCCAGTCCGGCGTTGCGCAGGGCGCGAGCCAGGCCGAGGGCGGCCGTTTCGGCCTGGTCTCCACGGTTCACCAGATACACGTCCGGTGCTGTGTTCACGTGGCTGTCCAGCATCAGGAGCAGGCGTTCCATGCCGAGAGCCCAGCCCACTGCAGGTGTTGCTGGACCTCCCAGTTGCTGCACCAGTCCGTCGTAGCGACCGCCGCCGCACACCGTGGCCTGAGCACCGAGCTGTTGACTCGTGATCTCAAACGCGGTGTGGCCGTAGTAATCGAGTCCTCGCACCAGCCGTGTGTTGTGTGTGAAGGGAATGGAGAGTTGGGCGAGCAGCCTTTGCACCTCCTCGAAGCGAGATGCGCTATCTGCGCTCAGAGCTGCTTGCAGCGTTGGAGCGTCATTGAGAAGGGCCTGAGTGGTCGGATTTTTGCTGTCGAGAATGCGCAGCGGATTGCTGGTCAGGCGCTTCTGCGAATCGGCATCGAGCTGATCGCTCCGTTCCTCCAGCCAGCTCACCAGGGTGTTGCGGTAAGCCTTGCGGTCGTCTGCCGTGCCCAGGGTGTTGAGTTCGAGTGTTAGGCCTGTCAAGCCCAGATCAGCCAGAAGATCCCAGGCCAGCGCGATCGTCTCCACATCGCTGCGGGCACTGCTGGCGCCAAGGCATTCCACTCCGATCTGGTGAAACTGCCGCTGCCGGCCCGCCTGGGGGCGCTCATAACGGAACATCGGGCCCGAGTACCAGAGCTTCTGGACCCCCTGGCTGAGTAGACCATGCTGAATGGCTGCGCGCACGACCGAAGCCGTGCCTTCCGGTCGCAAGGTGCAGGAGCGTTCACCTCGATCAAGAAAGCTGTACATCTCCTTGCCAACGACATCGGTCGCCTCGCCGATGCCTCGGGCAAACAAGTCCGTGACTTCGAGCAAGGGTGTTCGAATTTCCTCGAGACCTGCACGACGGAAATGCTCGCGGGCCACTGCCTCCACGTTTTGCCAGTGCCGTGTTTGCTCGGGGAGCAAGTCCACCATGCCCCGCAGGCTCTGCAGTTGGCTCATCGAGTTTCGACGTTTGGAACTCAGTCTGACGGGCGGCTGTTCCTGTCTTGACAGGAAGGATTGTGCATCCAGGGTTCAGTCCGACATGAAAAAACCCGTCGAACCGATAAGGACGACGGGTGGATTGCGTGAAATGATGAGATGCGCTGCAACTTCAGGCTGAACCAACTCCGGTGTAGGAACCGTAGAAGAACAGACCCACAACAAACAGCACAGCCATGCCACCGGCCGTTGCCACGAGCCATAGAGGAAGCGTTCCCTCGGTCCAGCGGGAACGCCAGGCCACTGCGGGCCGACCATCGGGAAGACGATCGGGAATACGACCGTCGGGAAGACCTGATTTCTTACCACTCATGTTTCAAGTCCTCAGTTGAAGAAGTAGCTGGAAAA
>WTFZ01000114.1 GCA_011523835.1 Synechococcus sp. CO36386bin_29 | reverse complement strand
GTGCTGTGCCCGCGGCAATCGTTGTGCACAGCTCGCAGGTGCCGCAGGGCTCCGGCGTGGGGCCCTCACTGTTGAGGCAGTTGAGGGAGCGGGCCAGGATCCGGGCACTGGAGGTTTTGCCGGTCCCCCTGGGGCCGCTGAACAGATAGGCCGGCGCAATGCGGCCAGACCGCAGGGCGTGGCCAAGAGTTGCGGCAATCGCCTCCTGTCCCACCAGCTGATCGAGACGCTGGGGTCTGTATTTGTGATGCAGTGGCTGATAAGCCTGACTCATGCAAAGCCGGCGGGGTGCTGAGGCTACCTAGGTTTCAGGGCCGCTCTCCAGGAGCGTTCTGATGCGGGTTTCCAGGTCTTCCACGGCAGCTAGTTCGTCGGCAATGGTGCGACCCGTAAGCAGCAGTTTGCGTCCACGGCGATCCATGCGGTCATCCGCACCCTGGCCCGGCATGCCCTTCAGCCAGATCTCCGCTTGCTCAAGGGTGGACTCCAGCTTCTCCAGCAGGGTCTGACGCAGGCGCTGCAGCTGCACAAGTCCCTGCCGAGCCCGTTCCTTCGAGGCCTCATCAATCAGCCCTTTTCGCAGCAGCAGGCCCAGGCCGGTGAGCAGGGCGGCGGGCATCAGTTGACCGAGGGCAAGGGCGCCGAGGCTGCCGGTGTGCAGCCAGTCCTCCACCTGGCCGCTGCGGTGCCTGCCGGTTTTGCACCAGTTGGCGAAGTGCTCGCAGTTGTTGAACAGCAGGTTGTAGTTCTGCTCGCCGATGCGGCTCATGGCCCGGCGCAGCGTGACTCCGGCTGAAGAGGCCTGGTCATGATTGACCACGCTCACGTCCTGGCCGCGGCTGAACTCTTCAAGCGGGCTGCGCAGGATTTCCCGCCCCTCGAGGTAGTGGGCGACGCTGCCGTCGCCCAGATCGATGCCGTGGTGGAGAAACAGTCCGTGCTGGCGGGGCACCCGAAGGTGATCGGCAGCGGCCATGGCCTCAGGCCGATGCTTGCTGTTGCTCGCTACCCGGGAGAGGCAGCACCTTGCCTCCTGTGTGTTCTTCCACCATGGCGCGTGTGATCGTGAACGAAGACACGTTTTTGCGTGAGGGGAGGTCGTACATCAGATCGAGCATCAGCTCTTCCACAATCCCCCTGAGAGCACGGGCTCCGGTTTTGCGACGGTGGGCCTCCTGGGCGATGGCTTCAATGGCTCTGGGTTCAAACTCCAGTTGCACGTTGTCCATGCTCAGCAGAGTTCTGAACTGCTTCACGAGGGCGTCCCTCGGTTCGGTGAGGATGGATTCGAGGGCGTGCTCATCGAGGGGTTCGAGCACGGCACTCACGGGCATGCGTCCGATGAACTCCGGAATCAGCCCGTAACGCACAAGATCATCAGGCTCGAGATGACGCAGCACTTGGGCAGCCTGGAGGTCGCGGGTGGCTTTGCCGCGTCCACGGCCATCAGCGGGGACAAAGCCAATGGCATTGCGGCCCATACGCTTCTGCACGACGTCATCGAGACCGACGAAGGCTCCGCCGCAGATGAACAGAATCTGACTGGTGTCGATTTGGATGCAGTCCTGGTAAGGGTGCTTGCGGCCACCTTGAGGTGGCACGTTGGCGACCGTTCCTTCCAGCATTTTCAACAGGGCTTGCTGGACTCCTTCCCCTGACACATCCCGGGTGATCGACGGGTTTTCGCTCTTGCGAGCGATTTTGTCGATTTCATCGATGTAGATGATGCCCCGCTGGGCCAGATCCACATCCATGTCGGCCTTTTGCAGCAGCCGCAACAGGATGTTTTCTACGTCTTCGCCCACATAGCCCGCTTCTGTAAGGGTGGTGGCGTCAGCCACGGCGAAGGGCACATCCAGCATTTCCGCCAGCGTCTGAGCCAAGAGAGTTTTGCCGCAGCCCGTCGGTCCGATCAGAAGAATGTTGGATTTGTGCAGACGTGTGGCGGTTTCCTCGGTCTCGCCTTGGCCATCGCCCTGCCAGGCCAGTCGTTTGTAGTGGTTGTAAACAGCGACCGACATCACCTTTTTGGCAGCGTCCTGTCCAACAACTTGCTGGTCGAGGAACTCCTTGATGGTGTGCGGCTTGGGAATCGAGGCCAGCGTTGGTACAGGTTTACTGCTCTTGCGAGGTTGAGATGAGGCCCCTTTGCGGGACGGTTCGCCGCCCTGCCGGCTGACGCCTTGGGAATCAATCAGTTCTTCATCCAGGATCTCGTTGCAGAGATCAATGCACTCGTCGCAGATATAAACGCCCGGTCCGGCGATCAACTTGCGCACCTGCTCCTGGGACTTTCCACAGAAAGAGCACTTCAGATGGGCGTCGAATTTGGCCATCAGGCGCTGCGCAGATCAATCATGAATCAGAGTCCGTTTGATGGTTCATCTCCCGGAACACCAATAATTACGGTGGATTGAGGCTGTGTCAGCCCCCCGTAACGATTTCTCCGTCTCAGAAACTGTCCACCACCCGATCGATGAGCCCGTAGTCGACGGCTTGCGCTGGTGACATGAAGTTGTCACGATCCGTGTCTTCGGCGATTTTGTCGAGCGGTTGGCCCGTGTGCTCGGCCATCAAGCCATTGAGGGTTTCCTTGAGGAACAGGATCTCCTTGGCCTGGATTTCGATATCCACGGCTTGACCCTGGGCTCCTCCCATCGGCTGGTGAATCATGATCCGGGCATTCGGCAGTGCCAAGCGTTTGCCCTTGGTGCCGCCGGAGAGCAGAAAGGCGCCCATTGAGGCGGCCAGTCCGTAGCAGATGGTCACCACATCGGGAGCAACCTGCTGCATGGTGTCGTAGATCGCCAGGCCGGCTGTCACCGATCCGCCAGGAGAGTTGATGTAGATCTGAATATCTTTTTCAGGATCCTCGGCTTCGAGGAAGAGCATCTGTGCCACCAGGGCATCAGCGACGGCATCGTCAACGCCGGTGCCAAGGAAGATGATCCGCTCGCGCAACAGGCGCGAGTAAATGTCGAAGGCCCGGTCACCGCGGCCGGACTGCTCCACCACCGTGGGCAGCACGCCGGGTGCTGCCTGGGGATGAACTGACATGGGCTGAATGCCCCGCCAGCGGTTCTGAATCGGATGGGGAGTACGGGCGTCGATCACGCGGCGACTGGCGGACTGTTCTTGGTTTGTAATCTATGGGCGCCGATCAGGATTCGGCGCTTTCACTGTCGGCTTTGTCCGTTTTGGCCTTGCTGGCTTTGGCTTTGCCGGCACTTTGCTTGGCTGCTGCTGGCTTGTTGGCTTTAGCGGCGTCTGATTCAGCTTCCGGAGCCTTTTCGGTGACCGTGCTGTTCTCCTCCAGCCAGCCCAGGAGCTTCTCCTGCAGCAGATCGTCGAGCACGGCCTGACGTAGGCGTTCAGGGTCGATGTCCCGCTCACCGGAGAGCTGGCCCTTCACCTCCTTGAGCTTGGCGTTCAGATCGGCGTCATCCACGCTGAGCTTCTCGCTTTCTGCCAAAGCGGTGAGTGCCAGGCTGCGGCGCAGGCGTTCTTCGGCTTCTGGCCTGGACGACTCCATCAGATTGCGCACCAGTTCGGGGGTGAACAGGGACTTCACATCCATACCCTGCTGGGCGAACTGGCCCGCGGTCTGCTCCACCAGGTTGCGCACCTCTTGCTGAATCAGGCTTTCCGGCAGTTCCACTTCCAGCTGTTCCACCAGGGCGGCGAGCAGGGCGTCGTGCCGGTTGCTGCGGGAGCGACGCTCGGCGTCATCTTTCAGGCGCTGCTCCAGGTCGCTGCGCAGCTCAGCCAGGGTCTCCTGTTCGCTGGCCTGCTTGGCGAAGGCGTCGTCCAGCTCCGGCAGTTCGCGGGTCTTGAGGTCCTTGAGCTCGATGGCGAAGCTGGCCTTGCGGCCGCGGGCATCCTCCTTGGGGTAGTCCTCGGGGAACGTGCAGTCCACGGTCTTGCTGTCACCGATGGCCATGCCCACCACGCCTTCCACGAAGCCAGGAATCATGCGGCCGTGCTCGAGATCCACATCCATCGACTCGGCACTGCCGCCTTCGATCTCGCTGCCGTCATCGCTGTAGGTGCCCTTGAAGCCCACCACGGCGATGTCGCCCTTTTCAGCCTTGCGCCCTTCCACTGGCACCACTGTGGCCAGCTGCCGGCGGGACTGCTCCAGCATCTCGTCCACCTTGGCGGCGTCGAAGGCAACGCTCTCAGCTTCAGCTTTCAGCCCCTTGGTGCTCTTGAGTTTTGGTGACGGCGCCACATCGGTTTCCATCGTCACGGTGAGAGCCTCACCGGGCTTGAAGGTGTCCAGAAGCTCTTCGAAACTTCCGCTCAGTTCCGGTTGCCCAAGGGCTTCGATTGTTTCCTGCGCCAGGGCATCACGCCAAACACTGTCCACGAGGGTTTCCAAGGCTGTAGCCCGGATGCGCAGGGCACCGATCTGCTGCACCAGAACCGTGCGCGGCACTTTCCCCTTGCGGAATCCGGGCAGATTCACGCTGCGGCTGAGGCGAGTGATCGCTTCCTCGTAGCTGGCCTGACTCCGTTCGGCTGGAATGGCCACCTCCACCGCCAGGCGGCTGCCGGGTCGGGAGGTGGTAGTGACCTTCAGGCTGGCGGCACTCATTGGCGGGTCGCAGGGGTAAGCAGCCCAATACTTTAATTAAGTGCTCGACCATGCTCTGCCGCGTAAGCTGATTGGACGATCAGCCATTGCTGCAAGTCCGCTCAGGCGGTGCTGAATCATCAAGAGCAAAAGTCTGGTTTCAACTGTTTCGATACGCGTCCGCTTGTCCACCAACGCCTTACTGCCGAATCGACCTCTCACGGTGGCCATCCTTGGTGCGAGCGGAGCGGTGGGGCAGGAACTGCTCCAACTCCTGAAGGAGCGTCGTTTCCCTGTGAAGGAGCTGCGCTTGCTGGCCTCTGCACGCTCTGCAGGAACCCGCTGCTCATGGAATGACCAGGAATTGACGGTTAAGGAGGTGAGCGCTGCGGCCTTCGAAAATGTGGATCTGGTTCTGGCCTCGGCCGGCGGATCCGTATCGCGGCAATGGCGTGAAGCAATTGTGGCGGCAGGGGCCGTGATGGTGGACAACTCCAGCGCGTTCCGTATGGAAGCCGGGGTCCCTCTGGTTGTTCCTGAAGTGAATCCGGAGGTTGCGTTCAACCATCAGGGTGTGATCGCCAACCCAAACTGCACCACTATCCTGCTTTCCCTGGCCTTGGCTCCTCTGGCGGCCCGCCGGGCGATGCGTCGCGTGGTGGTGAGTACCTATCAGTCTGCAAGTGGTGCAGGCGCCCTGGCGATGGAAGAGCTGAAGACCCACTCCCGTGAGGTGCTCGCCGGGGCGATACCGACCCCTGAAGTGCTCCCCCATTCCCTCGCTTTCAACCTGTTTCTTCACAATTCACCGCTGCAGTCGAACAGCTACTGCGAAGAGGAAATGAAAATGGTGAATGAGACACGCAAGATCATGGGGCTGCCCGATCTGCGCTTTACGGCCACCTGTGTTCGGGTGCCTGTGCTCCGGGCCCACTCAGAGGCCGTGAACGTGGAGTTCGACTCCCCTTTCCCCGTTCAGGAGGCTCGAGACCTGCTGGCAGCTGCTCCCGGAGTGCAACTGATTGACGATCCAGCTTCCAATCGCTTCCCGATGCCAACGGACGTTGCCGGACGTGATCCCGTGATGGTGGGGCGTCTGCGTGAAGACATCAGCGAGCCCAACGCTCTTGAATTCTGGCTTTGTGGGGATCAAATCCGTAAGGGGGCTGCTCTCAATGCCATCCAGATCGCCGAACTTCTGCTACCCGCCTGACTTGTTATGAGCCCCGCCGCAGAGTTGTCTCCAACCCCCTTTGGCCGTTTGCTCACCGCAATGGTCACCCCGTTTGATGCGGAGGGAGCGGTGGATCTTGCACTGGCAGGTCGTCTGGCGCGCCACCTTGTGGATGAGGGATCCGATGGTCTGGTCGTGTGCGGAACCACTGGTGAATCCCCCACATTGAGCTGGACGGAACAAGTCCAGTTGCTTGAGGCGGTGCGACAAGCAGTCGGTCCCGGGGTCCCTGTGCTCGCCGGCACAGGCAGTAACTGCACCCAGGAAGCGGTGAAAGCCACCCGTGAGGCGGCTGCTGTCGGTGCCGATGGAGCCTTGGTGGTGGTGCCTTACTACAACAAGCCTCCTCAGGAGGGTCTGGAGGCTCATTTCCGCGCCATCGCCGAGGCGTCTCCCGAGCTTCCACTGATGCTTTACAACATTCCCGGTCGAACGGGCTGTTCCATCCATCCGGACACCGTGGCCCGCCTGATGGATTGCGGCAACGTTGTCAGTTTCAAGGCCGCCAGTGGCACCACTGAGGAAGTCACCGCCTTGCGTCTGGCCTGCGGAGCGCGACTGGCGATCTACAGCGGTGATGACGGTTTGTTGTTGCCCATGTTGTCGGTGGGTGCCGTGGGTGTGGTGAGTGTGGCCAGCCATTTGGTGGGCCGCAGGATGCGCGCCATGGTGGAGGCCTATCTGAGCGGCCAGACCGCAGTGGCCCTGAGCCATCACGAACAACTGATCCCTTTATTTCAAGCCCTGTTCGCCACCACCAATCCCGTTCCCGTGAAAGCAGCACTTGAACTGAGCGGCTGGCCGGTTGGTGCTCCTCGTTGTCCTCTTCTGCCTCTTGATCCCGTGATGCGTTCAGCTCTTTCCGACACCCTCGCTGCCCTGCGTCCGACCTGACGCCACGGCTGTTGACGGCGCTGCGAGCGTCATTCATCGATTGTCCATTCCCTTTTGTCCTGACCATGACCGCCTCCCACGCCACGACCAAACAACCCTGCCTGCGGGTCATCCCTCTAGGCGGTTTGCATGAGATCGGCAAGAACACCTGTGTGTTCGAGTACGGCGATGATCTGATGCTGGTGGATGCCGGCTTGGCCTTCCCCAGCGATGGCATGCATGGCGTGAACGTGGTGCTGCCGGACACCAGCTTTCTGCGTGAAAACCAGAAGCGCATCCGCGGCATGATCGTGACCCACGGTCATGAAGACCATATCGGTGGTATTGCGCACCACCTCAAGCACTTCAACATTCCGGTGATCTACGGCCCCCGTCTGGCGCTGTCGATGCTCACCGGAAAAATGGACGAAGCGGGCGTCACCGACCGGACGACTCTGCAGACCGTTGGCCCCCGTGATGTGGTGAAGGTTGGGCAGCACTTCTCGGTGGAGTTCATCCGCAACACTCACTCCATGGCCGACAGCTTCTCGCTGGCGATCAGTACCCCGGTGGGCACCATCATCTTCACGGGTGATTTCAAGTTTGATCACACCCCAGTGGATGGAGAGCACTTTGACCTTGCGCGGCTGGCCCATCACGGAGACCAGGGGGTGCTGTGTCTGTTCAGCGATTCCACCAATGCCGAGGTACCTGGCTTCTGCCCCCCTGAGCGATCAGTCTTTCCGAATCTCGATCGCCACATGGCTGATGCCGAGGGTCGGGTGATCGTGACCACCTTCGCCAGTTCGATCCACAGAGTGTCGATGATTCTTGAGCTGGCTCTGAAGAACGGCCGCAAGGTGGGTCTGCTGGGTCGTTCGATGCTGAATGTGATCGCCAAGGCCCGTGAGCTGGGTTACATGCGGGCTCCGGATGAGCTATTCGTGCCCATCAAACAGATCAATGATGTGCCTGATCGCGAAACTCTGCTGCTGATGACCGGCAGCCAGGGGGAGCCACTGGCGGCATTGAGTCGAATTTCCCGTGGCGATCATCCCCAGGTGAAGGTGAAGAGCAGCGACACGATCATCTTTTCGGCCAGCCCGATTCCTGGAAACACCATCTCAGTGGTGAACACCATCGACAGGTTGATGATGCTTGGAGCCAAGGTGGTGTACGGAAAGGGTGAGGGCATCCACGTGTCCGGGCATGGCTTCCAGGAAGATCAGAAGCTGATGCTTGCGCTCACGCGTCCGAAATTTTTTGTTCCCGTGCATGGCGAGCACCGCATGTTGGTGCGTCACGCCAAAACCGGCCATTCCATGGGTGTTCCGGAAGACAACACTCTGATCATCGATAATGGTGATGTTGTCGAACTCACTGCGGATTCTCTGCGTAAAGGAGATCCCGTGAAGGCTGGTATCGAGCTTTTGGATCAGTCGCGCAATGGCATCGTTGATGCTCGGGTGCTCAAGGAGCGGCAGCAGCTTGCGGAAGACGGCATTGTCACGATCCTGGCGGCCATCAGCACGGATGGTGCCATGGTTGCTCCTCCGCGTGTGAATCTCCGCGGTGTCGTCACCACCGCGGATGCCCGGAAGATGTCGCTCTGGACTGAGCGTGAAATCAACTGGGTCCTCGAAAATCGCTGGAAGCAACTCACTCGCAATACCGGAGGTAAGGCTCCCGAGGTGGACTGGATGGGCGTTCAGCGTGAAGTGGAGGTGGGCCTCAGTCGCCGTATGCGCAGGGAACTGCAGGTAGAACCTCTGATTCTCTGCCTGGTTCAGCCCGCTCCTGCTGGTACTCCGGTTTATAAGGGTCGGGCCGATGCGGGGCCCGACGATCGTCCTGCCCCGCGCGGTCGCGGTGGTCGCGGTGGTTCTCCCTATGGCCGTCGGAATGGAGGTGGGACTCCCCCACCGGTTCGCACCAATCAGAGCAATGGTGCCAACGGTGCACCGAGGTCAGCATCTCCCGCTCCTTCAAGTCCTGCTCCTGCTGCAGCTGCGACGGTGGTCGTCGACAAGCCTGCTGTGAAGGTTGATCCCGAACCGGAGATGCCCGCAGGCCGTACCCGTCGGCGTCGTTCAGCGGCCGGTTGATTTCAGAGATCCACGCGCAGGCGTCCGCCGTTCAGCCTTTGCAGCAGATCGTCTGCCAGCGGGTTACTGCTTTGGTTGGGATTATCAGCTTGTGCATTCAAAGGCGATTCGGGGATCGAGTCTTCATGGACTTTCTCCTCGACAGTCGCCTCTCTTTTTTCAACAGTATCTCCTGCGTTTTTATCGATCATTTCAACGACTTTTGGTGGCGTGGGTGCAGGGGAGTCTTGCTCGATCCAAGGGGCTGCGGTTCTGATGCTCTGCGTGGGGGCTACCCCTGAACACACTTGCGTGGATTGCAGAAAGGGATCGCCGATCAGTGATGCCTGTGTTGTGTCAAGAGTTGCTGCAGCCCGCCGCTCAGCCAGGCGTTCCAGTCCCTGTTCAGCAAGCTCCTGAAGTGTGTTGGGAGGATTGCTGGCGAGCACAAGGGCGTAATGCTCCCGTGCCTGATCGGACTGCTCCAGGCCATAGAGATGAATGTGACCAGCGAGCAAAGCCACGAAAGACCGCCAGGCCAGCACCGCATTCCGTTCTTCCACTCCGTCCGGCAGCGGATCCAGTTCCGCCAGCAGTGTGCTCGTGATGGCCTTGGCGGCTTCGAAATCTCCTGCACCGTAGGCCTGCTCGGCTGCGACATAACGCGCCTGAAAATCGTCGTCCACGGTGTTCAGTCCTTGTTGCCCAGTTGTACCCAGTCCCGGCACCAGTGGAGTCGATGGCCCTCTGGTAGGTGGCGTTCCCCTGGCGGTTGCTGTGGGCCGATGGCATGGCTGAGTTCCTCCAGCTGTCGGGCCTGAAGCGATCGCACGCCCTGCCTTTGAAGCCAGCGTTGCAGCAGGGTTCGTCTGGGATCTGGAGCCAGAGCCTGCAAAGGATGACGTTGCAGCCCGTTGCCGGGACTGTTGATGCTCTGCAGGCTCAGATCCACAAGAGTTCTCTGTGTGTCATAGATCTGGGACATCCGTTCGCTGAGCCTCGCCATACGGCGGCTGCATCCGGCATGCAGGGACTCGAGGACCGGGAGCACCTCGTGGCGGATGCGATTGCGTTCGATGCCTGGATCGTTGTTGCTGGGGTCCTGCCAGACCGGCAGTTGCAGGTCTTGGCAGATTGCTGCTGTTTCTTGCCGCGTGAAGTCGAGCAGAGGCCGCACCAGCTTGGGGCTGTCGTTGGCGTCGGCCTGCAGCAGCCTGCTTCGGCGCAGGCTGCTCAGTCCTGCTAGATCCGTGCCGCGGCTGATCTGCATCAGCAGTGTTTCGGCCCTGTCGCTGGCGGTGTGAGCAGTGAGTACCGTGCAGCTGCTGTCAGATCCGGTCACAGTGTTGCTTAGCTGATCACAAAGCTGGCTGAGTTCGCTGTAGCGCCACGCGCGCGCTGCCGCCTCGCTGCCGGTGATCTCGGCTGTGCCGCGGCTCACCATCAAGGGCAGGCCCCTCCGAGCACACCATTGAGCGAGATCTTCTGCGATTGCTGCTGATCCGGGATGCCAGCCATGGTCGCCATGCCAGAGCTTCAGCGTCCAGTGATGCTGCTTTCGGAGAGTGTGCAGCAGTCCCAGCAGAGCCATCGAGTCCTGTCCGCCGGATAGCGCCAACAGCAAGGTGGTGCCTTTGGGCATGAGGTTGGGACTCTGCAGCAGCTGGCGATGCAGTCGGTCGTGCCAGTGCAGCCATGGCTCGCTGGCGGTCATCATGCTTGGCAAGTGGCCTTCCAATCCTGCCTGCGCACGCGGTGGGAGAATGGTCTGATCTGATCCTTCAGTTGGATGACCCGCCTTTCACTGCTGCCTGCCGCTCTTCGTCGCAGCCTGGACCAGCGGTCCACCCTCAAGGTGATTGCCGGTCTGATGAATTTCGATGCGGCCTCGGTGGCCCGTGTGGCCCGTGCCGCAGGCCTTGGTGGTGCGGATCTGATCGATGTGGCCTGTGACCCGGAGCTGGTGGCGCTGGCGTTACAGGTCTCCGGTGGCGTTCCGGTGTGTGTGTCGTCGGTGGAGCCCGAGCAGTTCCCGGCTGCGGTGGCTGCTGGCGCGGCGATGGTGGAGATCGGCAATTACGACGCCTTCTATCCTCAGGGCCGGATATTCGGTGCTGAGGAGGTGCTGGAGCTCGCCCTCCGCACCCGCGCCTTGCTTCCCGAGGTGGTCATGAGCGTGACGGTGCCCCACACCCTGCCGATGGATCAGCAGGAGCAGTTGGCGGTGGACCTGGTGGCCGCTGGCGCTGATCTGATCCAAACCGAAGGTGGCACCAGCGCCAAGCCTTTCAGCGCCGGCAGTCTCGGGTTGATCGAGAAGGCTGCTCCCACTCTGGCTGCAGCTCACAGCATCAGCGCTGCCTTGCAGCAGGCCAGTCTCGCTGCTCCAGTGCTCTGCGCCTCCGGATTGTCGGCCGTCACCCTGCCGATGGCCATCGCTGCCGGTGCTGCCGGCGTGGGTGTGGGTTCGGCAGTCAATCGTCTCAGTGACGAACTGGCAATGGTGGCTGTGGTGCGCAGTCTGCGTGAGGCGCTCACCGGCATCACCACGACCAGCTGCGTTTGATTCAGTCTCTTGGCAGCCAGGGTGAGGATTTCTAGGTTGAATCTCTGATTCGTGTCTTCGGCATGGGAACCCTCGCCTGGTTGCTGCAATGGCCCGTCAGGGCGGTGGTGCTGTTGGTGGTGGCAGCCCTGCCCCTTGGCGTTGAGGTGGCCAACTTCAGTACAGCCCTCTGGTCCGCAATTCTGATTGGATTTCTGGGCATGGTGCTGATCCTGCCCTTGAAACTGCTGCTCGGACCTCTGTGGGCGATTACGTCCCTGGGCGGTTTGATCGTTCCGGTGTCGTTTCTGTTCAATTGGTTGATCGCCACCATCCTGTTTGCCTTGGCGAGTCGGCTGATTGAGGGATTCACGCTGAAGCGTGGATTCTCCAGCGCCTTGTTTGGGGCTGCGGTTTACAGCGTCATCGGCACCGCAATGGTGCGGACGTTGTTGGGGCCCGGTGCCTAGGGGTTCCGCTTCTGCTTGTCTCAGAGCCCGGGCTGTCCTCCGTATGGTGGTTGGCCAATCCGGGCGAGAAACGCAATCACCATGCCCGCCTACGACCTAACGGCGCCGTATTCCCCCAAGGGCGATCAACCGACGGCGATCGAGCAGCTGGTGAAGGGCGTCAACGGCGGGCAGCGCTATCAGACCCTGTTGGGTGCCACGGGAACGGGCAAGACGTTCACCATGGCCAACGTCATCGCCCAGACCGGTCGGCCGGCTCTGGTGTTGGCTCACAACAAAACCCTCGCGGCCCAGCTCTGCAACGAGCTGAGGGAGTTCTTTCCCGAAAATGCCGTTGAGTACTTCATTTCCTATTACGACTACTACCAACCGGAGGCCTACGTTCCGGTCAGCGACACCTACATCGCCAAGACGGCATCGATCAATGAAGAGATCGACATGCTGCGTCACTCGGCGACGCGCTCGTTGTTCGAACGGCGCGACGTGATCGTGGTGGCTTCGATCAGCTGCATCTATGGCCTGGGGATTCCAAGTGAATACCTCAAGGCGGCGGTGAAGTTCGAAGTGGGTGAGACTCTCAACATCCGTGGTCAGCTGCGCGAGCTGGTGAACAACCAGTACAGCCGCAATGACACCGAAATTGCCCGCGGTCGTTTTCGGATGAAAGGCGATGTGCTGGAGATCGGCCCCGCTTATGAAGACCGGTTGGTGCGGGTGGAGCTGTTCGGTGATGAGGTGGAGGCGATTCGCTATGTCGACCCCACGACCGGGGAGATTCTCCAGAGTCTGGATGCGGTGAACATTTATCCCGCCAAGCACTTCGTGACGCCCAAGGATCGTCTGGATTCAGCGATCAGTGCGATTCGCTCGGAGCTGCGGGAGCGGCTGGATGTGCTCAATAGTGAAGGCAAGTTGCTGGAGGCCCAGAGGCTGGAGCAGCGCACCAAATACGACCTGGAGATGCTGGGTCAGGTGGGGTACTGCAATGGGGTGGAGAACTATGCCCGCCACCTGGCCGGACGTGATCCAGGGTCGGCACCGGAATGTCTGATCGATTATTTCCCGAAGGACTGGCTGCTGATCGTGGATGAGAGCCATGTGACCTGTTCCCAGCTGCAGGCGATGTACAACGGAGACCAGGCCCGCAAGAAGGTGCTGATCGACCATGGTTTCCGCCTGCCCAGCGCAGCGGACAATCGGCCGTTGAAAGGGGAGGAGTTTTGGACGAAGGCACGCCAGACCGTGTTTGTCAGCGCCACGCCGGGGAACTGGGAGCTCGAGGTGAGCGACGGCGAGGTGGCTGAGCAGGTGATCCGCCCCACGGGGGTGCTCGATCCGATCGTGGAGGTGCGGCCCACCACCGGCCAGGTGGATGATCTGCTCGGGGAGATCCGCGATCGGGCCAGCAAGCAGCAGCGGGTGCTGGTCACCACCCTCACCAAGCGGATGGCGGAAGACTTAACGGATTATCTGGCTGAGAATGAAGTGCGGGTGCGCTATTTGCACTCAGAGATCCATTCGATCGAGCGGATCGAAATCATCCAAGACCTTCGTTTGGGTGAATACGACGTGCTGGTGGGCGTGAACCTGCTGCGGGAGGGCCTTGACCTGCCCGAGGTGAGCCTGGTGGCGATCCTGGATGCGGATAAGGAGGGCTTCCTCAGGGCTGAACGCTCCCTGATCCAGACGATTGGCCGGGCAGCGCGTCACGTGGAGGGCGTGGCACTGCTCTATGCCGACAATCTCACCGACTCGATGGCGAAGGCGATCAGCGAAACCGAGCGCCGCCGCAGCATCCAGCAGGCTTACAACGAGAAGCACGGCATCGTGCCAACGGCGGCGGGTAAGAAGGCCAGCAATTCGATTCTCAGCTTCCTGGAACTCAGCCGCAAGCTCAAAACTGACGGCCCTGATGCCGATCTGGTGCAGGTGGCTGGCAAAGCGGTTGAGGCTCTTGAGGATGATGCCGATGGCATGGCCTTGGATGCCTTGCCGGAGCTCATCGATCAGTTGGAACTGAAGATGAAAGATGCCGCCAAAAAGCTCGACTTTGAGGAGGCGGCCAACCTGCGGGACCGCATCAAGCAGCTGCGCCAGAAGCTGGTCGGTAAGGTTTAAATCCTGTTAGCTGGTTGCTTCCCCCTCCAGGGGTGATTCGGTTCCCTGGGCTTCATGTCGGGTGGTTCCCCCAAGTCTGAATCCTGCGTGGACAGCCCGCAGCGCGGCGATTCCATCGCTTTCGGCCACGACGCAGCTGGTGCGGATTTCGCTTGTGGCGATCATCTCGATATTGATATCAGCATCCGCCAAGTAACGGAACATGCGTCCGGCTGTGCCGGCAGTGGCGGGCATGCCCGCGCCCACTGCGCTGACGCGGGCAATCGCTGGACCATCCTCCAAGAGTGCTCCGGGCCATTGAGCCAGAAGGCCTCCCAGGGCACGATCGGCGGCGGCGCGGTCGTCGCGCTTGAGTGTGAAGCTGATGTCCCGGCTGCCATCGGCATGCTGGCGCTCTGATTGAACGATGCCATCGAGGCTGATGCCCGCGTCCGCCAGGGCATTGCAGAGGGCGCCGGCGGTGCCTGGTTTGTCGGGCACGTAGCGCACGCTCAACTGCGCCTGATCCCTGTCGAGAGCAATCCCGCGCACCTCTGGTTCGCCCTCATCGCTGGGCTGGGGGTTGAGGCTGATCAGATCATTGTCGAGTTCGAAGGCCTCCTGGGTGGCCTGCAGGGCCTTGGCGCCGGCGGATGCCTCCACCACGCAGCTCACTTTCACCTCGCTGGTGGCAATCAGGCGCATGTTGATGCCCACGCGCGAGAGGGTCTGAAACAGGCCGGCGGCGATTCCGGGTCGGCCCATGATTCCCGCGCCGCTGATGCTGAGTTTGCTCATCCCGGCTTCCGCCACCAGGTCACCGCCCAGGGTTTGGAGCTGGGCCTCGCAGATGCTGCGGGCCTTATCCAGCTCGGATTCGGCCACGGTGAAGGTGATGTCGTTGCTGTTGCCCTCGTGGGTGGACTGGATGATCAGATCGACATTCACTCCGCCTGCAGAGAGGCTTTCAAAGATCTGGGCAGCCACGCCCGGTTGATCCGACACGTGGGAGAGCGCGACCACGGCCTGCTCTTCAACGAGTTCAGCTCCATCGACAGGTCGGCCCAGCTCCAGACCTTCGCGACCGATGGGGCGGGCACTGCGGCTGGTGAGGGTGGTGCCAGGTTCATCACTCCAGCTGGAGCGCACCACCATGGTGACGCCGTAGTTGCGGGCGATCTCCACGGCTCGAGGATGGAGAACGGCGGCGCCGAGACTGGCCAGCTCGAGCATTTCATCGCAGCTCACCTCTGGCATCAGCTGAGCATCGGCCACCTTGCGCGGATCGGTGGTGAGCACCCCGGGGACATCGGTGTAGATCTCGCAGGCATCGGCGCCCAGGGCTGCCGCCAGGGCCACCGCTGAGGTATCCGAGCCGCCGCGACCCAGCGTGGTGATCTCAGCGGTGCCGCCGCTGCTTTGGCTGGTGCCCTGGAAGCCGGCCACCACCACCACCTGCCCCTCGGACAGGCGGGTGCGCAGGCGGTCGGTGCGCACATCGAGGATGCGGGCCCGGCCGTGGGCGGATTCGGTGACGATGCCCACCTGGGCGCCGGTCATCGAGATCGCCGGCACACCCAGTTCATGCAGGGCCATCGAGAGCAGAGCGATCGACACCTGTTCACCGGTAGCCAGCAGCATGTCCATCTCCCGCTGGGGCGGGTTGCCGCTGATGGCACGGGCCTTGGCGGTGAGTTCATCGGTGGTGTGGCCCATGGCCGACACCACGATTACCAGGTCGTTACCCTCATCCTTGCAAGCGGCGATACGCCGGGCCACGGCCTGAATGCGCTCAACACTGCCGACGGAGGTGCCGCCGAACTTCTGCACCAGCAGGGCCATCCACGCCGCCTCATGTCGCAGGCGATTGTCTCACCGTGGTGGTTGGGTGGATTGGTTATCCGAGCAGGCCGTCGCGAAAGGCATCGCCGGCCTTGGCACCGCGTTTGAGTGCTGCCTCCACATCCAGCAGCCGGCCGAGCAGGTTGAGGCAGCGTTCCGGGCTGCGGCCCTGAAGCTGTTTGCGCATCACGTAGATCCGCTTGGGATTGCCGATGCCGGCGGCCTTGGCGATCACGGCCACATCCCGTTCCCCCTGCTGTTCCAGCAGCAGCACCCAGAGCCAGCCGCGGATCTGACCGGTGAGGGTGGCCACGATGCGTAAGGCCGGTTCGCCGCCATCGAGCAGGGCATCCAGGAGGGCGATCGCTTCACCTGGGTCGCCGGCGAGCAGGGCATCGCCCACCTGCAGGGCATTGGTGCTGAGCCCATCGATCAGGCTCTGCACCGCCGTGGCACTGATGTGCGGGCTGCCCGTGCTCTCGGCATGCAGGGCCAGTTTCTGCAACTCCATCGTGAGCCGCGCGCTGTCGCTGCCGATGGCATCGATCAGGGCGTCCACCGCCTTGGGCTCCAGGCTCAGCTTGAGCTCGCTGGCGGTGCGCTCCACCAACTGGCGCTGCCCGGCGCCGTCCCACACCGCCGGCAGCTTGAAGCTCAGTTCTTTGGCCTGCCCTGCCTTCACACGTTTCTGCAGTGCCTTGGTCGTACGCAGCCGGCCATCGGGTTTGTTGGGGTTGCAGAGCAGCAGCTCGGTGCTGTCGGGGATGGCGTCGACGGAGGCTTCAAAGCGATCGGCCAACTCACTGGGGCAGGCATTGCAGAAAGGTGAGCGCTGCAGAAGCACCACTCTCGCCCCGTTGCCAAATGGCGGTGTGCGCGCCTCTTCCAGGGCCTGCCGGGCCTGCCCGCTTTCGCTGCCGTCGAGTCGGCTCAGATTCACGCTGGCCCATGCGGGATCCAATGCGCTGTCGATCACGGCCTGAATGGCCCGCTCCAGTGCCGCGGAATCATCGCCCCACAGCAACTGAATCGGCATGGCGGCGGTGCATCAGAGGATGCTGAAGTCTGCCCTGTGTGGCAATGCCTGTTTGAGGAGTGCCCCCATGGCCGATCACCCGATCTTCACCGAGAGCATCCGGCGCATTCGGGCCCTGTTGGGGGAGACGGGCTTAGGCCCTTTGGAGCAGCAGGTGCTGGAGCGCCTGGTGCACAGCAGCGGTGATCCTGGTCTCAGGCCTCTGCTGCAGTTCAGCGAGGGCGCTTGCGCCCGCGCTGTGGAGGCGCTCACCGGTGGGGCCGTGATCCTCACGGACACGGCCATGGCCGCGGCGGCGGTGGCTCCGATGGCGGCCCGCACCCTGGGCAGCGAGGTGCGCTGCCTGCTCGACTGGGCTCCGGCGCTCTCACCAAAGGACTCCACCCGCTCGGCGGCGGCGATGCGAAGGGCCTGGCCTGAACTCAGCGCAGCGGCCCGGTCGGCCGGGAGCGCGCTGCCGCTGGTGCTGGTGGGCAGTGCCCCCACCGCGTTGGAGCAGCTGCTCGATCAGGTGCAGGCCGGCGCTGATGCCCCCTCTGTGCTGATCGGCATGCCGGTGGGGTTCGTGGGGGTGCCGGAGAGCAAGCGACGCCTGGCCGCGAGTGGCCTGGCCCAGATCCGCCTGGAGGGCACCCGTGGCGGCGCCGGCTTGGTGGCTGCCGCCGTGAATGCCCTGCTGCGGGCGGCTCAGGCCGCCAGCTGATCAAGCACCTGCCGGGCCCGTTGCACCACAGGCGTGGGTACGCCGGCGAGGCGGGCGGCCTCGATGCCGTAGCTGCGGCTGGCGCCTCCGCACTGCACCTGATGCAGGAACACCAGATCGGCGCCAGTTTCCTCCACCATCACCTGGAAGTTGGCCACGTTGGTGCGTTCGGAGGCCAGGTTGTTGAGTTCGTGGTAATGGGTGGCGAACACGGTGCGGGCCTGGAGATCGCCGGCCAGATGTTCACTCACGGCCCAGGCGATCGAGAGGCCATCGAAGGTGGCGGTGCCCCGGCCGATCTCATCGAGCAGCACGAGGGAGCGCTCGCTGGCGTGGTGCAGGATGTTGGCGGTTTCCGCCATCTCCACCATGAAGGTGGACTGACCGGCGGCGAGATCATCCACCGCACCCACCCGGGTGAAGATGCGATCAGCGAGGCCGACGCGGGCTGAGGTTGCTGGCACCCAGCTGCCGATCTGGGCCAGCAGCTGGATCAGGCCGATCTGGCGCAGATAACAGCTTTTGCCGCTGGCATTGGGGCCGGTGAGCACGATCAGGTCGGTGCCGTTGCCGAGGTTGAGGTCGTTGGGGGTGAAGGACGTTTCCACCAGCAGCTGTTCCACCACCGGATGGCGCCCGGCAACGATGTCCAGCTGGCGACTGACGCTGAGCACCGGGGCACACCAACCACCGGTGGCGGCTGTGTCTGCCAACGCGCTGAGGGCATCGAGGCAGGCAATGCCTCGGGCTGCCGCGCGGATCGGAGCGGCCATCGCCCCCACCTGCTCGCGCAGGCTGCAATAGAGCTCGTATTCGCGCT
>WTFZ01000057.1 GCA_011523835.1 Synechococcus sp. CO36386bin_29 | reverse complement strand
ATGTTTTTGGGGCCACCATCACAGCCGCATAGCGACATTCCCAAAAGGAAGTCAGCGCTGGATCCAGAAGAGTTTTGAATTGCGCGTCTGAATGCAAGAAACCAAGCTGCGACAGTGCCAGCACGGCAGCAGGTTTGGATTTCATAAATTGCGGTCTTGGAGTTTTGATCGCTTCTTCAAGGATGTGCTGAATCATGGCCCGTGCATCTTGAGGCCACGTATCACCTAACAATGCGAAAAGACGAATAAAGAAATAATGAGCACCGTAATCATTGTGTGCTTCATCAAGCCAACGCTGGCGAAGAAGAGGCCAGAGATCCTCTGCCGATCGGCTGGCAAGATTCTGCAAAGCCAAATAACAGCGGCTGAAATCAGTGCCGAAAAACTCCTGAATCAAGAACTCATTGGTGGGATCTTGATCGTAAGCATGCACTACCTGCAAACATTCGGGACGATCCTCAACAAGTGCATCAAGAACAGAAAACAAGTTCAGCTCGCCGAGTCGAACAACATCCTGCGGCCAGAGCGCCTTAACGGCTCGCATCCGAAAGACCGGCGACACCGGGGCTTTCAGAATCTGCGGAAGCAATTCCACCGCGTGCGCATCAATGGCATCCTGGATGGCTGATTGACGATCCATCTGGTTCGGCAACAGCATGGAGTCCTCCAGTTGCTGCAATGACTCCCGGCCACCTCCAAGCTGAGCCATGGCACTGATGGCCGCACCACGCACACCTGGCGAATCAGCCTGCAGAAGTTTCTGAATCGATGGGAGGGCTTGATCCACTCCAAGAGCGGCCAGGCTCTGAATCAACACCCGCTGGTTTTGAGATGGTTGATCAACCAAGGAGACCAACGTTGCATGGATCTCCGCGTCTTGGCAGCGCAACTCCTTGAGCGCGAAGGCAGCATTTTCAACCAGATAGGGGTCATCACTTTGCAAACAACGTCCGATAGAAGGGATGGCATCACGGCAACCCAGGCGCGCCAAAACTTCAACAGCCTTGCGCCGCGCCAAACGACGCGGCTGCGCCTGCTCGGCATCAATGACCAACCTGAGCAGCGCTTGTTCAGTTGCTTCCCCAGGAAAATTGATGAGATGTGCGGCTGCCATATAGGGGTCGCTTTGCGACTCCAGGGTCTCCAAAGGAGCCATCAACAAGCGGATGGCTTCCTGTTGCGACAGGCCAGGATGAATATTGTCAAGTGCTCCAGCCATCTGAGCGGTCTTTGAAGGCATTAATTCTGCAGGAGCTCACGCCCTGACGAAGCCATCGGACGCGCTGATAAGGAAGATTGAGAAAATTCGGTGCAACAGGTGATCTGCGTCACTCTTTCAAGGAATCGATTGAGGAAAAGCGATGGGCCCAACACTTGAACGTGCCATCACGGTGCAAACAGGAATTGAGCCGGGCTCCCGTCCATGGACAGCACGGTCATGGAAAATTCCTTTTCAGTATCTGAACCGCACTGTTCAGTCGATGCACAGCCGTGGGTTGCGCATTCAAGGGATGGGGTCCTGCGTAGATGAACAAAACCAAGCCACAAGCCCTGAAGCAGTGACCGAGTCAGGGGCCAGCAAAATCGTCACACCAGAGCCGACACCCAAGAAAGCAGGACGCCGGAATTCGAGGCGCCGTCGCGGCTGAACTCAGGACGCGGGGTCAATCACTTCAAAAACCCCATCCGCAGGGCGACCGGCCGTCAGGCCGGTCCAGTTGATTGCCGCAAGAAAACCCTGAGGATCTGCCGTTTCCACCACATCGACGCCCCATCCACCCTGTTGAAGGGGTGCACCAGGGGTGCCTTCAGAGTCTTTACGTCCCCCCAGAGCCATCACGGCATGGGCTTGGCTGTGAGACAGGCCTTGACGCACCCGACGCCAGCCCAGGACGAGTTCTCGCGCCAGAGCGTCGGGTGAGGCCGTCGACTCAAGTTTCACTTTCCAGTGAGGATGACTGAGCGCTTCAGCTGCGGTGACGGAGGGACAATGCGTTTGCAAACCAGCTGCCAAAACATCAAAAGCCAAGGCCGGCACAGCTGAATCGTTCACCTGCAGATTGTGGGAAAGAACGAAGGTGGTCACAACGATTCAGAACATTGGAGTGACCTTAGCGGCCACAGCATCGGATACTGAATCACCGCTTCAGCTCAATCTTGACCAACGCACCCTCATCGCTGACCAGTGCTGAATCCGTCACGCTGAGCGAAGACGAAGCTGAACAACTTGCCGAGGAGCTCAAGCAGCAGTTGCGTCAAGGACAACGTCTGGCGGGCGACACCCAGGCGATTGAGCGGATGGTGGCGGGACTCGGCGACAAGCGAGGACTGCTTCGTCTCACCTTTGCAGAGAGTCTCGGCACAGTGGGCAGCGCAGCGGTTCCTGCGTTGTGTCAGGCCATGTGCGATCACGAGAACGTCACCGTGCGCCGTGCAGCAGCCAAGACCCTCACACTGATTTCCGACAAGCAAGCGCTACCCCACCTGCTCAAAGCACTGCTCAATGACGCCGACCCCGTGGTTCAGGGATCGGCTGTTGGTGCCATGGCTGTCATTGGTTCTGAAGCGGTGGAGGGACTTCTGAAGATTGTCGTGGATCCCAACAACACACCCATGCAGACAGGACTTGCCAGCTGGGGCCTGTCCTTCGTTGGAGCCCGAGCTCCGGAAGCGCTGCGAGAGGCAGCACGTTCGCCTCAAGCACGGATACGCACCGCCGCCATCGCTGCTCTGGGTGATCAAATTCAAAATTCCGGAGACGAGGATGCTCGACAACTCCTGACGAATGCACTTCAGGATGACGACGAGGACGTGCGCGCAGAGGCATCGACCTTGATGGGCAAACTCAATGACAGCCAATGGGCTCTTCCTCTGCTGCAGCCCAACTTGAACGATGAATCTGCGCTCGTGCGCAAAAACACAGCCCTGTCACTGATGAAGCTCGAGGATCCCATGGCGATCAAGGCTCTGTCTGAACGCATGACGATCGAATCTGATGACGCAATCAAACCGATCCTGCAACTCGCTATCAACCAACTCAGAAGGCAATCCTGAGCAGCCTTTGGTGGTTTCGTAACGTAATGTCATCAGGTGGTGTTCGCGTCGAGCACTACATGCGCCACCGCGGGAGAACAGCTGAGGGGCTGGTTTCCCGCTTTTTTATTGTCGGCTCTCAAGACGCCCTAGAGAAGCTTCCACCATCTGCCGTGCCAACGGATCAGTTGAAGGGTCGTCGAACACTTCACGCAGACAGGCCTCGGCTTGAGGGTCAGGAATCTCGGCGAGAGCCATCGCAGCCGACTGGACGTGAGCGATGTTGTCTCCTTTGCAGATCCGAATCAACAGAGGCAGAGCCTGAACCCCAACCTGCCCCAAAGCCATCACTGCAGATTGAGAAACTACAGGTGATTCATCCGACAACGCTGTTTCCAGCACCCTCATCGCCTCGGGAGAAAAGTTCTCCTCAGGAAAATTTGAGGCGATTTGCGCATAGGCCTTGACGCAGCATGCCCTCACAGTTCCATCAGGGCTGGATGAGAACAAGTCAGCCAACGGCTGGAGAGCCGTGGCACCAAAAGCACCAAGGCCTTTCACAGCGGCTCGATACACCGAGACATCCGACTGCCCCAGAAGCGCGAGCAGGCGAGGCATTGACTCCTCTGGCCAGTGGTGCACCATCCCCAGGTAGGCCTCCCTCTGGATATTGGGATTGGGATGGGCCAGGTCCGCGAACAACGCATCAAGGTCCGGACGTTCAACCTGCGGATGCGATGTCATCCCAAAAACAGCAAACAGACAACGACTCTCCACCACGGCGGGGTTCGACGCCATGCGACTGATAGGAAGTTCAATCTTTTGACACCATTACAGCAGCGTCACGACAGGCAGAGCTCGGATTAGGAATGCTCAAGACTTTGCAGATTCAGCCGTATCCCCCACAAAAGAATGCGGCCAAAAGGAGACAACATCGGCCTCCCTTTGGCTGCAGGTATCAGTTGGAACCGAGCATTCAGTACGCGAACTTGCCGCCATACATGCGCCGGAACGCAGGATTACGGGTGTTACCGACAGCATTGGTGTATGAGAATTCAACACTGGTGTCAAAGGCACCTGGATCGATCGCATTCACAGAGATCCCCGACTTGACGAGCCGCTTCACCAGTAGAGGCCCCGAATACATCACGTTCTCTGCACTGGCATTGGCAGGTGCAAGCTCCACCATGCTGACAAACGTCGAGCAATAGGAGCGCGCTTCTGACTTAAACGCACGCAGGTAGGGGACGGTATCTGTACCGAAGGTTTCCAAGTACTCCTCGGAACGAACCAGATGATCCACAAACGCATCAAAGCCTTCATCAGAGATCATCTTGATCGCTGCACCGACCTCTGACTGGCTGACAGGAGGGCGACCAAGAAGATGTTTGACAGTCAACTCGATGCCTCGCATCGGAGAGACAGCAAAAAAGAATGTCTGCTTATAAAGCTCCGACTTCACCAGGCCTGCCATGAAATCACGCACTGTGATTCGACCATCGCGGAGAAATGCCTCCAACGAAGAGAGCCTCTGATTATCAGTGATGCCGATATTGCCGAAAACCTGCTTATAAGCACCTGAAATCGCACTGCTCAGAGCAGATTCACCGGTAGCTGCATAGGAATGGTTCACCGCCGAGAACGGACAGACCTCATGAACTCGAGGGCCGGATCCGATCCCCATCGAACCACACTGGTTCTCCTTGAATTCCGCAGGACTTAACGCTACTTGACCACGCTTATCAGCAGATCCTTTTGCTGCATCCCTTGAATTAGAAAAGGAGAAAGAAACCCGATTCTGATGCGTAAAGTCTCGCTTGTACTTGATTGCAGGCATGAGGGGAATGCGACTTCAAACCAATGTAGAACTGTTTTCAATCAACCCAAAAATTCTTATCCCTACTTAAAATAACAAGCCTGAATTTTTATGTCGACGAGGTTGGCAGCGGCTAATCCTATCCATTGACGTAGAAAATTTCTAAAAAGCCACTTCGCAAGCAACAACATCAGAGCAAGAGCATCGAGCACATTGCACACTGATTACCAGAACCTTGTTGCAACGACCATTAAAAAAGGAGGCCTATTGGCCTCCTTTGATCAATCAGACGATCTGAATCGACGTCTCAGGAGAGAGCGTTGATCACGTAGTCGAGGTAAGACTTGAACTCGTTCAGAGCCTGGGGGCTCATGTCGCGAGGAGCGCAAGCGCGGTCGCGGGTGTAGGTCAGAGCTTCGACGTAGGGGCCGGTGGGAAGACCCAAGGTGCGGTACACCTCACGTGCGCCGGCAATGCCCCACTCGTCCAGAGGACCGGTGCCGCCGACAACCAGGCAGTAGTTGATCAGGCGCAGGTAGTGGCCCAGATCGCGGTAGCACTTGTCCACCTTGGTCTGGTTCTCACCAGCCTCACCGGGCTGCTTGAGGTAGGGGTACTTGTTGAAGCAGGCATCGCCAGCTTCCTTGGTCACGGCGTCGAGGCCAGCAGCCAGCTTTTCAGCGGCTTCCAGGCGAGCGGCGGCGCGTTGGATGTTGCCCTGAACGGCCTCGAGGTCGTTTTGGGAGGGGAAGCGACCAGCTGCGTCAGCAGCGGTCACAACAGTGGTGACGACGGATTTCATCGTGGAGATCCTTTAGATGGAGGTTGATGTTGAGGAAATGGGAAAACCCGATTGACTCAGGCGACGGCGCTGATCACGCGATCGAAGTAAGAGGCAGCCTCAGCAACAAGAGCGGAGCAATCGCCTTGGGCGGTCTCCATCTTGCGGAACTTGGTGCCACCCAGAGCAGGAGTGTTGGTCTCGCCGATGTGAGCGGTGGCGGAGGCCTTCATGATGGCCACAGCGCGGGCAGCGGACTGGGTGGGAACGCCCAGAGCGATGTAGGTCTCCTTGAGGCCGTTCAGGCAGCGGTCATCCAGCACGGATGCGTCGCCAGCCAGAAGGGCGTAGGAGATGTAACGGAGAATGATTTCACCGTCGCGCAGGCATGCAGCCATGCGGCGGTTGGGGTAGCAATTACCGCCAGCCTGGATCAGGCCGGTGTTCTCGCAGATCATGCCGGTCACAGCATCGGACACGATGCAGGAGGCGTTGGAGGTAATGGCGTTGACAGCGTCCAGACGCTTGTTGCCTTCGGCAACGTACTGACGGAGAGCGGCGATATCGCCAGCACCCACAGCGGCAGTTTTGGCGTCGGCACTGACGACGGAACGGGAGAATGCGTCGAGCATTAGGAAGCCAGACAATTAAAGGGAATGCTTCGGGGTGCCTGGAGGAGACGTCAGTTCATGCCCTTGTTGAGGGCATGGCTGCTGGCGAATCAAGCCGGGCTTTGAAGCGCCCACCGAACGTAACCGGATCTCCGGGGTCAACCGTGACCTCAGATGAGGTCACGCAATGGTTCGTCACTTGGCGAATAAACATTGAGAGTCAATGCAGAAACCAGAAGACTGAGCAGCACATTTCAAGAAAGCCACTGCTGCGATCCCGACGGACATTTCGGCTTTTCCGCCCACATCTATTTATTAGTCAATGTTTCTGGGGCTTGAGACGATCACCCTTCTATGCGGATTACCCTCGACTCAACGTTGAAATCCCATGCCCGATCCAACGCTTCAAGAACTTCAGGATTCCATCGAAGAGCTCGAGGCCTATCGCAACCGCCTGCGCGAGGACGTGATCTCCATGGGTAAAAAGCTCAAGCTTCCTCAAAAGCGGATCGATGCCACCGTGGCCGAACACGCTGAACTTCAGAGGCTTGAAGAGGTGCTTGAGCAACTGCTCAAGCAGAAAGACATCATGACCAGCGCTTGAACCATGGGTTTGTTCGAGCCACCGATGTCGATGGCGCAATTCCTGGAAGCCAGTCGCGGCACCTGGCTGAACCGCCGTTCAATCCACCACCTCGATCACCAGGACGACGAAGCAGCCGACTCCAATCTCGTAATCGAGCCCTTCGACGCTTCAGACCCTGTCGTGCAGAAGGTCTGTGATGCACTGCAGGTCGAGGCGAGCCGCTCTAAAGGAGGAGGTCGTTTCTGGTGGGAAAGCAACCTTAAACAAGGAAGTCGAAATGACGACTACGCAGCGGTGATCGTGGATGTGCCCGCAGCGAACGACCCCCGCCGTGGATTCCTTCTCAGGGATGTGGGTTACGTGGAAAAAAAAGCCGTCATCAGCACCTATTCATTTGCTGACGACGGAGTCCTGACCATCACCACCCGCTACGACACCAACGTGGGTACGGAGCGCTGCTGGTTTGTGACCGACCAGGTGCGGATGCGCGTGAGCTCGGTTCAATGCCTGAACGGTGTGTCGATGACGACCTACTGCACGGAGCTGCGCTGTCCGAGTGACGACGACATCAAGGCTTTAGCTCAGAAGGCACGCCTCTTTGCAAATTCGACAGCCATGGAGCCCACGCACTGATGTTTGACTCTTTTCTCAACAAGCTGCATCAGGGAATTCATCAGCGAGGGGGCCAACCAGCGGCAGTACCTGAAGGACTGGAACACTGCCACTCGAGCAAGAGCGGCGGCAGCATCGACAGCTGGCTCTGGAGCGTTCCTGGTTTTCGGCGCTGGCGAGTGACCCGGCTTGATGCAGGCGAAAGCTTGCAGGTTCTCAATTCAGTCGCTTATCCGGACCATGACCTCGACCATCCACTCATGGGTGTGGATCTTCTCTGGTTCGGAGCACGCCAGAAACTCGTGGCCGTTCTGGATTTTCAACCTCTGGTCCAAGACCAGAACTATCTTGATCGCCATTTCCGAGGCCTCAAGGCCCTCCACGAACGATTTCCCGAGCTGAACGGCGAGGAGACGATGCGATCCTTCGACCCCAATCAATACTTTTCCCCCTGGTTACTGTTCTGTCGAGGGGGGGCCCAGGAGGCGGAAGGGTCACTCCCCGCAGCCTTCGATGCTTTTCTCACGGCCTACTGGGCCATGCACGATCAAGCAGTGGACGTGGAAGCCGCTGGAACCTCAACCTCGACGTTGTCCATCACTGATGTTGAACGTCTGCAGGACGCCTACGACGTTTACAGCGCTGAACGCGATCCAGCGCACGGACTCTTCACGAGTCATTTCGGAAAGGACTGGTCCGATCGATTCCTTCATGAATTCCTTTTTCCCGCGAGTCAGCCCACATGAGCAACCTTGTTCGCACATCCAGCCTCGATCCTGTTCAGATCAAGGGATGGCGTTGGCAACCGTTCCTCGACACGGCCGTCTCTGCACTTGAATCGTTCAGCTTGAGTCCGTACCCGATCGAGAAGACGTTTCTCCAGCGGGAAGGGTCCACAGGATCAAAGGCAAAACCCGTTCCAGTCACGACTGCAACCTGGGGTTGTGCGACCGACAAATTGCGCCAGGTTCGCTGTGCCTGCGTCGAGGCGGGCACGGCCGCATCAGTACTCAATTTTGTGATCAACCCGAGCTGCCGGTTCGACTTACCGTTCTTCGGTGCTGATCTGGTGACGCTTCCGAACGGGCATCTTCTTGCCCTGGATCTTCAACCCGTTGACAAATCTGATCCCGAGCACACAGGTCCTGTCTGGGAACGCCTGATGCCGATTTTCGAGCGCTGGCGGGGTGAACTTCCCGATGGCGGGCCCATTCCTGAAGAGGCGCAACCGTATTTCTCTCCAGCCTTTCTCTGGACACGCATTCCTTTAGGGAACGACGGAGATGCGTTGATTGAGCGTGTGATTCGTCCAGCCTTCGAGGATTACCTACAGCTCTATCTCGACCTCGTAACGGACGCGAAACCTGTCGATGATGAGCGTGCTGCACGTCTCCTTTCAGGCCAAAAGCGCTACACCGCGTACCGCGCGGAGAAGGACCCGGCCCGCGGGATGTTGACGAGGTTCTACGGAAGCGAATGGACGGAGGCATACATTCACGACGTTCTGTTCGACCTCGAGAAAGCAGCCTCAACTTCCTTGTCGTAGCAAGGGAGTTAAGCATTATGAACAGCTTTCGAGAGGGCCCTGAGCAGTTGGTCAGAATCCCTGTCGACGGGATGGGCACAGCTTCCCAGCCGTCCCCATTCATGCCTGAAGGCTTCTTAGTCTTCGGCCACAGTTCCACGGAGTTAACCCATGTTCGACGCCTTCACCAAGGTTGTCGCCCAGGCCGATGCCCGGGGCCAATTCATTAGTGCCAGTGAGATCGACGCGCTGGCAGCGATGGTTTCTGACAGCAACAAGCGCCTTGATGCTGTCAACCGCATTTCCAGCAACGCATCAACCATCGTGGCCTCCGCTGCTCGCCAGCTGTTTGCCCAGCAACCTTCCCTGATTGCTCCGGGTGGAAATGCCTATACCTCCCGCCGCATGGCTGCCTGCCTGCGCGACATGGAGATCATTCTCCGTTATGTCACTTACGCAAGTTTTGCCGGTGACGCCTCAGTTCTCGAAGATCGCTGCCTGAACGGGCTTCGCGAGACCTATCTGGCCCTCGGCACCCCCGGAGCTTCGGTTGCTGCCGGTGTGAATCTGATGAAGGATTCAGCCCTAAGCATTGTGAACGACAAGGCCGGAATCAGCTCTGGCGACTGCGCTTCCCTGAGCAGCGAAATCGGCACCTACTTCGACCGTGCAGCTGCTGCAGTTGCCTGATCAAGGCTCTGAGCTCCTGAATCCAGCATTTCTTCTGATCGATCCATGAAAACTCCTCTCACCGAAGCTGTCTCCGCAGCTGATTCCCAAGGCCGCTTTCTGAGCAGCACAGAAGTTCAGGCCGCCTCCGGTCGCTTCAACCGCGCTGCTGCAAGCCTGGAAGCTGCCAAAGCTCTCAGCGCAAAAGCTGATGCACTGGTGAACGGCGCGGCACAAGCCGTTTACAACAAATTCCCCTACACCACGCAAATGGAGGGGTCGAATTACTCCACCACTCCCGAAGGCAAAGCAAAGTGCTCCCGTGACGTGGGTTACTACCTGCGCATGATCACTTACTGCCTCGTTGCAGGCGGCACTGGACCAATGGATGATTATCTGATCGCCGGTCTGGATGAAATCAATCGCACCTTTGAGCTCTCCCCTTCCTGGTATGTGGAAGCCCTGAAGTACATCAAGGCAAACCACGGCCTGAGCGGAGACGCAGCGACTGAAGCCAACAGCTACATCGATTACGCCATCAATGCGCTGATCTGATCCCCGTTTGAGGATCCGAATGAAGCCCCCAACCGGGGGCTTTTTTATTAGCTAGAAACACGAGGATTCCCCCCCGCAATGACACCAGCCATTTGGCAGTTTCTCTCCCAACTCTGCGGCGAATACAGCAATCAAACACAGGCATTCGACAATCCTCCATTGTTCGCACATATTTTCCTTAGATATCGCCCTCTTGGGCACCTCAAGCCAGGGTCAATCCTTGTGGAGCAGACTTATGCAGTTGACCCACACAACCCCTACAGACTTCGCGTGATCAGAGCCGAAGAGGCAGACAACGGCACAATTAAGCTGTGGAATCATATCTTCAAAGAACCCGCGACGTTCCAGTCAGCAACATTCAACGATGAATGCAGAAGGTCGATTGAATACAGTGATCTCATCAGCATGGATCACTGTCACTACCAAGTCGTTTACGACGAGAATGGTTTCAGGGGATCGCTCGAACCGGACAGCCAATGCATCGTGCATCGCGACGGTAAAGACACACTGCTCCATAGCACCTTCAGCCTCGAGGGAGACTGCCTGAAAACACTGGATCGCGGCCTCGATCTCGAAACCAAGGAACGCTGCTGGGGATCAATCGCTGGAGAGTTTAGATTTCAGAAAATCCAAAACTGGGCTAGCGAATTACCTTTGAACTGGAGAGCATGAAACCTCTAAGTGAAGAGCAAATCATCCAAAATCTCAGCCAGAAAGAAGACACATCAGCACAGTATTACGCTGCCTGGTGGCTAGGGAAAATGCGCAGTCGACATCCACAAGCTATCCCACTTTTACTCTCAACCATCACAGCGCTCAACGATCAGCCCGTGGATCCTGACCGCCGTGGTGTCGCCTTGAACGCGATTCGGGCCCTAGGCCATCTCAACAAGCCCGAAGCCAAACAAACACTCATTGATCTCCTGAATTCGAAGGATTACAACATTCGCGAAGAAGCAGCTCGCAGTCTTGGCTTGATGAAACAAAGGGATGCTGTAGAACCGATTTGCGCGCTACTGAGCAGCGGACTTGAGGGTGCCGGTCATCAGCCTGAGGGGTCTCCCCTCTTGCAGGAACCATGTGAAGCACTCCTTAAAGCCCTGGGAGACATTGGCCTCAATGAGCCCCATGTGATGCAGAGCATCAGCCCATTTGTCGACCATTCACGCCCCCTGGTGCGTGCTGCGGCTTGTCGTGCTTTGCTCCAACTCACGAAGGACAATCGGTGGGGTCATGAACTCATCACCCTGCTCAAACACCCGGAGGCACTGGTTCGTCGAGGAGCCCTTCTCGATCTGGGAGCCACCGGCTGGCTCGATGCCGTTCAGGAGATTCAGTCAGCAGCGATTGAATCGAGCCTCAAACTGGTTGCATTGCGTGGACTTGCAGAATCGAGCCAGTCGACAGATGTTCTGACCGTCATGGATACATTGCTGTGACAGCAGATGCAGATCTTGCGACCGCTCTTGATGCGCTCGACAGAGCCACGGACACTGCGTCTCTCGTTATTGCAGCACAGACTGTCGTACAGCTTCACAACCCCAAAGCGGCACCGAGTCTGATCAAGACTCTGGGCTACAACAATCCAGCCGTTGCCGCTGTTGCAACGAAGGGATTGATTTCCTTAGGGAACAACATTGTTCCCCAACTGCTTGAAAGCCTCGACACAAACAATTACGGAGCAAGAGCCTGGATTGTCAAAATCCTGGCGACCTTGCGCGACCCCCGTGGATTGGCAGTGCTCCTGAAGGCGATCCATGTTGATATCGCACCCAGTGTGCGGAGAT
Source organism: Synechococcus sp. CO36386bin_29 (assembly GCA_011523835.1). Lineage (GTDB taxonomy): Bacteria > Cyanobacteriota > Cyanobacteriia > PCC-6307 > Cyanobiaceae > Synechococcus_C. The sequence continues at coordinate 6,327 of WTFZ01000057.1, read as the reverse complement.
CTGCCACCAGAGGTCTGGCTGAACTTGATTTGAAGAACACGGAACAAAACGACGACCTCGCGCAGTGTTTTGCGGGATTACTGCATGCCGGTCATGACGATGAGTGGGTTGTTCGCTATGCCGCGGCCTATGGCCTTGAGCAACGCCTTCCGGATCCTTCACTGACCCCGCAGCAGCACCGTGAAGGACTGATGCTTCTGCAAGGGCTCGCCTCCGCACAGGAGAGTGTCACTGTGGTGAGGATGAGGGCCTCTCAAGCCTTGGACCGACTCTCTTCAGCATGACCCAGAAATTACTGTTCGTCTGTCTCGGCAACATCTGCCGATCACCCGCTGCGGAAGGTGTGTTTCTCCATCTGCTCGAACAACAGGAGATCCACGACCATTTCGTTGTTGACTCTGCGGGTACAGGCAGCTGGCATGTGGGAAATGCTGCCGACAAGCGGATGCAAGCCGCGGCCAATCGCCGCGGCATCCATCTGCCCAGCCGAGCACGGCAGATCGATCTGAACGATCTTGAAACCTTCGATCTAGTACTGACCATGGATCAGCACAACCTCACCGCTGTGAAGGGGTTGGCACAAGAAGCCGGCAAACGGGCGAACGCGAGGATTGAGCCGATGCTCAGCTTCTGCCGTCGTTTCAGCGAAAGCGAAGTTCCAGATCCGTATTACGGAGGAGATGCGGGCTTTGAACATGTCCTCGATCTCCTCGAAGATGCCTGTGAAGGCCTTCTCGAGGCACTCAGGTCGCCGGAGTGGGCCACACCTCCTCGGCAATCCTGAACCGAAACAGATCCTCGAGGGCATCAATCACAGCATTGATCGTCATCCCATCGGTGATCAACTCGGTGGCATCCTCCGCCTGAACCAGAGGAGCCACCTCACGGGTGCTGTCCAAACGATCCCTCTCAACAATTTGAGCCTCAAGCTCCGGCAACTCCGGGACAGCATGGCCTCGACTCTCCAGATCCCTAGCCCTGCGCCGAGCACGTTCTGCCGGGGTGGCTGTCAGAAAAACCTTCACTTCAGCATCGGGGAAGACGGCGGTGCCGATATCGCGGCCTTCAGCCACAAGACCGCCACGTTCTCCAAGACGTTGCTGTTGCTGCGTGAGCAGAGCCCGCACACAGGGATGAGCCGCCACCAGCGACACTGAGCCGGTGACCTCGGGATCGCGGATCGCATCGGTGATGTCACGGCCATTCACTCGAACGGTCTGCACACCATCCTTCAACGGTGAAAGATCCACCTCCAATCCCTCGATCAAAGCCTCCACCGCTGGGGCATTGCTGGGATCAGCACCGTTCTTCTGCACCCACCAGGTCACAGCGCGGTACATGGCCCCGGTGTCGAGGTAGAGCAATCCAAGCCGCTCTGCGAACGCTCGGGTCACCGTGCTCTTTCCAGCTCCGGCAGGACCGTCGATGGCAACGATGGGCGAACGGGTCATGAGAAAAACGTGATCAATCAGGCGTGTGGTGCCGCAACGAACCGACGCCGCCAGCAGCTTGGGAGAACGCTCGGCCTCAGCAGGCTGAAGCGAAACGGGATCCACGGTCTCTACATACTCCACCTCAAAGCCAGCCTTGCTGAGCTGCTGACTCAAAGCCGCACGCCCCAAAGCATCACCAACAGTTCCGCTGAACAACTGATCGGCAGCCGAGCGCAGTGCCGAACTGAAGGCGGCAGCTGTGACTCTCTCCTCACTGCTCAGATAACGATTCCGGGAACTTGCAGCCAGTCCATCAGCCTCCCTGACGGTTGGACAGCCCCTCACCCTGACGGCCAATCCAATGTCTTGAACCAGATGGCGCAGGATCGTCAGTTGCTGCCAGTCTTTTTCTCCCAACCAGAGTTGATGCGGGCGCACCAAACCCAGCAGACGGATGACGACGGTCACCACACCATCGAAATGGCCTGGACGCCAGGGACCGCAGAGATGGGCCGTGAATTGAGCAGGAGCCTGCAACCTCCATCCATCACCACAGCCGTAGGGATAGACCTCCTGTTCATCAGGACACCACAGAGCTGAAGCCCCAGCCTTCTGGGTCAGCGCACAATCGTCATCGAAAGAACGTGGGTAACGATCGAAATCCTCATCCACCCCAAACTGCAATGGATTAACAAAAGAACTCACCAAGACAGAGCCATCAGCGGTTTTGGCTTTCGCCGCCGCTTCGATCAAGCTGGCATGCCCCTGATGGAGTCCGCCCATCGTGGGAATGAACTCGATGGGCCCGTGGCAGGCTTTACGCCAGGAGCGAAACTCCTCAGCTGTTCGCAGAATCTGAAAAGTCAGCGGAGGACCTCAAGCTTCACCTGGGCAACCCCACTTGTCATCAGGCCAAGCTCCTTGGCAGCTCCGTGGCCCAGGTCGATCACGCGATGTCCCACGAATGGACCACGGTCATTGATGCGCACCACAGCTCTGCGACCGTTCCAGAGATTGGTGACCCGCACTTTGGTTCCAAAGGGAAGGGTGCGATGCGCTGCCGTCATGGTGCCAGGGCGGAAAACCTCCCCACTGGCTGTGCGGTTTCCGTAAAACCCAGGCCCGTACCAACTGGCCTCTCCGGAGTACGTGGAAACGACAACGGGGCCAGCGGGCTTGGACGGTTCTGGACGAGCAACCGGTTGAGGGAGCAGCTCGGGTTCCTCAATTGACGTCTCCAGATCACGGGTGGAAGGGGACAATTCAATGGCTTTGGCGTCGTCCTGAGGGAGGACGAGATCAAGCGGATCAGTGAACTCAAAGTCGCCGAGGTCGCTTGCAATCACTGGATAAAGAGAGACTCCCGAAACTGCCAAGCCTGTGAGAAGCAGTGTTATTGACCCAGAACGGTGCATATCAAATCCGATAAACGGATCGAACCCAATGGTCGAACTATTTCCTCGAACTTATTAACTACTCAGCCGAACATGCCATCCATCGCGAGCAGGGAATTCGAGCCGTCGGTCATCGCACCGATGCAGCACATCCCGCGCCATCACAGGCTTCATCGGAGCCGCCAACAAAGAGCAGAGATCAGCCAGAGCTATCAATGCAACAAGCCATGCTGATCAGACCTGATCCGACGCGCCAACCGGCACAGCTGGCAGCATCCTCAGTGCGTCCCTCGAAGGAGGAGGATCGATTCAGTTCACTGATAACTGATGGACTACCGATCCGCCGGTGTCGACGTGGAAGCGGGTAGGGCCTTTGTGGACCGGATCCGAACCAGCGTGGAAGCCACCCATCGCCCCGAGGTCGTGGGCGGGCTCGGAGGCTTTGGAGGCCTGATTCGGCTACCGGAAGGGTTGCGCAAGCCACTGCTCGTCTCCGGGACGGACGGGGTTGGCACCAAGCTGGAGCTTGCGCAAGACCACAACAGCCACCACAACGTGGGACTGGATCTCGTGGCCATGTGTGTCAACGACGTGATCACCAGCGGCGCCGAACCACTGTTCTTTCTCGACTACATGGCGACGGGTGCTCTAAGCCCTGATGCCATGGCAGAAGTGGTCGAGGGCATCGCTAATGGTTGTCGACAAAGCGGGTGTGCACTCCTGGGAGGAGAAACCGCGGAGATGCCTGGCTTCTACCCAGCGGGCCGTTACGACCTTGCAGGATTTTGTGTTGCCGTGGTGGACGAAGACAAACTCATCGATGGCCATCGGGTACGGGTCGGCGATTCCATCCTGGGAATTGCAAGCAGCGGGGTTCACAGCAACGGCTTCAGCTTGGTTCGCAAAATCCTGGAGCGATGCGATGCAGGGAGCGACGCCCGTTTCGGGTCGGAACAAGCCCTGGTGATTGACGCACTACTGAAACCCACCCATCTCTACGGATCTCTCATCAGGAGACTTCTGACAACAGGCATTCCCATCAATGCCATGGCTCACATCACTGGTGGCGGAATTCCCGAGAACCTACCCCGATGCTTACCAGAAGGACTCAGAGCCCACGTTGATCCAAACAGCTGGCCACGCCCAGATCTTTTCACCTGGCTGCAGACCCAGGGCGATGTTCAGGAACGGGATCTGTGGCACACCTTCAACCTCGGGATCGGTTACTGCCTCGTGCTTCCGGAATCGGAGGTGGCTCGGACACAAGCGCTGTGTGAAGGCAACGGTTTTGAAAGCTGGGTGATCGGCCAGGTGATCCCAGCCGATGGGCCGCAGGAGGCACCGGTGGACGGACTACCGGCCTGAGGGACACAGCCAGATCACGTCACATCGAGATGTGATGTGAAGCACCAATTCGGTCTCGACTCGTTATTGTCATCACAGACAGATCGGTTATGGACCGATCGACGCGACGTCAAATACGTCTCTTTATCTATGCCCTTTGAAAGGCCTCAGCGCACAACCCGGCGACGCTCATCTGCTGGACCTACTCCACCTAGACGACCTGTTTACACCGGCCAAGATCGACAGTCCTTGCATCGGCAAGGTGGGGTAAGGCCGACCTTTCTGGCCTTGAAAGACCACGGGAAGGTTTTTGTCGCTGACATGCCCTTTCTCTCGGACGGGCAGCTTGCCAACATCAGCAAAGAAGCTGCTGAAGTGCTGGTCAGTCTGGAGCGGCGGATTGCTGAACTCGAGACCCTCCAGGGAGACAGGGACACCTTGATCAAGGCCTGCACAAAGCGGGATGTCACCCATCGCTTTCTGAGGGCCATCGAGGAAGAGCAGCAGCAAAGGAAAGACAACCCGGCCATTCGGAGTGCAGCTGCAGAATCGCTTCCTCGCACATTTCTGGAGATCGCAAGGCACCGTCTGCCTGGCGCCACATTCGATTCGCTGTTGCAAGAAGCCCTCGCCGCCTGCGAACAATCAAGTGAAGCTCAGGTTTCTTCTCCGAAACCTGAGTTGAAGGTGGTCACATTGCCATCCTCGAGCGCATCCCTGCCGGTCGTGGTCAGCCCGGATCCAGAACCAACAGATCAAGCACTCTGAAAAGGGTTCTGAGGCATCCTCACTGTTGTCGCAGCGCTGCTCTCATCCAATCGGTGTCGCTCATCAACTGACAGCGACCACCTCAGGGCCTGCTGAGCATCGGTGACTTGACCGGGTCGTCGCAAGCCGGGAATCGGGCACGCACCATGGGACCGACACCAGTTGAGAGCCACCTGCACCTGGCTCACCCCTCGTGCTTCAGCGATCGACACCATGGTCTGACGCAGCGGCTCCGATGCAGGCAACAGACGACGGAACAAACCACCCCGCAATGGTGTCAGCCCTGTCGGTGACCAACCTGGCCTCCTCGCGAGAACACCCAGAGCGAGGGGGCTGTAGGCAAGAACGTCAACCCCTAGATCCCTGCTGATCTCCAGGAGGCCGCCAGGTTGAAGAGGTCCGGGGGCCAGCAGCGAAAACTGAACCTGGACGCTGGCGAGTGAGATGCCTCGATTCATGAGATGACGATGCAGATGCATCAGGCGCTGCGGACCGACATTGGACACGCCGATCTCCCTGACAGCGCCCTGCTCAACGAGATCGGCCAACCCATCGAGAAGAGGACGCTCTTGCCAGGGGGCGTAACGAGCCGTGCTCCAATGCAATTGGACTCGATCCATGCGCCCTTGAAGTCGCCGCTGACTGGCGAGAAACGCCTTCACCAGCCCGCGCCGTCCGAGCCGCCAGGGGAAGGGAGCCAGCTTGGTGGCGACAGTGAGCTGGGCGCGACGTGCCGGCTCCAACGCACTGAGAAAGCGCCCCAGGAGTTCTTCACTTCGGCCGTTGAGGACTCCGGTTCCATAGGAATCAGCGGTGTCGACCAGACACAGACCTGCAGCAACCGCTTGCTGAAATGTCGCCTCCAGAATCGAGTCGTCAACGTCAGGGTTGTATCCCCAGAGCAACTGGTTCCCCCAGGCCCAGGTTCCGAAACCGATTCCCGTCACACAGCGTTGGAGCACTGCGCGCCATGATCGCGTCAGATCGTTCCTGGTGATGACATCCAACGTTCCTGAGACGAAGTCACAATCCGAATGGATGCAGCAGCCTGCCTCAGATGCGAAAGCAGGACATCAGGACCCCGTACTGTGCAACCACTGCGGTCGCACGGCAAGCAACGGCATCCGTTGCCTGGGGATGTGTGTGGCCGACAGCGACTACTGACCTGTGAGATCTGTCTCGATGCGGGGAATAGCCAATCGACGACAATGGAGTCACTGGATTGCTCTGGGGCTGATGGTCAGCCCTGTCCAAGTTCCTGCGCATGCAGAGACCTTTGTGGGTCGGTTCGAAACCACTGGCCAAGGCTGCCGATACACCCTGTCTGAAGGTGAATCTGGCGGTTGCCGCATTGTTCAGATTGATGGTCGCTCAGCCACGGTTCTCGG
>WTFZ01000032.1 GCA_011523835.1 Synechococcus sp. CO36386bin_29 | reverse complement strand
CGGCGCCGCCAGGGTCCGTTATCGAAGATGCCATGCAGATAGGTGCCAGCGGCGATGCCTCCTTGGTCTCCGCAGGGGGCCACCCAACCCAGCGATGGGTCCTCGAAGAGGTTGCTGCAGGGTTCGATTGCGTGGGTGTGGCCGCGATGGAGCTCGAATCCCTCCACGCTGAGCGTGGGTTGGTGTGCTGGCCAGTGCACGCTGCTCTGTCGGTGGCGCAGAGCTTTCTCGCCACCGAAGCGTGTGCGCAGGGGTAGGAGTCCGAGGCCGGCCATGGCGCCGTTGTTGCGGGCGGGAGCCTGGCCTTCCAGGCCCTCTGGATCCTCCAGTTCCTGGCCGAGCATCTGCATACCGCCGCACACGCCGAAGACGGCACCGCCTGAACGGGCAAAGCGCTGCAAGGCGCTGCCCAGTCCGCTGCTGTGCAGGCGGTTTAGATCGCGCAGGGTCTGCTTGCTACCGGGAATCACCACTGCATCGGGTGTTCCCAGGGGTTCGCCAGGAGCTACCCAGCGCAGCTGCACCGTTGGCTCGGCCTCCAGGGGATCGAGGTCGGAGAAATTGCTGAGCGATGGCAGCTTCAGTACGGCGATTTCCAGCTCGGATCCGCGTTTGCGTCCGCGGCGCTCGAGCAGGTCGAGGGAGTCTTCCGGGGGAAACAGTTCATCCAGCCAGGGCATCACCCCGAGCACGGGGATGCCGGTGTGCTGCTCCAGCCAGCGTCGGCCCTCATCGAAAAGTTCGCGGCGACCGCGGAAGCGGTTGATCAGCAAACCGCCGATGAGGGGACGCTCCACGGGCCTGAGCAGCGCCAGTGTGCCCACGATCTGGGCGAATACGCCACCGCGTTCGATGTCGGCCACCAGAAGGCAACGGGCCCGCAGGTATTGGGCCAGGCGCAGGTTCGTGAGGTCGCGGGCCTGAAGATTCACTTCCACGGGACTGCCGGCTCCCTCGAGCACCAGCCGCCCCTCGGGGTGCTGGTCTTGCAGGGTGTGTAATCCCTGGCGTATTGCAGCCCAGCCCGGACGGAACCAGTCGCGGTAGTAGTGCTCGGCGCGGCAGGTGCCCACCGAACGGCCCAGGTGGATCACCTCGCTGGTGCTGTCGCCCTGGGGCTTGAGCAACACCGGATTCATGGCGCATTCGGGTTCCCGTCCCGCAGCCCAGGCCTGGAGTGCCTGGGAGTAGGCCATTTCTCCTCCCCCTGGGTCCACCCAGGCGTTGTTGCTCATGTTCTGCCCTTTGAAGGGAAGTGGGGTTTCTCCGCGTCGTTTCAGGACCCTGCAGAGGGCTGCGGTCATCAGCGATTTCCCCGCTCCACTGCTTGTTCCAAGCACCATCAGGGGGGTGTGGGGTCGCGCTTGGCTCACAGCAGCCTCGAGGAGGGGTCTGCAGCGAAGCATCGCAGCGCGCCCGTGAGTCTGGCGGAGGTCACCAGCGAGGGCGCCGGCGCCGGCACCAGTGCACGAGACGGCTGAATGGACTGGCAGCCGGAATCGACTCGGGCCAGTCCATCAGGACCTCCCGACCCAGCGGCGTGATCCTCACCCGTTCGGTCAGTCCTTGACCATCGACTTCTCGCCGCAGCACGCCCAGCTGGATCAGCCAGATCAGGAGATCCTCTGTTTGTCCTGGTCCGAGTCTCTGGGTGGAATTCGCACTCCAGTCAGGGCGTTTCACCAACTCCTTGCTGCTTTGGGCACTGTTCTCGAGGAGCCGGTAAAAGCTGCGCCGGAACGGCAGACAGCGCACGGCCTGCCGGGCTCGTTGCCGGGCGTGCTGGGTGAGTTCGCTGGGGTCTTGGGCGATCACGCGCATGCTGCTGACGCTGTCATTCTCGGGGTCTACAGCGTTCTCTGAGGCCCCCATGCTTTTGCTGGCTTCCGCGTCCCCGGCCCGCCGTCGTTTGCTGGAGCAGGCCTGCATCCCCCATCGGGTGCAGGTGAGTGGCGTGGATGAGGACGGCATTCACCATCCCGAGCCAGCGCAGCTCGTGTGCCTGCTGGCTGAGGCCAAGGCCAAGGCGGTGCAGGCTCAGCTCTCGGATCTAACAATCCATTCCGTGTTGGGGTGTGACTCCGTGCTTGTGTTTGAAGGCGAGGTGTTCGGCAAACCTGCCGATGCTGAGGAAGCCAAAGCGCGGTGGCGACGGATGCGGGGCCATTGGGGCGACTTGCACACCGGGCATTGCCTGATCGCGACATCGCCAGCAAACGAGATCTCCAGCCAACGCCAATGTGTGACCACGCGGGTTTTGTTTGCTGATCTGAGCGATGCGGAGATCGACGTTTATGTGAGCAGTGGTGAACCGTTGCAATGTGCCGGAGGATTTGCGTTGGAAGGGCGAGGCGGGTCCGTGATTGAGCGCCTCGATGGCTGTTACTCCAACGTGATCGGCCTTAGTTTGCCGCTTTTGCGTTGTTGGTTACCGCAGGGAACCTGACCGTCAATGGGCTGCGTTGCCATTTTTCTTTTGCCGTAGCTATTGCAAAAGCAGGCCCTTCTCACACCTTTGGCCATGCCTCGTTTTTTGCTCCCCGGACTCGGCGCGCTGCTGTTGTCTGGTTCCCTCGCCTTGAGTGCTTCCGCCATGGAACCTCTTGCCATCAGCGCCACGGATCAGGTTGATGACTCCATGGTGTTGGACGCTGAACAGGCTTATTTCACTGAATCCAGTGACGACTGGAGTCGTTCCGTGGAGCCCATCCGGATTCCAGCCAGTGGTATGCAACGGAATCAGCCTCCCAAAGGCTATGGCCTGCTGGACATGAGTTTCTGATCGTTCACCAGGATCGTTGCATCAAAAAGCCCCCACCTTGCGGAGGGGGCTGAATGACGATCGTTGGAGATGAATCCGTGGATCAGTCGAGGTCGGGCATGGCCAGAGTGGGCTCTGCCTGACGGTCGATGCCTTTTTCAAAACCGGCAGCAGCAGCACGGGCGCGGCCCGCATGCCAGAGGTGACCGATCAGGAAGAAGAAGGCCAG
>WTFZ01000109.1 GCA_011523835.1 Synechococcus sp. CO36386bin_29 | reverse complement strand
CCCCAGGGCAATGGCTTCAGCGACGACGTTCTGAAGCGGTCGACCATCGGGATCTCCCAGGGCAGCGAGATCGGCTGGACGACGCAGAGCCGTTGCATCCCCTGTGAAGCAAACATACGGGAAATGACCGCTGCCATCACCAGGGCTGAGTCTGAGGATGCTGCCGTCATTGGCAACGCACCGCCAGATCGCCGACTGCTGATGGCCATCCCGCAGAAAGGTCAGTTCACCGTTGTCAATGCTCGTGGTTGTACCGAGGCCCAGGACATCTCCCTCAAGGGGGATCTTTTCCAAAGGAAGATGTTCCCTGACATCTCCGAGAATCAGATCGCAGACACTGTTGGCAATGGTGAGGTCGGCCATAGAGAGGCGCTTTCTTGACCAGCGCTAGCGGGTTTCACTGCGTCAGGCCAGCGTCAGCGAGGAAGTCATCGGATAAGCCCAAGCGTGCCTTCATCTCCATTGAGCATCGCCGTAGCTCCCACAGGCAGAGACTGATTGGGGAGTCCATGCCCGAGAGGTAGATCGAGGACTAGCGGGATTCCCAGATCCCCAAGCCGTTCCTCGAGAATCTCAGCCATCGAGAAATCGCCGGGAAGAATGTCGTCCTCCTGCCAGCTGAAACGACCGCAACCCACACCGGCCACATCCTTCAGGAGACCCGCACTGCGCCACTGCGTCAGCATGCGATCCACCCGGTAAGGAGCTTCGCCCACATCCTCAAGGATCAGAATCACCCCTTTGAGCGAAGGAAGCCAACGCGTGCCGATCAGGTGTGTCGCCACCGTGAGATTGGTCACCACCAATGGACCCTGGACAGAGCCGGAACGCAACGGACGCCCCTGCAAGGGTGCTGTCGGCTCATGTTTAAAAAGCGACACTGTGCGTTGCCACTGCTCATCCGGCCCACCTGTGGAGCCATGAATGGCACCCAGAAGTCCGGCCCTCCACTGGGCCAGGAGCAGGGCACTGCTGTCGGAAAAACCCAGCGACCAGAAGGAGCGACTCGGGAAACGCGCGCCGGCCTCAAGAATGCGGGCGGCTCCCCAGCCTCCTCCCACGTAAAGCACCCCATCAAGGGTTGGATCGTTCCAGGCCTCCTCGAGCGCCTGGCAACGTTGCGCGTCGGTTCCTGAAAACCATTGCCACTGTCCACGCACATGCTCTGGAATTTCCAGGATCCACCCTTCGGCCTCACAGCGTTGAACAAGGGGATTGAAATCCGTCTCTGGCTCAATCCAGGTTCCAGGGTTGAGCGCACGAAGACGCGATCCTCTTGCCAGCGGTCTTGCAGGAGGGAGTGATCGAGACGTTGGCCGCGCCCTCACGCCACCAGGCCAGAGTGAGGCCATCGCACCGGAACCAGCCGCAAACGAAGCCAGCTCCAGCAGCGATCGACGACGCATGACTCAGGAGAGCAGAGCCTCCAGAATCGCGCGTCCAGCTGTGCTGCCGGTCACCGGATCGCAGGCACGCTCCGGGTGTGGCATCAGACCCAGCACATTGCCCTGCGCATTGGTGATGCCTGCAATGTCGGCGACAGAGCCATTGGGATTTCTGGAGTAGCGCAGAGCGATGGCGTCATCGTCCTGCAGCTTTTTGAGAGTGTCTTCACTGCACTGATAGCGACCCTCCCCATGGGCAATCGGCAGTGAGAACTGTTCATCGCGAGTGCAGGTCGCCAACCAGGGAGTGCGATCACTCACCACCGCAAGAGGGGTGGACTCGCAAATGAAATGAAGGTGACGATTCCGCGTCAGAGCACCAGGAAGAAGACCGAGTTCCGTCAACACCTGAAATCCGTTGCAGATTCCCAGAACACGGCCGCCCTGGGAGGCGAAGGCTTTGAGAGACTCCAGGACAGGGGCAAAACGGGCAATGGCACCGCAACGCAAATAGTCGCCGTAGCTGAAACCTCCAGGAAGCACAACGGCCTCCAACCCACTGAGATCACGCTCCTCGTGCCAGAGATACCGGGTCGGGAGACCGAGACACCCTTCTGTGGCCCAGCGGACATCGCGGTCACAGTTTGATCCTGGAAAAACGACTACCCCGATGGTCATGACTGCGAGAGCTCCAAGGTCCAGTTCTCGATCACAGGGTTGGCCAGGAGGCGATCACTGAGCAATTCAACCCTGCGCCGCGCCTCCGCCTCATCAGGCGCATCCACTTCCAGTTCCACCGCTTTGCCGATGCGGAGATGGGAAATACCATCCACACCGAGACGCTGGGCAGCGGCGTTCGTCGCTTCTCCTGCGGGGTCGAGAACCGAAGGGCGCAGTTGCACCAGAACGCGGGCTTGAAAACGCGGCACAAGCTCTGAACGGGGATTGTTAAATCTTGACAGGCCAGGGAACCGCAATGCACCAGCTGGCTGCACGTTGAAAACAGTCGATTGAACACGGCGACGTGTGACTGAGCCCAGCAACGCTGTTCTTCGATGCGCCGCACTGCTGGTGGTTTCGCTGTCGGCCGTGGCCGCTCCTGTCTTGGCCGCACCCACCCGGGCTGAATCCGCAGGGGCCGCGACCATGGAATGTCGGCACGCCGATCAGGCCTGGTCTCCCTGCCACTACGTGAGTGAGCAACCCGGTGCACGCTGGGAGCTGGCCTTCAGCAACCAGATCGTGCGCTTTCAGCACGATGGCAGCGGCTCGATGGAGATGCAGATCGGAGAGCGAGCCCCCTGGGCCAGGGTGGAGGCCCGATGGCGTCCTGACGGAACGCTGTGCTGGAACACGGTCTGCGCTCGGGGCAACATTCCACTCGACTGAAATCAGCTTTCAAACGTGGCATTCACAGCCAGCTCAAAGGGCACGGCAGAGTCCGGAAGGTTGAGCAGATGGCCACAGACGGAGGCAAGATCCTCGGGCTGCGTCATCCGCTCCGGCGCAAGAGCACTCGTTCCGCGCGCCATGTCGGTGTTCACCCAGCCTGGACAGATGGCGGTCACGCGAATTCCCTGGTCCCATCCTTCGTTGCGCATCGCCTGGCAAAGGCCCATCAAGGCGAACTTGCTGGCGGAATAGCCCGCCAACTTGCCTTTGCAGCGTTTGCCGCTCATCGAGACCAGAACCTGAATCCGCCCCGTCTGAGAAGCCACAAGCGCTGGCCAGGCTGCTCGCGTCAGCCACCAGGGACCCTTCACATTCACACCCCAGAGCTCGTCGGGCTCATCAGCCTGCGCATCACTGAACAACAACGGCGTGCTCCTGAGGATCCCGGCGCAGTGGATCAAGGTGTCCAGTCGTCCGAACGCCTGATGCACCGCCTGCACAGCCCGCTCGGCATCACCTGGATCCCTGGCGTCGTAGCGACAGAGCGAGAGGGCTTCGCCATGGAGACGCGGATCCAGAGCTGTGTCGCGAAGACTGTCCGGATCACGAACAGCCAGGCAGAGGTGATGCCCCTGAGAGAGCAGCAGGGTCGCGATCGACCGACCGATACCCCGGCTCGCACCTGTGATCAGAACCGTTCGCATAGTGGAATGACGTTGAGAGAAGCACCCCCATGGCGGACTGGAACCAGGCGTTCCAAGGCTGGAACCTGAGCTGGACAAGCCTGTTCAGCAATCAGCAGGGGGAGTGGTGGCTGGTGGCCCAGCTGCTGCTGATCGTGGGGCATCTGGCACCGGCCTGGCCGAGCACCGACTCCCTGGGGGTGCATTGGCCAGCGGTAATGACCATGACCGGACTGATCCTCTTCGCCATAGGGGTGGCATTGGCGACTCAGGGATTCCTTGCCCTTGGCCCCAGTCTCTCGCCCTTGCCGGAGCCCAAGCAGGGGGCCGCGCTGATCACCACGGGGGTCTACGCCCGCTGTCGCCATCCTCTCTACAGAGCGGTTCTCGTGTGTTCCCTGGGAGTCGCCATCGCCAGGGGAAGCCTGCTGCACATGGCTCTGCTGCTCTCGCTGGTGTTGGTTCTCAGCGGAAAAGCGCATCGGGAAGAGCGGAAACTGCTCAAGTGCTTCCCGAACTACGCGGACTACATGAACACAACAGCGGCGATCGTCGCTCATCTCCCTGGCCTGGACTGGCGCACAACAGGGGCCGACTGAGAAACCGTTTATTCATTCTCGAACCGATAATCTTTGCCCGTAAGACAGGGTCGTTTTTCTGTCAGCGGTATGCAAATCGTTCGGGAGCGTCGACCCCTCTGCCGCTGTCTTGCATGGCCGGTTGTGGCCTCAGCCTTGCTCGGACTGGGAGTCACCCCCGAAGTCCAAGCTGAGCGCCAGGACGGTGAACGCCCCTCCCTGATGGCACTGCTCGAACCCGTTCAACCTCAGGAAGAAGAACCTGTCGCCACACTCATTCTCGAACGGACCGAGCGCCGCATCGCCTCCACCGGTGATCCGATCTGGGATCTGAGGCTCGAGGTGCCTGGGGAACCCGCCCGACGCTATGACGCCGTCAGCGGACGGGCTAATCGTCAGACTGCTGACCGCGACCGTATGGGAAGCAGGGCTCCCCTGCCCGCAGGCACCTACAGCGTCGGTCCCGTTGAACCCCTGGCCGACGGCGCCTATCCAGAACTCGGTCCTGTCTGGATCAGCATCGAGCCCACCTTCACGACCGGTCGCAGAGTTCTGGGCATCCACCAGGACCCCAGCGCCGGTCAACTGAATACCCAGAGCGGCACGTTGGGATGCATCGGACTTGTGGACCGCAACGACATGCTTGAGCTGTCCGACCTCATCACACAAACAGACACGAAGCGTCTGGTGGTGAAGAACTGAATCCGCACGCCAGCAGAATCGGACGCGAACGAACGCGAACAGTCAGCGGTCCCTAGCGACAGGCCTGCAGCTCGGCTGAAAGCAACTCTGCCGACTCAGGCCGCAGGCCAATCACCACGAACTCGACACCGGAGCCCGTGTCTGGAACCCAGGCCTGGTCTGGAGCCGCCTCAAACCAGCTGTCAAGGCGCGGGCCCACCATCTGAATCTGCAGGGGGAGTGTCTTGCCAGCCAGCCAGACGCGGCCTTTGAGGCGAATCACAGCGTTGCTGCGGACGAACTGCGGCAACAACTCTTCGAGGGTTTTTCGATCAAAAGCCCCTTCCAGTCGAACCTGACCGCTGACGGCTTCCACGTGGCTGTGATCGTGATGGTCGTGATCGTGGTGCGCGTCGTCGTGGTCGTGGTGCTCGTGCTCGTGCTCGTGATGGTCAGAATGGATTGATTCCGGGGCATCGAGACCCAGCACCAGTGCCGGATCGATCTCCCCGCGGCTCATCGCCAGCGTGCCGGCACCCGGTCGCACCCGGGGCTCGATCGTCTGCACAACCCTCGCAAGCTCGGATGGCTGGAGCTGATCGGAACGGCTGATCAGCACCAGATCAGCAGCCTGTAGCTGATCCTCAAACAGATCTTCGATGGCGGTGAGGTGATCGAGGCTCTGGTCTTCCTGGCGCTGACGCTCCAAAGCATCCGGGTCACCGACAGGGCTTCCGGCGCTGAGAGCTTCCCCGTCCACCACCGTCACCACACCATTGACATGCACGCGGCGACGGATGGCCGGCCAGTCGAGAGCCTGAAGCAGGGGACGGGGAAGAGCGAGGCCGCTGGTCTCCACAACGATGCCATCGAGTTGATCGGAGCGCTCCAGGAGCGTTTCCATCGTCGGCAGGAAGTCGTCCTGAACGGTGCAGCAGAGACAACCGTTGTTCAGTTCCACCAAACGCCCCTCCACCTCATCCTCTGGGCAGAAGCCACAGCTGCGGATCAGGTCGCCATCGAGACCGACCGTGCCGAACTCATTGACCATCACGGCCAGGCGTTGACCGCTGTTGATCAGGAGATGCCGGAGCAGCGTGGTTTTGCCGGCCCCCAGGAAGCCGGTGATCACGGTGACGGGGAGACGCTTCACCATCAACGGCATCCCAGGGATTCCTTAGTGCTGACACCACTGAGGCTGTTCACGCCGTTGGCGCGACCGCACAGAGCCTTGAGCTGAGGAAGATCAATCACGGCATTAGTGAAGTCGGTTCCTTCAATGTCCGCTTCGTTGAAGCGGCTCTGCATCAACATCGCGTTGGTGAAATTCGCATTGCGCAGATCGGCTCCATCAAAACGACTGGAGAACGCCACCACATCCTCGAGGTCGGCACCCCTCAGGTCAGCACCCTGCAGCTGGGAGGTGTTGATCACAGCCCCGCGGAGATCGGCTTCACCGAGGTCCACCTCGCGCAGGTCAGCCTTGAGAAATTCCTTTTCCTTGAGGTCCCGACCGTGCATATCGGCAGTGATGTCCTGAACAGCACGCTGTCCACGCAATTCAGGAGCTGTGATCGCCGCGGCGGACGTTGCACCGAACCCAACACAGGTGATCACCAGCAGACCCGCGACCAGTGCCGAGGTCAGGGGGCGTAACAAGGCGTACAAAAATGTAGACACAGGCATGGGTGACGCAAGCTCGGCAGGGGGCCGGAAGCAGTTGCCGTAATTTGAACGGTCACGTTATGGCAGAGATCTGCCCAGCCACGTGTCATGGCCAAGACTCTTCGGGTGGTGGTTCCGCCCCATCCTCTGATCGCCCACTGGTTGACAGTGCTTCGGCATGAAGGAACACCTGCACCGTTGTTCCGCACCGCCATGGAGGAACTGGGCCGCTGGCTGAGTTATGAGGCCCTGCGCGACTGGCTGCCACACCGCAAGGATGTGGTGAAGACACCTCTGTCCAGCACCGAGGGAACGGTGATCGAGTCGGATGTTCCCCTGCTCGCTGTACCGCTGCTCCCCGGAGGCCTTCATCTCTGGGAAGGAGCGCGCCAGGTGCTGCCCAATGCGGATGTGTGCCTCAGCGGCATCCCCTCCGGAATCGAGCCTCAGGCCGGTCTTGTCCTGTTTCTCGATCAGATCCGTCATGGGGAGTCCGTTGTGGCGAGTCTTGAAACTCTGCGGCAGCAGGGTGTGGACGGGCGGCGCCTGCGCGTGATCACCGCGCTCTGCGCGAGTCCGGGCTTGAAACACATTGGGGAAGCGTTCCCCGACATCACCATCCATACCGCATGCATCGATGCAGACCTCGATGAACAGGGCCGGACACTGCCCGGAATTGGTGACCCCTTGCAAAGGCTCGGAATCAGATCAGAACAGGCCACCTAGGGTTCAGGAACTGACTGGTTGCCCATGGTGCGTCAGCAAGACTCAGCTTCAGCAACGCTGGCAACGCTTGTCAGCGGTGCCGTTCTGGGAGCAGCCGGCCTTGGCTGGTGGCTGATCTCAGAAGCGGACCGCCGCAGGCGTCTGCGTTACAAGCAATCGATGTTGTATGCCCCGCGCATGCAGGACGGGAGTGAGGCCTTCAGCGCTGGAGAACGTCAGCCTGTCGATGCCGACAGTCAACTGGAAGCCCGTGTTGATCAGTTGAACGCGGCCATTGCCGATGTGCGCAAGCAGCTGGAAGATCTCGGCTCACGGGGATCACCGGAGTGACCGGTAGGTTGACCTGAGTCTCGTGCCGGATCACGGCCTGATTCATGCTCCGCTCCGATGCCGTCACCAAGGGGATCCAACGCTCTCCCAATCGGGCGATGCTGCGGGCTGTCGGATTCGGCGATCAGGATTTCGGCAAGCCGATCATTGGCATCGCCAACGGCTACAGCACGATCACGCCCTGCAACGTCGGCCTCGACGATCTTGCTCGCCGTGCTGAAGAAGCGGCGCGATTGGCCGGTGGAATGCCGCAGACCTTTGGAACCATCACCGTCAGCGACGGCATCTCCATGGGCACGGAGGGAATGAAATATTCCCTCGTGAGCCGGGAAGTGATCGCTGATGCCATCGAGACGGCCTGCAACGGTCAGAGCATGGATGGCGTGCTGGCCGTAGGGGGCTGCGACAAGAACATGCCGGGCGCCATGCTGGCAATGGCAAGGATGAATATCCCTGCAATTTTTGTGTACGGCGGAACCATCAAACCGGGAAAACTGGGCGGCTGCGACCTAACGGTGGTGAGTGCCTTTGAGGCTGTGGGCCAGATCACCAGCGGCAAGATCGACGAAGAACAGCTGACAGCCATTGAGAAAAATGCCTGTCCTGGTGCAGGCAGCTGTGGGGGGATGTTCACAGCCAACACGATGAGCGCAGCGATCGAAACGATGGGACTGAGCCTTCCCCACAGTTCAACGATGGCCGCCGAAGATGAGGAGAAAGCCGACAGCGCTGCACGATCGGCTGAAGTGCTTGTGCAGGCGATCCAGGCCGGGATCCGCCCCCTCGATCTGATGACCCGGGAGGCCTTTGAAAATGCCATCAGCGTGATCATGGCGGTGGGTGGCTCCACCAATTCCGTGCTGCATCTCCTGGCGATTGCCCGCACAGCCGGCGTCGAACTGGCCATCGACGACTTTGAACGGATCCGCCAACGCGTTCCTGTGATCTGCGATCTCAAACCGAGTGGTCGTTACGTCACGGTGGATCTGCATCGTGCCGGAGGCATCCCGCAGGTGATGAAACTGCTGCTGGATGCCGGTCTGCTCCATGGTGAATGCCGAACGATCGAAGGCAAAACCCTCAACGAGCTGCTTGCGGATGTGCCCTCCACTCCGCCCGCTGATCAAGATGTGATTCGGCCACTCTCCAATCCCCTGTACGCCAAGGGCCACCTGGCCATTCTCAAGGGCAACCTGGCCTCTGAAGGAGCTGTCGCCAAGATCAGTGGGGTGAAGAATCCAGTGATCACAGGCCCTGCAAGGGTGTTTGAAAGCGAGGAAACCTGCTTAGAGGCCATCCTCGACAACAAGATCCAGGCTGGCGATGTCGTGGTGGTTCGCAATGAAGGACCAGTTGGCGGTCCTGGCATGCGCGAGATGCTCAGCCCAACCTCCGCCATCGTGGGTCAGGGGCTGCTCGACAAGGTGGCTCTGATCACCGACGGTCGTTTTTCCGGGGGGTCCTACGGGCTGGTCATCGGACATGTGGCACCCGAAGCCGCCATCGGAGGAACCATTGGTTTGATCGAGGAAGGAGACAGCATCACTGTGGATGCCAATCAACTGCTGCTGCAGCTGAATGTGGACGATGCCGAGCTGGAGCGTCGTCGAGATGCATGGACCGCTCCAGTTCCGAAATACCGCACTGGAATCCTTGGCAAATATGCCCGGCTTGTGAGTTCCAGCAGCCAGGGTGCTGTCACCGATCAGCCCTGATCAACCAGGCCTGTCACCCTCAGCCAGGGTCCCCATCGGTTGAGAATTCCTCTCAGCGCAGTGGGAGTCGGACCTTTCACGGTGTTCATCCAGGCCTGAACCGATGGTTCGAGGGTGATGACAGGCCAATCCATTCCGTCAGGGGTCTGCAAACGAAATCCCTGATTCGCACAGGGATGAATGTTTCCCGTGAGCACAGACTCGTGATCCCCATCAGTGGCGGATGATCCACTCCATTCCCGTCGAGCCAGCGGCGAGGAACCCAGGAGTGCTCGGTGCTGATGATCGCTCCAGAAGGGGTCGTTCCAGGCTGAAGCCCAATTCGGCACCACAGCCGACGGTGCCACTCGATCATTGATCAACAGCTCCTGCAACTGCAGCACCGGACAGTGCGACGGTGGAATGGCCTGCGCCACGGACAGGGCCGCTGCAGCGCCCGCGGCCTGCCCCACATTCATCACCAGAGGTTGCAATCGCGTGGCTCCATTGGCCATGTGACTGGTGCTGATGGCTTTATCCGCAGCCAGCAGATTGTCGATCTCCACACTCACCAGGGCGCCGTAGGGAATGCAGAACGGCGTCCCCGTCCAGCGTCCGCCCCAGCGGCAACTCTTTGCGGCCAACGGCCAGTCGGGGCCGGGATAGTGGTGATCATTGGCGTAATTGCCGACGGCGATCGACTGCAGTGCACCGGCCTGATTCCGCGGCAGGGGTGCACAGGCCGGGTCCTGCCTCGTTGGCAGGAGGTCTTGTTCGATCACCGTTGATCGCCCGATCAACCGCCGACCTTCCCGCCAGTAAGGCATCGCCGCCAACCAGGGCTCCGGGCTGCCCGAATCGGCAGGGAAAGCCTTGCCCAGTTGAAGCCAGCCATCACTGGCCTCCTGCAGCGCTTCGGCAAAACGCAGACTGTGGGCCTGCATCTCCCCGAACAACTCCATCTCCAGAAGCGGATCGGCACTGAACGCACGGTTCAGGCCCCAGTGCCAGTCGTTGCCATGCAAGGGCCAGTTCAGCATCACCAACCCGCCAGGCAGGCGGCCGTAGGTGAGCGTTCGCTCAAGGCCAAAGGCCTCACAGGCCCGCTCAAACGGCCTGGGCAGAAGCGGATGTCCATCCGGATCAAGTCCGCGCTCAGGATCCGAGCGCAGCCGGTCGCTCTGCAATTGACCCATCACCACCCAGGTGGGTGATTGCACCGGTTGCTCCTTGAAGAAGGGCTCCGTTTCAAGCCGCGCCCGAGAGGGAGCACTCGGTTCAGACCATTGCTCCTGCGCCTCCCAACCGAAACGAAACGGAGCCTGCGCCAGCGGAAGCAGATCACCGCGGTCGCTCCCATCAATCACCACCTTGCAGCGCAGCCTCCTCTGCTCACCCCCAATCTCAATGCGCACGGCAGCGATCCGTGAATCCACCCGCTCCACCTCGAGCAATCGGCACCCAGGCCACCACAGCAACCTTGCTTCGGTCTTCACCCAGTCCTGCAGGATCGCTTCAGCCGTGGTGGGCCGGAAGCCGAAGCAACTCACCCAGTTGTGATCGAGTCCTTCCGGCTCGCGGCGATCCAGCTCCCGTAGAAACGCACCCCACAAGCCCGTCTGCCAGGGGGTGAGCTCATTGCCATCAGGACAGCACACTCCGGCTGCACTCACCATGCCCCCCAACCAAGGCCCTGGAGTGAGCAAGAGGGTTCTGGCCCCTCCGCGAGCCGCCTGAATCGCTGCGGTGACACCTCCGGTGCCCCCGCCCCAGACCAACACATCCACTGCATCAACCATGGCGGGCAACACCATCAGCCCGCCTGCTGAGAGAACCGCAGCTGCTGATCCTCGGGAAGATGACCAAGACAGCGGAAACGCAGACCCACCAGCTGGTCATAGAGAGGATTGAGTTTGCACATCGGCGGAATGTGCACCAGCTTGTGACCGAAAAGCATGATGTCGCGCTCGAAAGGGCACTGAGCTGGAATCAGGCTGACGATGAAGGCTGCAATCCTCGGATCACTGGGATCAAGCTCATCCAGCCAGTGCTTGAGAGGGGTGAGAGGCGTTCGACCATCCGAGCGAGGCTGCGCCAGACAGGGCCTGAGATCGGCCAGGGGAGCTTCACTGCAGTCGAGCACCGTTGCCCAATGACGCAACAGATTCAGTTCCTCTTCACTGAGATGGCCGTCGGCAAGAGCCACCACCACAGCCGTCCGCAGAAACTGCTCGGCCAGTCCGGGCGTCCCGGTGAGACCTTCGGCAAGAGCAGATGCGTCAACAGGCGGCAAGCAGTCCCAATCGAGTTCGGCATCCGGAAGAATGTCCGACAAATGGGCCGTGAGCACCCGCCGTTCCTGATCATCGAAATCTCCGTCAGCCAGGGCCAACGCGTGCAGAGCTGCAAGCCACAGCTGCAGGGACGAATCCGAAATGACGATCGAGGACATCACAGGACCACGGGTTGAGAAGCGGACGTCGGACAGTCGTTAAGATCCAGCCCGAGAAACTGAGGCTGGGAGACAGGGCCGAAGCGATGACCTACAGCCTCACAACCCCGCTTTATTACGTCAACGCAAAACCACACCTCGGCAGCGTCTACACCACCCTTGCCTGCGATGCGCTCGCCCGCTTTCAACGCCTTGAGGGCGAGCAGGTCGTGTTCATCACAGGCGTTGATGAACATGGTCAGAAAATCCAACGCACAGCAGAGGGGCAGAGCATCAGCCCCCAGGATCATTGCGATCGGATCTCCGCTCTGTACACCGATCAGTGGGACCGGTGGGACATCTCGAATGATCGCTTCGTTCGCACGACGAGCGATCGCCACCTGCCACTCGTGCAGGACTTTTTCAAACGCTGCGAAGCGGCCGGCCATATTCGCACCGGCCATCAGGAGGGTTGGTACTGCGTTGACTGTGAGGAATTCAAGGATGATCCGGCTGACGCGGAGAGTCCTGACTGTCCGATCCATCGCAAGCCCCTGGAATGGCGCGACGAGGAAAATCTGTTTTTCTGCCTCTCGCAGTTTCAGGAGCGCATTGAAGCGTTGATTGCAGATCCTGAGTTCATTGCACCAACCAGTCGTCGTCGGGAGATTGAAAATTTCGTGGCCGGTGGTCTCCGGGATTTCTCCATCTCCCGGGTCAACGTGTCATGGGGTCTGCCTGTCCCCGGACATTCGGGGCACACGTTTTATGTGTGGTTTGACGCTTTGCTGGGGTATCTCACAGCCCTTCTCGATGACGGTGGCCCAGTGGATCTCGATCGCCTAGCCGCGGTGGGCTGGCCCGCAAGTGTTCATGTCATCGGCAAAGACATCCTGCGCTTCCACGCGGTGTACTGGCCAGCCATGCTGATGTCGGCAGGATTGCCGGTTCCGAAACGCGTCTTCGGGCATGGCTTTCTCACCCGAGAAGGTCAGAAAATGGGAAAAGCTCTGGGCAACGTGCTCGATCCCGACACCCTGCTCGAACGCTGCGGAGCCGATGCCGTGCGCTGGTATCTGCTGAAGGACATTCAATTCGGCGAGGACGGAGATTTTCAGCAGCAGCGATTCATGGATCTTGTGAACAACGATCTCGCCAACACCATCGGCAATCTGCTGAATCGAACGGCCTCGATGTCGCGCAAATGGTTCAACGGCTCACTGCCTTCAATCTCGGACAACGTGAAAGCGGACCATCCCCTCAAGAAGAGCACGGAACGGACGATCAACCAGGTGCGGCAATCGATCCCGTCTCTGACTTTTCAGAACGCGGCCGAAGCCGTACTGCAACTTGCGATCGAAGCCAATGGATACCTCAATGAACAGGCCCCATGGAGCCTGATGAAACAACCAGGCCATGAACAGAAGGTGGGGGACGATCTCTATGCGGTTCTTGACTGCTGCAGGGTGATCGGCCTGTTGCTTCAACCACTCGTACCGGGCCTCAGTTCCAGGATCCTGGCGCAGCTGAATCTGCATCCATGCGACGGATGTTGGAACAGCGCACTGAGCTGGGGGCAACTCGAACCAGGTGGCAACCTTCCGAAACCGGAGCCTGTGATGCAGCGTCTTGAGCTCGAGTCCCCCCTCTGATGGCGTTGCCTTCACGCCATGCATGGTTTTCAAGCTGTCTGATCGCCTGCCTTCCTGTGCTGGCTGGCTGCGCGAATGAGAGCACACCGGTTGCCGTTGAGGCACCCCCCTTCGTCTTTCGATCCCTGGAGCTTGAACAGAAAGGCGGCGATGGTGAGCAGCAGTGGAGTCTTTCCAGCCCGGAGGCCCGTTATGAACTGAGCAAACGCCTGGTTCGCGCCCGCAAACCGGTCGGTCTTCTGTATCGCGACGGAAAGCCTTCCTTTCGGATTCAGTCCGATCTGGCCTACGTGATCAACGATGGGGACAAGATCCTTCTGGAAGGAAATGTCAGGCTCCAGCAACTCACCGGGAGAAAGCTGCTGATCCAGGGAGATCGCCTGCGTTGGAGCCCTGTTGAAGGTGTTCTCACCATGGAACAGCGGCCCCGTGCAATCGACAGTGAGTCGCTCATCTCGGCCAGTGAAGCTGAATTGCAGCAGACAACCAATGAACTGACACTCACGGGCACTGTTCAACTCGACCGCTGGACGGACTCCGATCGCAAAGGACGACCTGACAGCTCCCTGCGCAGCCGTGCGGCCCAGTGGAACCTGGATTCAGGTCTTCTCAGAGCCAAGGGCCCCATCCTCGGCCAGCGCAGGGATGCGGAAGGAACTGTTCTCGAACAACTCGAGGGAGTCTCACTGGATGGAAACACGCTCAAGGGCGAGATCACTGTGCAAGCACCTGTGATCATCAAAATCCCCCGCGAGAACGGTGTCCTCAAGGCCAGAGCCACAACGTGGTTGTTTCGCGATCAAATCATTCTCAGTAACGAACCGTTTGAGGCGGATCTCGACCGCATAAGGATCACGGGCAACGGCTTCAGGGCGGATCTCGGTCAGACGACTGTCAACGTGAACGGGGACTGTGAAATCACTCAGCCTGGAGAACGGTTGAAAGCAGACCGCTGCCGGTGGAACTGGAGCAGCGAAGCCATCCTTGCCGAAGGACAGGTGCGACTGAAGCGAGATGAGAACGATCAGGTGACCCGCGCAACACGGCTCGAGGGAACAGTGGGAGAAGAGGGACGCATCGCTTTCACAGCTCCTGGATCCAGGGTGCAATCGCAAGTCAAGATCAAGGATGAAGGGACGTCGGGGACGTCTGTACCCCGCCCCCAAAGGAATCCAGTGTCCTTTTGAGACGCTCGCTCCATCCGGCAAGCCAGCGTTCATCTGAACGGGTGAAACAGCGCTCGGACCAACCGCCGAGCACCACCCACCCTCTGGAGCCCAGAGGGTGCACCAGCACCGATGGCAAACCCGGCAGCACAGGGTCAAATTCTTCGCGGCCTGGGTATAGCGCCGTTTTCACCAGAGAGATGAGCTCCTGACGCTGGGTGGCTCGTTGACAGATGGCACCGGGGACGAATGGTTCCGACGTGATCAGACCCCGTCGAAGAAGCACGCGCCCGTCCCACATCACCAGCATCGAAGCTGCTGATGTGGCCGTCAGAAACTGATGGCTGCCCCAAGCCAGCTCCAACCTCAGTGCATCATCCAGCTCCTCGCTGATGCGGAGCCCCTGGTCACCGCTGAGTTGCGCCGCTTCTGCCGGACGGGGAATGGCACGCGTCCAAAGAACGGCGACCAGCATCAAACCCACAGCGGCAAGTCCGGCAAGCACCTCAGCACGCTGCAGGGAGGGAGGGAACTCTCCGGCTGTCAGAGCATTGATGAGCGCCAGGGTGAGCACAAGCACCCCAGCGATCAGACAGACACGGGCGGGGCCAGGCAGCATCGGCAGCTTGCTGTAGTCAGAACGACTCACTCTTGCTCAAATATGGGTGCATGGACCGACAGGCATGACTGACGCTGAAGCCTTTGCCGCCATTGCTCTCGCCGCGGTGGCTTGTGACGGAAAGCTGGGGCGCGAAGAAGCCCACGCGCTACGCCGCTCACTCGAGTTCCGCACACCGTTCAAGGACAAAAATGAACAGGAGATGGCGACACTATTTGATCTCCTCCTGGCCCAGCTGCGCGCAGACGGTGTTGAACGTCTCGTGGACAATGCCTTGCCTGCACTGTCACCGCTGCAACAGGAGACAGCGCTGGCTGTTGCCGCCCACCTCACCCATGCCGATCGGGACGTCACGCCCGAAGAAAAACAACTGCTGCATCACCTGACAGAACGTCTCGACCTTCCAGAAGGTCGCGCCGTGATCGTTCTAGAAGCGATCATGGCCCTCAACAGAGACAGCCTGGCCACCTGAGGGCAGACTGATCCGATGCTGTGCATGACCATGAATCGCTACACCCAGCTCACCGGCGGGATTCTGGCCGCCATTCTCTGCGTGCTGTTCTGTACACCGATGGCACTGGCCGTCTCTCCCCAGGACTTCCCGCCCCAGCCCCCGGACGAGCTGGTCCTCGATTCAGCCGAAGTGCTGAGTCGTTCAGGTCGGAATGAAATCAGCAATCGACTTGAGGAGCTGGACCGATTTCACGTTGATGCCAGGCTCGTGACCTTGCGCCGCCTCGATTACGGTCTGAGCCTGCCAGCCTTCGGCGATGCGCTCCTAGAACGCTGGAGCGATAACACCGCTGAATCCGGCAGACCTCTCCTGCTGTTTCTCGAGGAAAGTCAGAGTAAGCAGGCAACGGTTGTTGCCTCACCGGCCCTGTTGGATCAACTACCTGAATCCTTGCTTCGAAGCACGGGCAGAACAACCATGAGCCAACCGCTTCGGGATGGCGACCGCTTCCGTCAGGCCACCCTTGATGGCGTTGCAAGAATCGAAATCGTTCTCGATGGTGGCGAAGATCCAGGCCCTCCGGTTCAGGTGGAGAGAACTGCGTTACCGACCAACGTGCCAACAGCAGAAGAAACCCAGGAAAGCAATGCCTTCACGTGGGTTGTAGTTCTGCTGGTCGTCGGCACCATAGTTCCGATGGCCACCTGGTGGATTTTCTCCCGCTGACAGCACGATGGCAGGACGCAACTGGCTCGACACCTTCGGAAGGGCCAAGTCCTTCGATGTCAATGTTGATCTCGACCGCGGCTATGAAGCTGCTCTCCTGATTCAAAGCCTGGAACTCGAGTACTACGGGGATCGGCCGATCAGGCCCGATCTCGAGCTCTCAGTTCCCAGTTCAGTTCAAGCCACTGTTCTGCGTAAGTTCCGGGCCGCCATCAACGTCTGCCGGAGCTCCCTCGACAAGCTGGAGTATCAACGGGGTCAACTCGATCCGCAGGAGTTGCGCCAGTTGCAACTGATCGAGACCGTTGTCAACCGTTACAGCCCGCGCCGTGAGGCCTCAGCTCCAACCATCAGTCGAACACCTGATCCGCTCCCTCGCTCGCTGCTCGGAATTTTCGACACGCTGCGACGGCAGCTGAATCCGACGGCTGAAGCAACTCTCGTGGCTGGATTCCGGCGGCGGCGGGATTCCACCCTGATTTCTCTCAAGGTGCTGTTGCTCTTGATTCTTGTGCCACTTCTGGTGCAACAGGTCAGCCGCACTTACATCATCAGTCCTGCTGTTGATCGGTTTGCGCCGGACTTGCCGTTTCTGAGTTACCCGAAGCCACAGCTTGAAGAGCAGGCCGTCGAAAAACTTCGGGTCTACAAAGCTGAGATCGAATTTGATGCACTTCTACGGGGTGATTCGATTCCCACCCAGGAAGAGTTGCAGAAAAAATTGTCTGCAAAAGCTGAGGAGTTGAAGCAGGAAGCAGATTCAGAAAGCACCCATGCTGTGAAAAACGTCCTCGCTGATCTTGCAGCGACAATCGCATTTGTTGTGGTTTGCTTGTTCAGCCGCGAGGAATTACGCGTCCTGAGAGGATTTTTTGACGAAGCCGTTTACGGACTCAGTGATTCAGCCAAGGCGTTTGCCATCATTCTTTTCACTGATATTTTTGTTGGTTTTCACAGCCCGGAAGGATGGACGGTGCTGCTTGATGGAATTGCCAATCATTTTGGGTTCCCAGCCAGAGAGAATTTCATTCTTTTATTCATTGCCACTTTCCCTGTGATCCTGGCGACGATCTTTAAATATTGGATCTTCCGCTACCTCAACCGTGTCAGCCCATCGTCGGTGGCAACACTCCGCGGGATGAACGGTGGCGGCTGATCGTCCCGAGGGCCTGGTTCTGGTTTCCGGCCCAAGCCGTGGAGGCAAGAGCCGGTGGGCTGAACATCTGATCGCCTCATGTGCGGAGGTGACTTATGTCGCCACATCACCAGCGCGGCCTGACGATGCCTCCTGGCAGCAACGACTGAAGCTGCATCGAGAACGACGGCCATCCCAATGGCATCTTCTCGAATGCGACGGTCAACTGCTGGATGCGGTGAACAAAGCTCCTGAACACCATGCACTGCTGATCGATGCTCTCGGTGGTTTCACCGCTGCTTACTTGCAGCTGGATTCCGATCAATGGAACACGTTGGAAACCGACTTGCTCAGAACCCTGAAACAACGCCTGGAACCCGTGGTGATGGTGATCGAAGAAACAGGGTGGGGAGTGGTTCCTCCAACAGCCATCGGCGGACTGTTCCGCGATCGCCAGGGACGATTCGCTCAACGGCTGGCCCTTCAAGCCAACCGGAGCTGGCTTGTCGTTCAAGGCAGAGCTCTCGATCTTCATGCCCTTGGTCAGGCTGTACCACTGTGATGTCTCTGTCGTCCTGCCCTCTCCGAATCGCCTTGTTCGAGCCTCAGATCCCCCCGAACACGGGCAACATCGCGCGCACTTGTGCTGCGTTCAATCTTCCTCTTGCCTTGATCGAACCTCTTGGGTTCTCGATCGACGACAAACACCTCAAACGCGCAGGCCTCGACTACTGGCCCCACGTGAACCTATCGGTTCATTCGGATTTCAAAGACTTCCAGGGCAGGCTTCCCCAGCCCTCAAGAGTGATCGGATGCAGTCGCCGGGGTGGTGAGCCCCTTCAGACGTTTCGCTTTCAAACGGGGGACGTCTTGCTGTTCGGACGAGAAGACACAGGATTGCCTGAACCCATTCGAGAGGAATGTGAGAAAATACTTACGATTCCGATGCCACGCAGTGCTGGCAGTGATGGCCAGGGAGGCGTTCGCAGCCTGAATCTGTCCGTCGCCTGTGCCATCACTTGCTTTCAGGCAGGCATGAAGTTGGAGTTGTGGTGATCAATGATCTGCCACGAAAGCTCTTGCACCCCCCTGTTCAGGCCGCTACTTTCGGGCCGTTCCGATGCTGTGGTGGCTTCTTCGGAACT
>WTFZ01000056.1 GCA_011523835.1 Synechococcus sp. CO36386bin_29 | reverse complement strand
TTGCGCATGCTTCGCTTCTGGCGCGACGGACTTGAGCGTCAGCTTTCCGCCGTCAATGCTGCCATTGCCACCCTTGAACAGCAGATTGAACGCGATCAGTCAGCCCAGAGCTGATCTTCCAGTTTCAATCGAAGTTGCATGAGTCCGCGCTTCACCCGTCGCTGCACGGTCATGGCGCTGACTCCTGTCAGTTTTGCGGCGCCTCTGAGACTTCTCCCTTCGAGGACAACCGTCTTGATAGCAGTTCGCTCAGGTTCACTGAGCGATCGCAGCGTGTTTTGAATCAGTTCTGAGCGTTCCACCTGATCCGTGGCCTGGTCCGCCTCGGGGATTGCGTCGGCCATGGTTTCTTCGCTGCAGTACACCCTTCGGATCAATGCACCATGGCCGTGGATGCCTAGGTGTCTGAGCTCTCGATTCTCCTGCAGTTGCCTGGGATAGCGCACGACTGTTGCCTTGTCCCTCAGGTAATGCAGGATTGCCCCACGGATGTGTGGCCTGGCAAAGGCTTTGAAGGGTGTGCAACGTTCTGATCTGAATGTGTCTGCCGCTTTGAGCAGACCCATGACCCCGACCTGTCTCAGATCGTCGGGGTCGAGCCCGCATCGTTTTGCGTAGTGCTTCGCGATCGGATTCACCAGCTGCATGTTTTCTCTCACCCTCTTATTGCGAAGGCTTTCTTGATGCTTCATGGACGTGTTCATGATCCCCTGTCTCGGCAGGGACTCATTTCATTCAGTCGTCATCGAGGACTGGCAGTCATCGGTGGCACCACTGATTGAATCCACGACCTCCTGGAGCAGGCGTTCACCGCCGTTGCGTTTCAACCAGTCCAGATCTGATTTCTGCGTTGCAAGCAGATAACCAGCGAATGCAAGTGCATTCAGGCTGAACCCTGAGGCACGCTCCTGCTTGCGCCGGATTACGGCCATCCATTCTGGCGTGATCAACAAGTTGTAAGGGGCGACTGGTGGTTGTTCTGTCTTGACGTCCCCCAGATCGAGAGTCTCGGCGAGAGAGCGGTAGAGAGCATGCAGGGCTCGGGCCTCTTGCTTCAACGTGATGCCATGGGGACGTAAAGCGAGCGCGCAACTGGCAATCAGTGGATCTTGGGTGTCGTCAGATCGATCACTCTTTCGATCGTGAAGGAGGTTGCGAAACCAACTCTCACGCGGGCAGACCTGTTCACCTTGCTGCCTTCGTAACAACTGCAGATGCCGGTGCGGTTGGCTTGCTCCGGCCTTGGGACCACTGTTGAAGAACCACAAACCGCTTGTGTCCCGGTCCACCTGTACCAGTGCAGACCAGTCATCGTCGGTCAGCCAGTGCACCTGCGGCGCCCATTGCCTGGTGATCAGGAGCATGTGACCCGTTTGTACCGGGTATTTGTTGAGGATCAGCACGTGGTTATTTCCGATCGACTCAATTTCGAGTTCCTGTTCCCAGGGACTGAACGGATTGGGCTTGGGTCCCTCGGGCCGATGGTGTCTCGGCAGCTGCGCATTGAGTTGACGCAGTTCAAATCGCTCACAGCCCATTCCTGGACATTGCAATCGCGAAGTTGTCAGAGGAATCAGAGCACCCTGGTCCAGCGCCTGGCTGGAGCGGTATAAAGCGGATGTCCAGAAGTGTTCACTGCCCATCAGTTTTGATCCTGGCCAGTGATGCCCCGATGTAATACCGACCAAGAATTTCGTTGAAGCGCAAGCCACCCTCCGCCAGTTTTTGGGCGCCATGCTGACTCATGCTGGCGCCCATATGACCGTGGGCTTCCTCCGAGATCTCTCGCGTTGCTGCGTAGAGCGATTCCACAAGACCTCCTTGAAAACTGAGAACGATTCCGTTGGTGGCTGAGGCAGCCCTGTGGGTCGACGCTGTTTTGGTCATCAGACCTGAATAAGCCTGCCATCGTGTTGTATCACCCAGATTCCAGTCAGCCGTCGCTGGACGAATCACATGCACAAGGGCGTAGGAGCGAGCCGCGACAGCCTGAGCTTTCAACGCTTCCTGATTCCAGTGAGAAGGCATTTCTGCTCCCACCACGGACGCCACATAACGCTCGAGCTTGATCTGATTGATGGCGGTCCAACCCTTTCCTCTGTTCAAAAGATGAATGGTTCCCTCGTAAGCCCTGTTATTAACCAGCACTCGACCGCGTTCACCACCGCAACTCACGAGCCCTGGCTTCTGAACCGACAGAAGATCGTTGACCGTGCCGGCTGTCATGGTCTCGCCGGAGGAGCGGCGGCATCGGGCTCCATCTTGAACTGCGATGCTGCGCGGCGGAGACTGACTCAGGAGAGCCACCTTCAGCTGAGGGTCTGGGGATCGGCCAGCCTCAGGCACTGACGGAATGGTGACAGCTCTCGGTTTCGCGTCCTGATTGCTCGTGCGCTTTGTGGGATCGTTCGCGGGCTCTTCCTGTTGAGACCCCTCAAGCAGTGTCTGCAAGAGGAATTCTGATGCAGATGCATCCAAGCGTCTTGAGCGCTCCGAAAACCCCCACCAGAGGCCAAGTGCAAGGACACCGGTGAAGCTCGTCAGCAACAGTGGAGTAGAGACTTTCATACCCGCGACAGCGGCGGCTGAATCATGCCTGAATCAGGCCATGACGATTGGTTGGGGCGTGCACTGATTGTGGGTGGCGGAGGAATCGGCACAGCGCTGGCTTCCCAGCTGGCCAGGCTTTGCCCGAATCTGTTGGTCACGCTCTGTCGCCGTAACTCAAAGGAGAGGGAGGATTGGTCCCTTGATCTGGAGAATTCTGAAAGCCTCTCCAGGCTGAGCAACAGGCTCCTGGATGACCCTTGCCCCCTACGGCTGGTGTTCAACGCCACTGGTCGCCTTCACGGCCCCTCTCTGCAGCCGGAGAAACGTCTTCAGCATGTTGATCCAGATGCACTGGTCGAATCCTTCAGGATCAATGCGGCCGGTCCCTTACTTCTGGCCAAGGCCGTAGAGCCTGCGCTCCGCCGCGATCAACCGTTTCATTTCGCCAGCCTCAGTGCAAGGGTTGGAA
>WTFZ01000200.1 GCA_011523835.1 Synechococcus sp. CO36386bin_29 | reverse complement strand
AGGCCCTGCGCCAAAAGTTTCTCAGTGAACACACCCACGCCGAAGACGAGGTGCGTCTGTTTGTGGAGGGACGCGGTCTGTTTTGCCTTCACATCTGCAATGAGGTGCTTCTTGTGACGTGTGAAGCCAACGACTGGATCAGTGTTCCTGCTGGAACCCGGCATTGGTTCGACATGGGCGAAAAGCCCTGTTTCTGCGCAATCCGCTTGTTCAACAACCCCAGCGGATGGGTCGCCAACTTCACAGGCGATCCGATCGCTGAACAGTTTCCAAAAATGGGAGGCTCCCAAGCCAACCCAGTGGCAAAATCTTCGGTCGATTAAGAGCTTCCTCAGGCAACAGCCAGAAAAAGGCATCGACGGATGACCTCAGCCCTTGGCCTCGTGGGGTGCCAGAACTTTGCGCGACTACTTAATCGCTGAGAAGCCATGCCGCTTCCAGATCAGTACATCGACTGATCAAGTCGCGGACGAGAGGGTTGGCTTTCAAGCCATCCCACTGCTCATCTGTCGTGCCATTACGCAACGCTTGCAGGGAATCAGCGACAGCAATCACAGGGTCAGACACGGGACAACCATCAACGATGGGGTCAATTCTAAAACCGCCACGCACCGACTCGCGCTCGTCTTCAAGCTTCTTTCAGGCCAGTATCACGAAATCCCTGCAAACCGGCGACCTCGCTTAACAAAGGCAGGAACAGGCAAGCAACGATTGAGCCCCAAAAGACTTAACAATCGCGGTGACAATCAATAACTATCTTCATCTCTCGCAAAGATGAACCCTGACAGGTTCATCTGCCTTTACAACGTAATGACTTATTGACATTCACTCGTTGGATCAGCGCATCCGAGGAATGATGTTCATATCAAAGAGGCATAGGAAAACCCATGGCTCGTCGTCGCACCCTGCCAAGAGCGCTTACAGACAACACTCGTAACCATTACGAACTACTGATTGCGATCGGAGTTTGTATCACCTTTGCGGGCATCTTCAGCACGAGCTACCTGGCCATCCTGGAAGGAGCCAGAGCGCCCTTCCAGGCTTGGATCACGGGCAGCACATTTTTCTAAAACCCATAGCTATGGATCAAACCCACAGGCATTAGGCGATCACACCAACCGAATGCATTCGTACATCGTCAGGGCAGCTCAAATCGCCTCTCAATGCATCAACCTCTGCAGCTGCCAGCTGCTCCAGCCTGGGAATGATCACGTCGCGCGGATAACGCTGTTCACACAACACCCAATAAAGCCCGAAGTGGCGCGCTTCACTTTTTAAAAGACCGCCGTAAAGCTCTCTCAATCCTGGGTCCGGACTGTTCTGGGCCAGCAACGCCATGCGTTCGTGGCTTCGGGCCTCAATCAACCCTGCAATCAGAAAGGAATCCAACATGCGCTCAGGCTCCCCCCGTCGCACCTGCTTCGCCAGAAGAGCTCCATAGGCAGGAGAACGGAGCGGTTCCAGATAGCGCCCCCGAGATTTGAGCAGAGCAAGCACCTGCTCAAAGTGCTCCAGTTCTTCCCGGGCCAAAGGGCTGAGCGCTTCACCAAGACCGGGTTCACAGAGGTAGCGGAACATCAATTGAACCGCTGATCCCGCTGCCTTGCGCTCGCAATGGGCATGGTCAATCAACACCTCCATGGGTCTGGCAATGGCCTGCTCAATCCAACGCTCGCTCGTGGGAGCCGCCAACCAACGGATCGAAGCAACCGATGCGCCCGCTCGGCCCACCGTTGAGCTGGCGATGCTCATGCCTGGAGTCCTCTGAGGTGGTTCACCAAGCCGTCAAAAGCCATGTCGTAGCTGAAAGCACCGAAACCACACACAACACCCAGGGCACAGTCGGCGAGATGGGAGTGATGCCGGAAGGACTCGCGGGCATGGATGTTGCTCAAATGCACTTCCACGAAAGGAATCGCGACGCCCAAAAGCGCATCACGGATCGCGATGGAGGTATGGGTGTAGGCACCAGCATTGATCAGGATTCCGTCCACTGAGCCCATCGCCTGGTGAATCCGTTCCACCAGAGCGCCTTCGAAATTGCTCTGGAACGTTTCGAGTTGCAGAGCAGCTGTTTTGGCCCGATCCCTCAGGCGCATTTCAATGTCAGCAAGCGTCTGGTGTCCGTAAAGACCAGGCTCCCGCTGCCCCAGCAGATTGATGTTGGGGCCATTAAGCAGCAGCAGACGCATCACCGGCAGAAACCTGTCCCACGATCGTATCGACCACCCCAGTCCGGTGGGCTGGTAAGTTCTTCCGGTGTGGTTCGGGTCGGTGCCCGAGTGGTTAATGGGGGCGGACTGTAAATCCGCTGGCTCTGCCTACGTTGGTTCAAATCCAACCCGGCCCATCCTCCACATGCCCTTGTAGCTCAGCGGTAGAGCACTCCCTTGGTAAGGGAGAGGTCTCGAGTTCAAGTCTCGACAAGGGCTTCTATCTCCTCACCGGGCACCGAGGAGAACACGACAGCTGACTGGGGTCCCAACAGCTGATCGTTTTCCTTGAATGATCCGGCAAGCCAGAGGATGCCAGGAACATTCTCTTTCCACTCAAGGCTCCGGCGACGACTTCGGTTGATCAGTACCGTGACGAAAGGGCATCGACGAGACTTCCCCAACAATCCGTCTTCTCCCTGCGCACACCAGGTCCAGCCATCGGTGATGGGAGCAGCCAGAGACTGCCTCAATCCGAACAGATCCTTCACCATCCACCTCAGGTCCCGAGGAGCAGGTCCCGACCAGGGATAGGCCTCCCGGCACCCTGGCTCTGGACCTCCGCTCAACCCCATCTCCGTGCCGTAGTAGAGGCAAGGCGCTCCGGGTTGGAGACACAACAAGAGCAACGCCAATCGCAGGGCTTTGGTATCCCCCTTCAGGGTGTGCAAAGCCCTGGGAACGTCATGACTGTCGAGCAGGTTGAGCTGGCTGCGGTTCACGTCAGAGGGATACCAACCCAAGGTCTGCTCCACGCAGACGATCCAGTCGTCCCCATTCAGGCGATTCAGCGGGTATTCAGGATTGTGATAACCCCGGC